>CACZJD010000044.1 GCA_902781325.1 uncultured Lachnospiraceae bacterium
GGCAGGAAGCCCCGTAGTGGCGTCCAGAATATGATGGTATTGTATGCCATCCTTCTCGAAATATCTCTGGTATACCCCGGATGTGACCACTGTCTCATCAGAAGCCTCAACAACACCGACTATCTGACTCTGGTTCGAATAAGGCTTTTCTATACCGACGCGGAAAGGACTTGCCTTACTGCCGCTTCCTTTGGAACCTATGCAGGCAATGTTGCCGCCAAGGCTGATGATACCGGAGGTCACACCGTCTCTTCGCAGTTGTTCACAGAGTCTGTCCGCAATATATCCTTTTGCGATGCCTCCCAGATCAAGATGAGTATCGGGATCTGTGAGTGTCACGGTATTGCCGTCAATCAGGACCTTATGCCAATCCACGGTTTCAACTGCTTCTTTCAGGGATTCCTCTGAGGGGACCGCCGGCTCCTCAGAGTGAAAATCCCACCGATTGTAATATCAAATCTTCCTTCCGAGAGTTCGCTATAATAGAGTCCCTTGCGGATCACCTCCACAGTTTCCGGATCACACTCGACCGCTTCCCCGCCGGCATTATTGATCCTGTAGATGTCCGTTCCTTCTTTTGTCCTGCTGAGCAGGGATTCATAGCGGCTGCAGAGCGCAAAGGCATTTTGAATAGCCTTATTCGCGTTCTCTTCGCTCATCTTATCCATATCATAGACAGCAATCGAACAGACTGTGTCGAAAAAGAAATTCTGCCTGGATACAGGTTCCACCGTTTTAGCGGCGCAGCCTTGCTGTGTTATAAACATAAAAACTGTGAGTATGACGATCAGTGCCCGCCTGTGCTTTTTCATTGCAATAGACTCCTGTTGAATAATTGCAGGTCCGGACATGTACCTGCAAGTGGAATTGTATCATGTTAGGAGTCATCAGAAAAGTGGTCATTAAAAAGGAGCTGAGCACGTGAATGCATCAGCTCCTTACTCTTGTTTTAATTCATGTCAAAAAAAGCGATCAGGCCTTAGGTGTCTCCTCAGCAGCTTTGGCTTCTGCCGCTGCCTTTGCAGCTGCTTCCTTTTCTGCCTTTGCCTTCAGGGCAGCCTCTTTGCGCTTCTCAGCTTCCTTGGCTTCCTTCATCTGGAGGCTCTTCTTGATCTTTTCTTTCTGTTCGGCAGTGGCACTTGGCAGCGCACAGGCCGCACTTGATGCACTTCTCGGGATCGATCTTACTGAGATTATTCTCAACGGTAATCGCACCCTTAGGGCAGACTCTCGCGCACTGTCCGCATCCGATACATGCAACATTACATCCTTTTCTTGCATCTGCGCCCTTCTGCTCGTTGTGACAGCGGACCTGGACCTTCGCGGACTCAGGGATGATCTTGATCAGCTTCTGAGGGCATGCCTTAGCGCAGGCGCCGCAGCTAGTGCAGTAGTCGCGTCCCACGACCGCTACGCCGTCGATAATGCGGATCGCGTCGAATTCGCAGGCCTGCACGCAGTCACCCAGACCGATGCAGCCGTAAGGGCAGGTCTTGCTGCCGCCGAAGAGCTGCTTGGCTGCCTTACAGGAATTGATATCTTCGTACTCATAGAGTTTTGCCGCGTTTTCTGTTGTGCCGTTGCACATTACGAAAGCGACTTTCTTCTCCATGCTGCCCGCATCCTGTCCCAGAAGGGAAGCGAGTTTTGCTGCTACGGCAGGTCCGCCGACAGAACACTTGGTGCAGGGAGTTTCTCCGCCGCCCTCTGCCATGGCGTGTGCATAGTCATCACATCCTGCGTATCCGCAGCCGCCGCAGTTAGCTCCGGGGAGCTCTGCGCGCAGGTCGAGGAAAAGCTGGTCTTCCTGAACCGCGAACACTTTGGACGCATAGCTGAGCATGACGGAAGCGAGGAGACCGACGATGACAACGAGTGCTACAGGTATTACTATACTCATCCTCTTTCTCCTTTCTTATGAGAACATTCCGTTGAAGCCCATAAAGCTCAGGGAAAGGATCGCCGCTGTGATCAGGACGATCGGAACGCCTCTGAAGGACTCCGGAATGCGGCTCTGGTCAACAAGCTTGGTGCGGACGCCGGCCATGATGACCATGGCGAACAGGAAGCCGATACCTGCTCCGAAAGCGTTTACCAGAGATTCGATGTAGTTGTAATTGGAATCGATGTTGGTAATGCAGACACCAAGGACTGCGCAGTTGGTGGTGATCAGAGGAAGGAAGATACCCAGCGACTTGTAGAGGGCGGGCATGCTCTTCTTCATGAACATCTCAACCAGCTGTACCAGAGCTGCGATTACAAGGATGAAGACAACCGTCTGCAGGTATCCGATCCCGAACTTATTGAGAAGCTGCTGGATCGGCCATGTGACTGCTGTCGCAAGTACCATAACGAACGTAACGGCGATACCCATACCCGTGGAGCTGTCCAGATCTTTGGAAACTCCCAGGAAGGGGCAAATCCCCAGGAACTGAGCCAGAGGATAGTTGTTTACCAGAACCATGCTGATAATGATGATAAGAAATTTCATGATTTATCCTCCTCTCCTTCTTATTTCTGTGCGGCGCAATCGCCGTCCGCGCAGTTGCCTGCATTGGCGCATCCGTCGCATCCGAACTCATTGCGGATCTTGCTCTTGTCCTTTGTCAAATAATGAACAGTTGCCATTACGATCGCATATACGAAGAAGCCGCCGGGAACCATGGTCATGATGCTCATGCCGGGGATGAAATTGGAGAGCAGCGGAATTCCCTTGAATCCCTTAGCAAGTCCGAACCAGTCGCCCGCAAGCCATGTGCCGCTTCCGAGAACTTCGCGGATCGTGCCCATGATGACCAGTGTCAGTGTAAAGCCGAGGCCCATGCCGATGCCGTCGAGCGCGCTGTCCAGAACGCCGTTCTTGCTCGCGAACATCTCGGCGCGGCCCAGGATGATGCAGTTAACAACGATCAGAGGCAGATACAGTCCCAGTGCGGAATACAGGGAAGGCACGAAGGCCTGAAGCAGCATCTGGACGATCGTAACAAATCCAGCGATAACGGTGATAAAGCAAGGGATTCTTACCTTATCGGGAATAATGTTGTGCAGTGCCGAGATAACGATATTGGAGCAGACAAGAACAGCCGTGGCTGCAAGTCCCATACCGAAACCGGTCTCAACGGAGGTAGATGTCGCCAGTGTGGGGCAGGTACCGATAACCAGCACAAGGACCGGGTTTTCTTTGATCAGTCCGTTCAAAAGAACGTCAATTCTTTTCCTCTCTTCCATTACTTCGCACCTCCTAACTCTGCATACTGCGCAAGAGCGGCATAGACGCCTTTGTGGATCGCGGTACCGGAAACAGACGCGCCGGTTATGAAGTTGAAATCTGCCTCTTTTTTGACATCTTCCGCGCTGAGTGCCGTCTTGGAGATGTACTGCGCGAGGTATTCGGGATCCTGGTCCTTGGTACCTACACCGGGGGTATCTGCGTGGTCCGTGACCTTGACGCCGGTGACCGCGCCTGTCGCGTCGATACCGACCATCATGGTCAGGTCGCCGCCGAAGGACTTGGTCATGCAGGTCATAACATAACCGGTATCGTTGTTTGCCTTATAAACTTCTGTTACAGACGCCTTGCCGTCCGAAGAGGAAGCGTAGCTGTCCAGCTCAAGCTGTGTGAAGTCATCCGCGTCGGGAAGCAGTTCTTTTCTGTTTGCTGTAGCCGTAATCGCCTGGTTTCTGATGATGATGGGCTCAGAGACCGAATTGGTCAATGCCAGAAGGAGTGTCGTCACAAAGCAGATCGCTACGAGGACGACTACCGGCATGCCATATTCCTTAAAATTCTCATTCTTAGTCATTATTTGGCAGCCTCCTTTCCTTCTTCCTTAGCGGCCTTTTTAGCGGCCTTCTCTGCAGCGCCGATGCCGTAGAACTGATTCTGTGCGACCATGTCAAGGAGCGGTGCCATAACGTTCATGAACAGGATGGCGAAGGAAGCTCCCTCGGGATACGCGCAGAACAGACGAATGATCATGGTGACAAGGCCGCATCCGATACCGAAGACGATCTTGGCATTTCTCATGATGGGGCTTGTGACATAATCCGTCGCGCAGAAAGTCGCGCCGAATACTACACCGCCTGCCAGCAGATGGAACAGTGCCATATGAAGCGCGCTGTAATCTCCGCCCACAACTGAGTAGTAGATGAAAGCGAAAACAAATACAGTTCCCATGTAGCAGACCGGAATGATCGGGGAGATGATCTTCTTCGCGATCAGTATAATAAGGCCGATCAGCACTGCGATCGTGCAGGTCTCGCCCATAGCTCCGCCGATATTACCGATGAGCATATCCTTCAGGGAAGGAGCCTGAGCCAGTGCGCCGTCAGCCAGAAGGCCAAGGGGAGTTGCTCCTGTGAGCGCATCCGCGGTATGATTCAGTCTCGTCACAGGCCATGTGGTCATGTAGGATGTGAAGGACAGAAGCAGAACGATACGTCCGACGATCGCCGGGTTCGCAAAGTTGCGGCCAAGACCGCCGTACAGCTGCTTGACGATAACGATTGCTGTGAAACAGCCGATCACTGCCATCCATACAGGAAGGTTGGCAGGAAGGTTCATTGCGAGGATCACGCCGGTAACACAGGCACTCAGATCCTTTACAGTCACTTTTTTGCCGAGAAGTCTCTCATATCCCCACTCGAACAGCGCGCTGCTTGCTGCGCAGACTGCGGTGAGTATGACCGCTCCGAGGCCAAAATAGAAAACACTTGCGATGAAGGAAGGGATCAGGGCGATCAGGACCCACATCATTGTTTTCTGCGTGTCGAGAGCCGTCACCAGATGGGGAGACGACGCAACGGCAAGATTATCATAATATTTAATGTTCTTTGTATCCGTCATTTCTGGCTTGCCTCCCTTACTAATCCTTTGCCGAGTTTATTGATGAAGGCCAGCGGACGGTGCGCAGGGCAGACATAAGAGCAGCTGCCGCATTCCATACACTGCATGATCTTCAGGTCATTGAGCCGCTTCACATCTCTCGCCTCATAGGCATCCGCAAATCCGGTGGGCAGCAGGTTGAAAGGACATGCGTTGTGGCATCTGCCGCAGCTGATGCACGCAGTCTCCTCAGGGATCAGTGACTGCTCCTTCGTAAAAGCAAGGATCGCATTATTGTTCTTGACAATGGGCATTCTGTCTGAGAAGACAGCGCGTCCCATCATAGGGCCTCCCATCAGGATCTTGCGGGGCTCTTCCTTGTACCCGCCGCAGAATCCAATCACATCGTGGATCATTGTTCCGATGGGAATAATGACATTGCCGGGTTTTGTCACAGCGTCTCCATCGATCGTGACTCTTTTCCTGATCAAAGGCATACCATCCTTGAGATACTGTCCCAGGAAAGCTACAGATGTGACGTTGGACACAATACATCCGAGGTCTGCCGGAAGTACACCCGCGTTGCATGTCTTTCCGGTCACTTCGTAGATCAGAACACGCTCTGCTCCCTTGGGATAACTTGCCTGCAGCGGAAATGTCTTTATATTTGTGATCCCCTGCTCGGCAAACTTCCTGTTGAACTGATCGATCGCGTCCTGTTTGTTATCTTCGATTCCGATGTAGCACATCGGAGCCTGAATATACTTCATGATCATAAGAGCGCCGTCGATGATATTCTGAGTATCTTCAAGCATGGTCCTGTGGTCTGAAGTGATGAAAGGCTCACACTCAGCGCCGTTAATGATCAGAGTCATAGGCTCCCCGAGGTTCTTGGGATTGAACTTGAGCCATGTCGGGAAGCTTGCTCCGCCCAGACCTACAAGTCCGCTCTCTTTTACCGCCGCGATGAAACTGGGCTGATCTGTGATCACCGGCGGCTTGATGGAAGGGTCAATTTCCTGCTTGCCATCCGATTCGATCACTACAAGAGTGTCGTAACCGCCCATAGCGTTTCTCTGTGTCTCGATCCCGGTAACTGTTCCCGATACGCTTGAATGCACCGGCACATGGAGAAAGGCCTCCGTATCTCCGATCTTTTGTCCTACAAGGACATGATCGCCTTTTTTGACAAGAGGCTTGCACGGTGCGCCGATATTCTGCGACATCGAGATCTTTACCACATCCGGGATGGGCATCACCTCTGTCGCACACCCGGCCGTGTTCTTATAGTGGCCGACATGCACGCTATTTAAATGCTTAGCACCAAACATTGATGTTCCCCCTTTTCTGGTTATATATATAGTTACACTCACTTATCTAACATTATAATGCGGAAAAATGTGAAATTGTAGAATCATTTACCCTTTTTACATGATTTTTGTGTTCCAATTTATGAACAATTCCATTCATATCATGATTTTCAGCAATGATTTCGGGCTTTTTCAGCCGCCGTATCCGTACATTTGATCCAGGAAAATAAATCGGCCGCTGATCCAATGATCGATCTTGGAATAGTCATAACTATCTTCTTCAGGATACCATTTCTGTGAATTTCTTTTAATAGCGCCGCTTTTTACAAGAAATTCTTTCTCCTTTTCAAATAAGGAACTGATATATTCCGGGCTTATGTCGCCATCTCTCCATTTTCTCCATTTGGAAGCTGTATCTTCTCTTAATCCGTCCACGACCTTCGAGAGCCTTGCATACCCGTAATCTATGTCATAGCGCAGTTTGTATCTGTCTGTGGAATCCGCAAGAAACACTGTATTGCCATGCTCCGGGTCCCATTTGAACTGATCGCCGAAAGTATAATTCAGATCCCAGATCGTTTCACTCAGAGTATATCCTCCGCTTTCATTTCTGTATGCTGCGATGAACATGTTCTTCCAGGTATTATCTCCCGCCCGGGTCATCTCGCAGAACAGTTCGTGCAGGATAAAATTATCCGGATTGATGCTGATCCCCGCTTTATTCATCTCCGTCAGGTCTCCCGTCTCGAACACCATATCCTGATAAAGCTGAAAAGGTCCATAATCACAATCATTTCCTGATCTTTTGGGATATTTCAATTCAAGATAAGAGACCCCGTTGCGATTGAGGATTTCTTCTTTCCCATTGTAATCAGTCAGTCTCCCGGGAAAATCGATCTCCTCATACCAAGTGCACACTTTGTACAGAAGATCCCCCGGCTTCATTCCCATAAGCATTCCATCAACCGGATACATGAGCCCATAGACACCCAAATACTCATTATTAAGGATCAATTCACAGTATTCGATCTGAGATGAAGCAGCCGACCTCTCTTCCATTTCATTAAGCCTTTTCCAAAGGTCATAGCAGACCTTTTCTCGCGCAAGACTTCTGTCTGTGCACATGGAATTCAGGATCCAGTCGTCGTCTTTTCTTAGTCCGAGAAAACTCTTTTTATCAGATTCGGATGTGGTCTCTTTCAACTCCACGCGATAACTCTTTTTGTCAAACAGCGTAGAGGTCGCTCCTCTGATATGAAATGTGCAGACCGACTCCTGGTATTCCTCCCTGCAAGGATCGAACACACAAATTCTGCCTGTGTATTCTTCGCCGAGTTCAGTTTCGCCCTCTTCGTTGTACATACAGACCGCAGGAAGTCCGGTGAATACGAGATTGAATTCCATGTAATAATCATCCGATATAAGGGCTGTTCGAAATAATCTGTTCTCTTCTATGCAGCGCTGTTTGTCACTGACATTGTCACTCAGAATGCAGATCTGCCTGTATGGACTTTTACAAGACAGTGACCCTGTCCATTTTTCTGTACTGCAATCCTGCGGTATAAAAGCAATATTATCCGCGTCATCATAGGGAACCGATATTCCCTCATAACACAATAAAGAAGGATCAAAATCCCTCTGTTCTTTTCCTGAAAGTATATCTCTGTACTTCGCCTCTTCTGTAAAGCACGCCTCAATACTCACCTTCTTTTCGTCCGCAAAAAAAGCCTCAACAGTCCCCCGGGGCCTGGAGGGAGCTGTCAAGGCGCCTTGCGCAGCGGCAAATCCCGCTGCGCATAATAATATGATCATGAAAATTAAAGCAAATCCGTCTTTTTTCATCTCACTTTTTAGTAATATATCGTTCCGAGAAGCTCTGTGCCGCTGTCAGCGATCAGACCGATCTCATTGCGTATGTCATTATAAGAAGATCTGCCAATCTCTTCTGCGATGATCACTCCGTTTAATTCTCTTAGTTTTCTGTAGGATTCCGCATCTTTCGCAATGTCAGAAAGCCCGACAAAACTCAGCCCGTTTTTAGATTCTGCAGCCTTTTTGGTAAGCCTTTCAGCAATAGAATCAAGCTTCTTTCCGGATATTGTACCTGCTACCCCGATCTCTTTGACGTCCATTTTGTCCGTGCAGCTTTCGATCCGTGCGAGCATATAATCCAACCCGGCCTCATTTTCAGACTTTCCGTCCGAAAAATCCGCCAATGTTCTGAGTCCGAACTCCCCATCGATCTCGTCGTTTGAAAGAACGGCACCTCTGAACAGTACCAGACAGATCAGTGCGATGACCATCAGGCATGCACCGCCCGCAAATCCGACTATACTGAGCTTAATACCGTTCTTAAGCATGTATTTCTTGGAATACTGAGGAACCGAAGCGGGCTTAACAAGCTGTGAAAGCTGGGTTTGGGATGTGCGGAGGGATGACTGCATTCTGGAGAGTGAGTCAGTGCTGGTCTCCTGCAGAGTCTTCAGATAAGGTTCCACAACTGTCTGTGTGCCAAGACCGTACACTTCAATGTCAAAACCTCCGAAGTTGGAAAACACTTCTTTTCTGCTCAGAACAGTTTCAAGAAGATCATCTCTGATCGCTTCTGCCTGTGCTTCATTCTCGCCGCGTACTACGACTGTCATATTCCCGCTGTCCGCGTATAGTCTCAACAGCAGCAGTTCATTGAGGTGAGCGGGATTCATATTCTGGTTTTTAGACACGATCATACTCGTATCACCGTAATAAATCTCATCAAAAATCGAATTCAGAAGAGCGCTGATATCGCTGTATGCCATTGCATTGTCCCCTGTAGGCACCACCCTGATCTGCGCTGTGGCAATAGGACAATTATAAGGATCTATCTGCATTGCGGGAGCTGTCTGTATATACTCAAGCCGAACACTGATGCCTGTCTGGATTTCGGAAATCGACTTATTATAATCAGAAATATTGGTATTATACATATCCAGGTTATTCTTATATGTTTCGTAAGACTTGATCATATCAGCCTTTTTGGAATGGATCGACATGATCTTATATGCACCAAAGAATACGCCTACGATCACACCTGCAAGAAGAATCAGTTTCCATTTTCTGAATGCGCAGCGCAGCAGTTTCTCCAGGCTGACCTGTCTTGAAGTTCCCTCTTCTCTGAAATCATAATAATCTTTCTGTGTCAAAACGTTTTCCTTTCTGCTTTAAGCAAACCTGTTCCGCCGGCTGTGAGCTGTTAATCCGCGACCGGGATCAACAGCGCGATCCCAGTCTCTTCTCTCTCGTGGTCTTTACTCATTTCAACAGTCGTCAGGTCAAAATATTGTCCGCTGTATATATCTTCAGAACCTGTATCCCAGGAGGGATCAGATTCGTGCCATTTTCCATCCCAGAAGGCCGTATTCCATACATGAGGCATCCCCTCAGCGGTACCGGGAATCAGTAAGCACCGGATTCCGCATCTGTCAAGCAAATACTTGTAGGCAAGAGCGATCCCGTCGCAGACAGCTCTTTTCTCACAAAGCGCTCCGTATGCTGTATGTTCATTCATAAGGGCACTGTTATACAGCGCCTCTTCCTCGTATTCTGTTCCGGCAGTAAGACAGTCGTAGAGGATCTGCGCCTTTCCCCCGTCTCCTGCCTCCGTCAGCGTCTTATCGAGAATTTCATTTGCAGCATTCTCAAACTCTTTTTTACGGGCGTTCAGTTCAGACTCGGATTCCGGGATAGGGATCACACTCACAGCGTCTGCTGTTTCTTCCCCGCCGCTCATGACGCTCACTCTGTAATTATAAGAACTGCTGAGCCAGAAGATCTCCGGATGATCATACAGAAATCCCTGGTAGACCATGGCAAGGTCTGAAACCGGTACCGGCGTTCTCTTCCCCGATTTGTCTGTAATGAGAACAGGTTCGCTTTCGAACGGTCTTTCCGCGCTGATCCTGAATGCATCATAGGCAGCTGCCTGCGCATCGTCAAAAGTTTCATAGAACCACTCGACCCCATTATCACCGTTTCTGTTCTCAGCTTCGGCCTGACTCTCCGTCTCTGCAGCCGCGGAGCAGCCGGCAAGAATGACCGCCGCAGCAAATAAAGCGGCGACCCGATATATTCTCAGGGCATTCATGCAGCTCTCCTCTTTCGCTTCAGGATCTTTCCCATTAAAAGATCTGTCACAAAGCTGTCGCGCAGAAGTGTGATCACTGCGCAGTATACAGTAAACCCTGCAGCGACCTCCAGGAACAGAGCAATTATACCAGAAGAGATCATGCCGTCAAGTGCCTTGATCACGATCAGCATGATCACGCCCGCGATCAGTTTTTTCCAGCTGTACTTCAGGATCGTCTCCGGTTTGAGATATCCATTGCAGTTCTTTAAGTAGAGAACAGTTATAGCCGTCTCCGCGATCAGGGACGCCACTATTGCGCCGTATCCCCAAAACTTCGGGATCAACACCAGATTCAGCAGCAGGTTGACTACAGCTCCGGTAATGATGTACCTGGCGCTGAGTTTTCTGTATCCGGCCGGTGTATAGTACTGAGATCCCAGGCAGTTGCTGATTCCGATGATTATGACGATCGGACTCATCAGCATCAGCATGGTTATGACTCTGTCATACCCCGGACCCAGAAATATTGGCACAAACCTCTTCGCGACACCGATCACCCCGAAACAGATCCCGATTCCCATAAAAAGTATATAATTTGTGGAATCCGCGATTCTCTCTTTGATCTCATCATATTTTTTTTCAGCGAACAGAAATGCCAGTCTCGATCCCAGAACCATATTGAGGGATGAAAAAGTCAGCGCCTTCATCATGTTAACGATCTGCATCGCGTAGTGATAGTATCCGTTCTCCGCCTTGTTCTTTGTGATCACGCCGATCAGGATTCTGTCAAGGACTGTATAGACGCTGGTTGCCACGGTAGGTACAAAATAGATCAGGGTTTCGTGAAAATGTCTGCGGAAAGTAAGCGTTCGAAAATCCACTTTCTCCACAAACCTGGGCACATAAAGCCACATGGAGAGATTCCCGATCATTGTGGAAGCCGTAATGATGATGATATACAAAAGCAGATCGTCCTCTTTTTTGACAAAGAGGAACATCAGGATCACTCCGATCAGTTTGCAGGCCGCATTCTTTGTCACAGTGTACTTGAACTGCTCCATCCCGGCAAAAAACCAGGAAATATCAAACATTGTGGAAAAAAGGCCCATTGTAAGGACAAGATAGATCACCTTGTAGTGCGGTGTGAACGCTATAAAAATGAACCAGACGGCAATGCATACAGAGGAAGTCATGACCGTCATCAGTTCGATTTCCCAAAACAGTTTGCTTCTCATCGCAGTGTCATCACGGACTCTTGCAATCTCTCTTACGCCGTAGGACGCTGTTCCGAGGGCGGCAAACATGGAAAAATACGTCATGATCGAGTTCGTGTAGTCATATGCACCGCTCTGGTCAGGTCCCAGCACTCTTGCTATATATGGTGCAGTGATGAACGGCAGAATGATGATCAGCATCTGATAGAGGGTGCTGATCGCAATATTCTTTTTCAAACTAGGCTGCGTGTTCAATCTTTTTCCTCTTATTGCCGATACACTGTAATCTGCCCTTCTTCCTGTGCCACCTCAAAAGATCAAGAGCGTACCAGATCCCGAACATGGAGGTATTCTCCGCAGGCAGTAATAACAGATTATTAAACATTGAATACAGGGCGATACTGATCATCCAGATCGCAAGCGTCCTGTCATTTTCCAAAACACATGCATAGAGAATGACTGAATAATACAGCAGGATCATAAGAAAAACGATCAGGCCAAAATAGATCATATCCTTCATATACGCGCTGTCAAGGTAGAAATACGTTCCCTTCGTCGTGTCTGTATTCTCTTTGATCTGTGTTCCGAGCAGATGAACTCCGTACGTGACAAGTCCCTGATTGGACAGCGCGATTCTTTTGTGAGCGAATGAATTCAGTTTCGCCAGCCAGCGGACATTGGGATCATAGATCTTGGCGATATAGTAAGTCAAATACGCGGTCATCGGGAAAAAGAATGCTCCCAGGATCCTGCAAAGAGCATTGTTTCGGATAAATGGGATCCGGAACTTTACGATGACCACATACATCACGATAAAAAGCATGCAGATCGCGAAAGGGAGTGAAGTATCCGTGATCGTATAAAGCCAGAACGTTACCGCTGAAAACAGGATGATCAGCGGCCACGGAACCGTTTTCCTCTGTGCGATCCCTCCGTTTTTTCCTGCTCTGTCGGGTTCTGTAAAAGCATAAAACGCGCAGAAGACAATGTTCAGGAAATTGATGGAGCCGAATGTAACAAACACAAAATTGAGATGTTCTCTCACACGGCCGTTGATCTCGCTTCTCTCCAGTTCATGATATCCGACCGAATAAGTCAGCACAGGTATGAGCCACAGGATCAGACATGTGACCAGAGATACCTTGCAGATCCGGCGGAACGAGATATTTCTGGCTCCGTAAATCATCAGAAGGACCTGGATCAAAGGCATTCCGGTATTGATATTCTGCTGAACCACTATAAAAACAGCTGCAGCTGTAATGAATACCGCGGCAGCTCTTTTGTGCAGAGTTGTTTCTGTCAGAACGATCTTGGCGAAAAAGATCAGCATACAGAAATAACGCGCAACTGTCAGTATTTTCTCGCCGAAAAGATCAATAAAGATCGTTCTGCTGATATAAAACTGAATCAGCCAAAGAACAAGTCCGGTAAAGAAAAGGATCTCGCCCAGACTGACGCGGATCCCTTCATGATCCAGACTTACTTTAGCTTGTTTATAATTATTGACTATCATTCAAATCCGTCCTCTTGTAATATCTGAACCCGTCAGAAACTCTCGTTATACTTCTTGTGGAAGAACTTCGCTTTGAGGAATGAAGCGCCCTTTTTGATCCAGTCCACTTTTTCAATGTAGACCAGGGGCAGTACCTTGATCGAAGAAGTGCTGATCGCACCGGTCTCCACCTGTCTGTCCAGCCATACATTAAAAATGATCTCACTGATCCTTCCGTAGAGACGTCCTTCAAACGCGTCCAGAAGACTGTCGTCGATCCTCTTCTCAAGCTCCTCGAGGATGTCAAACAGCCATGTGCAGTAAGTATTAAAGTGCGCACGGTCCATGATGATCATATTGAACATGTACCCGTGAGTCTGATTCAGGACTTTGTCATAGGAGTCCAGATACTCCGAATATCTCTCGGAGATGATCGCTCTTGTCGCGTCCAGATGCTCCGCGTAATGCGTGTGCGCGTAGTGAGAATACAGAGTCTCTATAAAATAGTACTGAGGCGTAGGAACAAAGACCTCATACTTGCCCAGCATAGGCTGCAGTTCCCTGCCCGTGAGGATCGAATCAAACAGGTCCTTTCCTCTTCTCTTTCCGCCAAAATACCGCCTGTAGTGTACGAGACCTATATAATCACACTCCAGATTTTTCCAAGCCCAGTAGATTCCCGTGAGTTCGCAGTACCTGGGATTCTTGAGAGAAATATTATCTCCTTCGTTATCTTTCTGATATCCGAAATCAAGCGGTCTTCCCTTGGCGTCCTTCTTTCCCTCCGCGCCGACATGGACGGGAAGATAAAGAGGATCACTGGGCATTCTGTATTTTTTATGTGTAGCTACGACGATCGTAGCGCTCAAAGGTTTCTTTGACATTTCCGGCTCCAACGAGTTTTAAAGATTACCATTTCAATACTATCATACTGGTACGCTCTTTTTCAACAATAAGACTCAATAAAAGAAGCACGCGTCTCCGAACGAAAAGAATCTGTATTTCTCGCGGATCGCCTCTTCATAAGCGTGCAAAACCTTTTCCCTTCCTGCAAATGCGGACACCAGCATTACAAGTGTTGATTCGGGCAGATGGAAATTTGTGATCAAAGCATCCATAACTTTGAATCTGTAGCCGGGATAAATAAAGATGGACGTGTCATCGGCTCCCGAGTGCACTATTCCGTTATCGTCCGAAGCACTCTCTACTGTCCGGCACGCCGTCGTACCTACACAGATCACCCGATGCCCCTCCTCATGGGTGCGGTTGATCAGCTCTGCCGCCTCATCGCTCACCTGGTACCACTCTGTATGCATGTGATGTTTTTTTACATCATCCACTTTCACCGGCCGGAATGTTCCAAGTCCCACGTGCAGTGTGACAAACGCGGTGCGTACCCCCATAGCGCGGATCTCGTCCAGCAGTTCATTTGTGAAATGAAGCCCTGCCGTAGGCGCGGCGGCGCTTCCCTCATATCTGGCATAAACTGTCTGATACCGGTTTTTATCCTTCAGTTTATGGGTGATATACGGCGGCAGCGGCATTTCACCGAGCCTGTCCAGAACTTCTTCGAAGATCCCTTCGTACTCAAATTCCACCAGCCGGTTCCCCTCATCGAGAATGTCAAGGATCACAGCCTTGAGTCTGCCGTCGCCAAAAGATACCCGGGCACCCGGTCTCAGTTTTTTTCCGGGCCTGACAAGCGTCTCCCATCTGTCGGCGCCAAGTCTTTTCAACAGCAGGATCTCGACGTTCGCGCCGGTATCTTCTTTTGTTCCCAGAAGTCTTGCGGGGATCACTTTGGTATCGTTGAGAACCAGTGTGTCTCCGGGTCTGAGATATTCTTTTATATCACTGAAGACTCTGTGTTCGATTTTTCCTGTCTCCTTATCCATGACAAGAAGGCGGGAAGACGCCCTGTCCTCCAGCGGGTCCTGCGCTATCAGTTCCTGCGGCAGGTCAAAATAGTAATCCGATGTCTTTAATCCGGTAATCTGTTCCATAGTATCTGTTTACTCTCTCGTATCCGTTCCTTAAAAGTTCGTAAATTCCGCTTCCCTCAGAAATGCTTTATACCCCCTGTATGCTTCATAGAGATCAGCCTTGCTGATCGCTTCCCAGGGGGAGTGCACGCCTCCCATGTCCACTTTCCCTAGTTCCGCAGTCTGTGTGCACACGTTCGCCTTTTCAAGTATTCCTCGAAGATGCGCGATATATTCAGCATTTGCATCGTTTGAACCCGATTTTCCTCTGCTCCCTGTGTATTTGGCAAATGTCATTCCTCTGCCAAGGAAAGATGTGTTCTTCTTTTCGAAGACAGATCCATAAGAGGGATCATACGCAGCGCTTACGTCAGAGGAGAGCATGCAGCTGTTTGCCAGCGCTCTGCGCATAGATAACTCGCTATACTCTCCGCACAGATTCATAACTTCCGCGAGCGCATTTTCAAAGAAACGGGATCTCATTCCTGTCGCTCCCACACTGCCGATCTCTTCTTTATCAACGAGAAGCGTGCAGCTGGTCCGCTTAAGATCATGTATCTCAATCTGCGCCCTGAATCCTGTCCATATCCCAGGACCATACTTCTGTCAAATCCTGCGTCTCTGGCTCTTCCGGCAGGAACGATTTCAAGTTCGGCGGACTCAAAGTCCCCCTCGCTGATTCCGTAATTATCGGAAAGAATTTTGAGAATCGCTTTTTTGACAGCTTCTTTTTCGCTTCCCTCATTTTCTTTTTCAGTTTCTGCGCCGAAAGTGAGCGACCTGCTGCCTATGATCAGATCCAGAGCTTCGCCTTCCACCACTGTGGATGCCGGCTTTTTGAGCTGATCCTGGGAAAGGTGGATCAGCAGATCCGAGATAAAGAATACCGGATCGTCCTCATCCTCGCCGACACGGAGGATCACTGTCTCTCCGTTCTTTTTGACGATCACACCGTGGATCGCAAGGGGAATAGTCACATACTGGTATTTCTTGATCCCTCCGTAATAGTGTGTATCGAGAAACGCGATCTCATTGTCCTCATACATGGGATTCTGCTTGATGTCCAGGCGGGGTGAGTCGATATGCGCTCCCAGGATATTGAGCCCGCTCTCGAGAGGTTCCGCGCCGATCTCAAAAAGGACCATTGACTTGTTCATCCAGACACTGTAAACTCTGTCTCCCGCGGAGAGTTTCATTCCCTTTCTGATCGCTTCGCTGAGTTCGATATAACCATTCCTTTCCGCTTCGTTTACAAATCTGTCGACACATTCCCGCTCTGTCTTTCCGTGGTCCAGAAAGTCCTTGTAGTCGTCTGCGAGATCCATGCAGGATCTCAGCATGCCCGAATCATAAGTATTCCACGCGTTTACTCTTTTCATTAATTCTCCTTGCTAATACTACGGCTGCCAATCAAAAAACTAAATCTTATGCTTCCATAAAGAAGTGCATCTTCATACACAGATGTATAAGATGCACCCATTCTTACATTATGTCAATAGCATTCCGGAAAACAGCAGACTTCCGGATGGCATAATAATACCTGAAACGCCACTTCCGTACTTTGACTCCTAGCACGCATGCCAGGTGGGTTCCCGCAGCTCAGACCTTTGCCTTCCACTGCAGGCAATTACATTATAACACATTCCCCACTCTTATACAATCTGCATCAGATTGGCTCAGTCTGCGAGATCAACCATTCCTGATCAGCTGCGCTAAGAAGCGGCATGATCTCAATGCGCACTCTCTCGTGATATTCATTGAGAAGCTTTCTTGTATAGGGCGTCAGATAATCGGGATCGATCAGTTTTTTGTCAAAAGGGACCAGTGTGAGCGGTTCAAAAGAGAGAAATCTTCCGCTCTCGTTCTCCAGATGATCTACGACTTCAAGGATCGTCTCTATCCTGATCCCGTATTTTCCTTCCAGATATACGCCCGGTTCATCTGATACGATCATGCCGGGTTCGAAAGGTTCGTCAGCTCTTCCGGGAAAGACTTTCCAGCGGATAGAACGGCTCCCTTGCCAGAATGTCCAGATTGGCGCCTGTACAGCCATCCATAAAGACCGCTCCCATCAGCTGAAGATTCGACACTGCTGTAAGAGTATAATGCTTCTTCATATCGTCTGTGACGGGTCCCAGAGCGATCGTTCTTGTGACATCCGTAGTGCCGGTGAGATACTGCCCGCCGGAATCCACAAGGTACATTCCCTCTGGTCTCAGTTCGGCATCCGAGACGCCGGGAACCGCCTCATAGTGCATCATAGCCGCGTTGGGACCGTATGCGGAGATCGTCGAAAATGACAGATCCATGAAATCATCAATCCCGGACCTCATATTGTCCAGTCTGGCAGCTGCCGCGGATTCTGTGACCGGTTCCGCATGCGTATCGGCGACGCGTTCTGTCAGCCACTTGATGAATCTGCACATCACTGCGCTGTCCCGCTTGTAGCATCCGCGGATATTGGCAATTTCCACATTATTCTTTATGCTCTTAAAACGGCCGACGGGGCTCTTTTTTGCAATGAACTCACAGTTCCCCGCTCTTTTATCCAGCCCTACGGCCGCTGCAAGGTAAACACTGTAACTGATGCAGTCACGGTCACACAGCATGTCCCCGCTGTGATCATAGATTGTCAGGAAATCTTCGAAATCATCATAGGGAAGAATCGAAATTCTGTGTAGCGCCGCATAAGAGCGAAGTTCTCCCGTAACCTCATTGTCCTGGATAAACAGATATACATTTCTGTGATCGACCAGCATATGAGTCAGGGCGACAGGGTTGCAGGTCACATCCTCTCCCCTGATATTGAGCAGCCACATAATGTTGTCAAGTTTGCTGTCAATGTAGGACTCAGCACCTTCCTGACGCATCACTTCCCTCAGGCGGCCGAGTTTGGATTCGATATCTTCACCCGTGTAATCCTCTTCCAGGACCATGACAGGATGGCCGGGAAGAGCCGGACGGTCAGTCCATATCCCTTCCGCAAGATCCGAAGCGGTGCTCAGGCTGCCTTTTCTGCGCCTCATCATTTTCTCAAGCGCTTTTCCTTCCCGGCAAGGCACACACCTTCCGTCAAAGCCCAGAACGCTTCCCTCTTCCATCTTCTGATCCAGATATTCCTCAAGGGAAGGCACGCCGGGTTCTCCCGTCTTCATCAGAGTAATGCCGGAACCTTCCAGTTCTCCCGCGGCCTGAATGAAATACCTTCCGTCCGTCCACAGGCAGGCTTCCTCCCGGCGGACCACAAGTGTTCCGGCTGATCCCGTAAAACCGCTGAAATACTCTCTCGCATGGAAATAATCCGCAGCATATTCGGAATTGTGATAATCAGCAGTAGGGATCATATAGGCGTCGATCCCGCTCTTCTCCATCGCCTTCACACCTTCGTTTAAAGGTTAAGAAACTTCTTTACTTCATCTTTCATCTGAGTCCTGTCGCAGACAATGTCATGAAGAACAGGTGCGTCTCTGAGATCGCTTACTGCCTTCGGCACAGGAACACCGGCCACTTCGCTCAGTTTGTCAGCGAGTTCCAGATCCGGAAGCGAAGTATCTTTGCCGAGAGCCGCCATTACAGAGCCCTCAAATTTGAAAGGGCTTGCTGTGGAATCGATCACTGCAGGCGTGAAATCCGAGGCTGCAGCGCGGTATCTTCTGTAGACACTGCTCGCGACAGCAGTATGGGGATCGATCACATAACCGCAAAATCACCGAGCTGTGCTCTCATTTCGGGTGTAATACAGTACCTGCCTGTTTCCTTCAGCTCCTTCATAAAGGCGGCACATTTTTCGGCATCATCTCCGCTGATATGGTAGATCAGTCTCTCGAGATTGCTTGAGATCAGGATGTCCATTGAGGGAGAACTTGTGAGCACGAATTTGCGGTTTCTGTCATATTCTCCCGTCGTAAAGAAATCAAACAGCACTTTATTGGAATTCGAGGCGCAGATCAGTTTCCCCACAGGAAGGCCCATTCTCTTGGCATAGTACGCGGCGAGGATATTGCCGAAGTTTCCGGTGGGAACCACATAGTTTACGGGATCTCCCTCTTTTATCACGCCATCAGCAAGGAGTCTTGTGTAAGCATATACATAGTAAACGATCTGCGGCGTAAGACGTCCGATATTGATGGAATTGGCAGAGGAGAACTGCATCCCGTGCTGTGCCATTTCCTCGACAAGGGCCTTGTCCGTGAAAAGATTCTTGACGCTGGTCTGGGCGTCATCAAAATTCCCGTTGATGCCGATAACTCTCGTGTTGGCTCCGACAGTAGTCACCATCTGTCTCTCCTGAATGGAGGACACGCCGTGCTTGGGATAAAAGACCATGATCTTCGTTCCCTGAACGCCTGCAAATCCGGCAAGAGCAGCCTTTCCGGTATCTCCGCTGGTGGCGGTCAGGATCACGATCTCCCGGCCGGAGCCGTTCTTCTTCGCCGCCGTTGTCATCAGATAAGGCAGAATGGAAAGCGCCATATCTTTAAAAGCGATCGTAGGACCGTGAAACAGTTCCAGATACCATGCATCACCGGATTTTCTGAGAGGCGCTATCTCCTCTGTATCAAATTTGCAGTCATAAGCGCTGTCGATACAGGTTTTCAGTTCCTTCTCGGTATAATCCGAAAGAAGAAGGCGCATGACTTCATAGGCCACACCGCGGTAGTCCATCTTCGCAAGGTCCGCTAGTCCTGTCTCAAGGGCAGGGACAAAGGTCGGAACGTAGAGACCTCCATCCTCGGGAAATCCTCTCAGGATCGCCTGGGAGGCGGTGATCGGCGTACTGTCTGATCGGGTGCTTCTGTATAAGATATCCATCAGATTGCTCCTTTCTGCAATGATCTATGGGAGTTAGTGTATCACAAACGTTTGGTAATAGCAAAATGGAAACTGAAATGATAGTATAGATATGTATTTTCCGATTTTATTACCTTTTTCAGTCACTTTTTTGACAAGAGGCCAGTATGCGAATCATCAGTAAATCAATTGACTTAAGCGCGCAGGATGAACTTCTGCAGGACATAGCGCCGTTATCCGATTTTCTTCTGCTGGATATAGAGACCACCGGTCTGAGCGCGGAGCACGACGCGGTCTACCTGATCGGCTGCATCTATCACCAGACAGACGGCTGGAATCTGATCCAGTGGATGGACAACACCGGCCATGAGGAGAAGGAAGTTCTCTCGTCCTTTCTCCTGTTTGCTTCCGGCTACCGGATCCTTGTCCATTACAACGGCGACCGCTTTGACATTCCCTTTCTCAGAAAGAGAATAGAGATCCACTCCCTTACAGACACCACTTCTGAGGCGCAGACTTTGGATCTTTACAAAGTGATCCTTCCCTGCAGGCGGATCCTCGGGCTTCCCGACTATCGGCAGCAGACAATGGAAGCCCTGCTGGGCTCCGGACGCGTCGAGGACAAGAGCGGCGCGGACCTTGTCAAAGTATACCGGCGTTTCATTGTTGATCCCGAGCCGGAACTTCTCTCAATGCTCCTTATGCACAACGAAGCTGATGTCACCGGTCTTTTGTCCCTACTGCCTCTTATGATCTACCGGGATCTTGACAGCAGCGAGTTCCGCGTGAGGAAAGCGCAGGCTAATTACTACACAGATCACGACGGGACCCGGAGAGAAGAATTATTCATCTTTTTCAAACTGGGCAGGGCATTGCCGGCTCCGGTATATGCATCCGCGGATCACTGCTATGTCAAAATAGAGGGAAATGAAGGGATCCTCAAAGTTCCGCTCTACACTGAAGTCATGAAATACTTCTACGCCAATTACAAAGATTACTATTTTCTCCCCGAAGAAGACATGGCTGTACACAAATATCTTGCCTCTTATGTGGAGAAAAGCCGCAGGATCCAGGCCCGTCCTGAGACCTGCTACACGAGGAAAGCTTCTTCCTTCCTGCCCCAGTGGGATCTCTACCGCACTCCATTCTTCAAGAGATCCTATGAAGACAAAGAACTGTTTTTCGAGTTTTCCGACGACTGCAAGAAGGATCGGAGTTTCCTCAGCGGTTATGCGGCTTATGTATTTGCTCATATAAAGAACAGCAAATAACAATGCTGTCTGAATCCGGCGCCTTTTATTATATGGACCAAAAAACTGCAGTGAAATGATCTCTCATTTCACTGCAGTTCTTATTCTCTGTTTCTTTGATCAGACAGATTAGCGTTCACACGGCTGAGAGAATTACTCCTCATCTTCCGCATGGGATGCGATATAGGCATCAACATCGACAGAGGCTACATCCGCATCTTCGCGTGCACGCTCAGCTGCGCGTTTCGCTCTCTCTTCCTCGATCAGAAGCTGCTTGACGCTGAGGCTGATCTTGTTGTTTGCTTCGTTGAAGTCAACGATCTTCGCTGTGACTTCCTGACCGATCTTGAGTACATCAGAGGGTTTCTCAATGTGCTCTCTGGCGATCTGGGAGACATGAAGCAGTGCATCGATGCCGGGCTCAAGTTCTACGAATGCGCCGAAATCGGTCATTCTTGCAACTGTGCCTGTTACCTTTGTTCCGACTGCATACTTCTCAGCTGCGCCTGCCCAGGGATTCTCCTCGGGGAACTTAAGGGACAGAGCGATCTTGGTACCCTGGATATCCTTAACCAGGACGCGAAGATTCTGACCAACTTTGAAGACCTTCTTGGGATTCTCGACACGGCCCCAGCTCATCTCGGAGATGTGAAGCAGACCATCTGCTCCGCCAAGATCCACGAATGCGCCGAAATCGGTGATATTCTTAACAGTTCCCTCGACTACATCGCCGGGCTGAATGGTGGCGAAGAGCTTCTCCTGCATCTCTTTGCGCTTAGCCACAAGCAGGACCTTGCGGTTGCCGATGTATCTGCGTCTGTTGGGGTTGTACTCGGTGATCATGAACTCGATCTCCTGTCCGAGATACTTGTTCAGATCTTTCTCATAGGTATCGGATACCAGGCTCGCAGGGATGAAGACTCTGACTTCATCAACTACTACACTGAGTCCGCCGGAAAGGACCTGTGTCACCTTAGCTGTGAGAACTTCCTTATTGTTGTAAGCTTCCTCGATCCGCTTGTTGCCGCGGTCAGCTGCCAGTCTCTTGTAGGAAAGAAGGACCTGGCCGTCGCCGTCATTGACCTTGATAACCTTGACTTCAAGCTTGTCGCCAACATGAAGCACTTCTGTGAGATCCACAGATGAATCATTCGTGTACTCGTTACGTGTAAGAACGCCGTCGGACTTGTAGCCGATGTTTAAAATGGCTTCGCCCGGCTTTACGTCGATGACTGAACCTTCAACTGCCTCCCCCGTATGAATTGTCTTAAAAGACTCGTTAAGCATTTGTTCAAAAGTCTGCTCTGACATAATTTTGAACCTCCTCTATGATATTCTTTGGGGTCGACGCCCCTGCGGTGATTCCTATGATCTGTTCATTTCCGGCAGGAGAAAGATTAAGGTCACGCCACGTTTGTATGAAATACGTGTTTGCACACTCCCTCTTGCAAATCTCATAAAGCTTCGCCGAGTTCGAACTGCTCCTGCCCCCGATGACGATCATGATGTCCGCCTTCGATGCAATTGCCTTCGCTTCCGTCTGACGCTCATGTGTAGCATTGCAGATGGTATTCATACATCGTACATTGTATCCTTTTTCAGTTAAAATAGCAATGATTTCTTCAAATTTGTTTGCGTTGAAGGTGGTCTGCGATCACTGTGACGGGAATGCTGGACCATCCCATGATCCCGCGCACTTCAGGATGAACAGGGTTTCCGATGATCACGATCTCATAGCCCTCGGCGCTGTTCTCCTCTACGATCCTGTGGATCCTTTTCACAAAAGGACACGTTGCATCCACGCACTTTGCGCCGGTGGCTCGCAGTTTTTCGTCCTCTTCTCTGGAAATACCGTGGGAGCGTGTGATGATCGTACCGCCGTGAATATCCGCGAGTTCTTCATCTGATGTGATCACATGTACACCTTTTTTCTCCAGATCAGCCACTACTTCCTCATTATGTATGATCGGGCCGTACGTGTAGATCGGACCGCCTTTTTTTACTTCCTCATATACCGTTTCCACTGCGCGCTGAACGCCAAAGCAGAATCCTGCGCTTTTCGCAGTAATGATCTCCGCCATATTTATCACTTCCTCATTTCCTTAATCAATTATATCGCCGGAAGCCTCTGCCGGATCAGCCGCCGATCTTTTCGTCGATGATCTGCAGGATCTTCTCCACCACTTCATCAATGGTCATATCGGATGTATCTACAAGAACCGCGTCCTCAGCCTGTTTGAGCGGAGCAATAGGCCGGTTCATGTCACGATGATCGCGTTCCCGGATCTGTGCCTCGATCTCCTCGAGGTTTGCGGTACCGATTTTCTCCATCAGCTCCAGGAATCGTCTCTCCGCTCTGACTGCGACACTGGCTGTAAGATATATTTTGACCTGAGCGTGCGGAAGCACGACCGTTCCGATATCCCTTCCGTCCATCACAACATTCTGTCTGCGCGCCAGTTCCTGCTGCAATTCCATGAGTTTTTTGCGCACATCCCCGTTTACGCTTGTCCTGGAGGCCATGTCGCTGACTTCCGGTGTGCGAAGGAGACCGTTCACATTTTCCCCGTCGAGAAGGACAACCTGTACGCCGTCCCTGTATTCGATCGTGATGTCCGCGTCCACGCACTTGGTGCTGATCGCGGCTGAATCATCAGGATCGACTCCGAGCCTGAAGAGGTAAAGTGCCATTGCACGGTACATTGCGCCGGTGTCTACATAAATATAATTCTTCTCAGCTGCCACCTTCTTGGCGATGGTGCTCTTGCCCGCTCCCGCAGGTCCGTCGATAGCAATGTTGATCATATTTCCCTCCCTATAATATGTCTCATTTATCCAAATCAGTTTAACTCATCTTCTGCCGCGCATTCACCGGCCAGATGTCCGGTGGACCATGCGATCTGAAGGTTAAATCCGCCTGTATGGGCGTCTACATCCAGAATCTCTCCGGCCGCGTAGAGTCCCTTTACGGATCTGCATTCCATGGTTGACGGATTAAATGCCTTGACGTCCAGTCCGCCTCTGGTCACTATGGCTTCTGCAAAGCCGCGCGTCCCGGTCGCATGGATCGGAACGCTGTGGATCAGTTCTTCCAGCCTCTCGATCTCCTTATCACTCAAAGAAGATGCTGTTCTCTCTCCGATCCCCGCCATTCCGGCAATTTCTTCCGCGAGGCGCTGCGGGAACAGCGTTCTGATCACGGTCGCCATCTTCTTTCCCGGCGCCGCCTCGATCTCTCTCCTGATCCTGGCGCAGAGCTGCTCTTTCGTCAGCGCGGGTTTTAAATTGAGTCGAAGTGTGTATCCTTCCGGATGGCTGTCAAAATCCGTATAGCAGGATGCCGTGAGTACAAGAGGGCCGCTGATTCCGAAATGTGTAAAAAGCATCTCCCCGAACCCCTTATACAGCGGTTTTTTATTTCTGCGTTTTTCACCGTCCTGCGGTCTTAATAAAGACAGTTCGACGTTCTTTAAAGCAAGCCCCTGAAGGCGCTTACACCACGCTTCCTTCACTGTGAGCGGTACCAGCGAGGGAACAGGCATTTTGATATTAATACCAAGTTCCGCCGCCATTTTATATCCGTCTCCCTCAGATCCTGTGGATGGATAAGACCGCCCGCCGGTGGCCAGTATCACTGCATCCGCGTCAATCTGCTCACCGGAACGTGTTTCAACACCGATAACCCGCGCTGCCCCGTCTGATCCGGAAGTCAGAATGCGTTTAACAGGACAATGATAACGGATCTGCACATTGCGGCCTCTCAGATGCCCTGTCAGCGCCTTCGTGACATCGGAGGCATGATCGGAAACCGGGAAGACCCTGTCGCCCCTCTCTGTTTTGACCGGACATCCGTTGTCCTCAATAAATCCGATCATCTGCTGAGAGTCAAATCCATATACAGCGCTGTACAGAAACTTCGGATTTGTGACGATATGTGTCCAAAACTCCTGCATATCGCAGGCATTAGTGAGGTTGCATCTCCCCTTGCCCGTAATGTAGATCTTCTTGCCCGCCTTCTCCGTCTTTTCCAAAACAGTTACTGCCGCGCCCTGATCCGCCGCCGCACAGGCAGCCATAAGACCTGCCGCGCCGGCTCCGATGACAACAATATGTCTTCTGCCCTTTTCTCTCTGCATTCCTTCCTTATCCAGCCTTAATTGTGATCTCTATACTCTCCACTGCGCGACAAATATGCGGATCCCTTTCGGGTACCGCATTTCCAGATCGCTATGTTCACAGTATAAACCGCCGCAAAACGAACTGCAACGGGAAAGAAATCTGTTTACAACGGCGCTTTGCATAATTACAATCATTAATAGAGCTGCAGGCCGGTCCCGGGAGGGGTGCCCCCAAGGTATTGCCGGTGTCTAAGTGCAAGAATGAATCGGAAAAGATTAGAACACGCGGCAGCCGGTCACAGATAATAAACACAAAGAAGGTGCGCAACAGCGCACCTTCTCTTTTTCTCTCTTATGCACAGATCTCAAATTCAGATCTGCCGGAAGAACCGATTACTTGTAGTTAACGATCTTTCCGAAGTCTTCCTTCAGGGAAGCGCCGCCGATCAGGCCGCCGTCGATGTCGGGCTGTGCGAACAGCTCGGGAGCGGACTTGCCGTTAACAGAGCCGCCGTACTGGATGCGGATCTTCTCAGCTGTGTCAGCGTCATAGATCTCAGCAATGAGCTCACGGATCGCATGGCAGACTTCCTGAGCCTGCTCAGTTGTAGCGACCTTGCCGGTGCCGATAGCCCAGATGGGCTCATAAGCGATGACCATGGAAGCAGCCTGCTCAGCTGTGACGCCGATCAGATCGCTCTTGAGCTGCAGACGTACCCAGTCAATGGTAACGCCGGCTTCTCTCTGTGCCAGAGACTCGCCGCAGCAAAGGATGGGAGTAAGGCCATACTCGAATGCCTTGAGAACCTTTCTGTTCAGGAAAGCGTCATCCTCTTTGTAGTAATCTCTTCTCTCGGAGTGGCCGATGATTACATAATCAACGCCTGCGTCCTTGAGCATAGCTCCGGAGATCTCGCCTGTGAAAGCGCCGCTGTCCTTGTCAGAGATATTCTCTGCGCCGACTTTTACGTTGGTTCCCTTAACTGCCTCAACAACGGGAACAATGTCGATTGCGGGCACGCAGTAAACTACGTCCACATCATCGTTCTTTACGAGGGGAGCAAGCATCGCTACGAGTGCCTTAGCCTCTGTAGGGGTCTTGTTCATTTTCCAGTTGCCGGCTACGATTTTTCTTCTTGCCATTGTTGTACTCCTTTGATTATTGCTTGTTCAGGGGCAAAACACAGTTCTGCCCCTGTTTGCGGATCGAATGGAAATTATTTGTCGTCAGCTGCCGCTACGCCGGGAAGGACCTTGCCCTCAAGGAACTCAAGGGAAGCGCCGCCGCCGGTGGAGATGTGGCTCATCTTGTCGTGGAAGCCCATCTGGTTTGCTGCTGCCGCGCTGTCGCCGCCGCCGATGATGGTGGTTGCGTCTGC
>CACZJD010000045.1 GCA_902781325.1 uncultured Lachnospiraceae bacterium
TCAGCCTCTTCTTTATTATAGCCAAGGCAGACCTCGTCGAAATTCGTGGCTCTTACCTTGGGATCCTGTTCCCTTACAGGAACTTTCTTCATCATATCCATAACAGTATCCTTTCTAGAACGATCTATATGCACGAATCCGTCAGTTTCCGCAATTGCCGCAGCCGCCGTGGTGTGTATCGCCCTCCTTGGCTCTGAGGTACAGACGTCCCTCTTCTGTGGCGTAGAGTTTCATTCTCTGCATTGCCTGCGCAAAGTCAACCTCGTGGCCGTCGAACTCAGGTCCGTCGACGCATGCGAACTTCACTTTGCCGCCAACCATCAGACGGCAGGCGCCGCACATTCCGGTTCCGTCCACCATGATGGGGTTCATGGATACTATCGTCTCAACGCCGAGCTGTTTTGTCAGCTGACATACGAACTT
The DNA here is from genome assembly GCA_902781325.1 of uncultured Lachnospiraceae bacterium. Lineage (GTDB taxonomy): Bacteria > Bacillota > Clostridia > Lachnospirales > Lachnospiraceae > CAG-791. Next base: position 424 of record CACZJD010000045.1, read on the forward strand.
CATCATGATCATAGGGCCGATGGCGATAACTCTGTCAAATCTCCTGCCTTCGTCCCAAAGTTTCTGAAGTGCCACGCAGACATTACCGTGGATGCCGTAGGAGCCGTCATCCGTACAGATGTGAAGATTGGAAACTTCACTCATCTCTTTCTCCAGGATAATGATGTCCTTCGTCCTTGCTCCCTGGATGCAGTCCACTTCGACGCCCTGATTCTTAAGCCATTTGAGCTGGCAGTATACAGGAGCGGTTCCGACTCCGCCCGCGATAAAGCAGATCTTCATTTTTTTGAGTTCTTCCAGGTGCATTTCTGTCAGATCGGAAGGTTTGCCTAAGGGGCCGACCATATCTGCAAAGCTGTCCCCCACTTCCAGGGATGACATTCTGTATGTGTCCCCGCCGATGACTTGAAATACGATCTGCACAAGACCCTTCTCACTGTCATAATCACAGATAGTCAGAGGAATCCTTTCGCCTTCCTCGTCAACGCGGACGATCAGGAATTGTCCGGGAAGCGCATACTTGGCTATTCTGGGGGCCTCAACATCCATAAGGTAAATGTTGGGGGCCAGATTCTCCTTCTTGGTGATCTTGAACATAAAAACCTCCATGTGTTCTGCTTAACAGCATTTAATAAACTAAATCCGATTAATAATAGCACTTCTTCCCGTTAAAGCACAATAGCGCGTTTAGGATTTATGCGATCAAATGACCTGAAGTTCAGTCTTCTGTAATCTTATATGCTCCGGTCACTGTATTGCTCTTTAGACCGTAACGGTTGATGAAGAACGCTTTTATCGTATAGATACCGGGTCTTAAGGTAATGGGACCGCTGTAAAGATTGCTCTTCTCCGTCGGTTCCGTTCCGTCAAGAGTGTAAAATACCGCGCCTTCGCCCTGGCTTTCTATGTAAAGCACAAGACTCTCCTCATAGGTTCCGGGCGGATCACGGAACACCGGATCGTACACCAGATAGTTGTAATATTTACTCTTTACTGACTCCACGCCGCTTCCTTCGAGAAGGGTCGCGAGCTTGCCGAACTCTTCTTCCTCCGTACAGATCGATACGATCCTCTCCCAGGCGTCGTCAAATTCCTGCTGACCCTCATGCGTATCTTTTACAACCCGCATGGCGATGCTCAGGGCCTGGTCGTTATCTCCGGCCTTTTGCATATATTCAGCCTTTTTCAGATAAAGCTGCTCGTCCGTAAAAGAGCCGTCCTCAGAGGATTGAAGCGCTCTGTCGATCAGCTTTGAGGCCTCCGCATACGCGCCCTCCTCTGCCGCCGCTGCAGCCTTCCCGGCAAGTACCTCTCTGGAACCTGCGAGTTTTCTCCGATATCCGAAAAACGCGGCTGCTAAGGCAAGAGCAAAGAGAAGAAGCAGGAGCGCCGCCCTCAGTTTCCTTGTCATATTACATATCCTCCAGGAACTGCTCAAATGTCGGCATATCCATCAGGACTTGTCTGGCCCTGGTTCCGTTATCTTCACTGACGACACCCGCATCCGCCAGCTGGTCCATGATCCTGGCAGCTCTGTTAAAGCCGATCTTGAACACACGCTGCAGCATGCCGATGGAGGCTTTGTTCTTCTCAATGATGAACCTGCCCGCCTCAGCGAAATGCTCGTCATATCCCGAATTATCCCTGAGTTCCGCTCCGGAGCCCTGTTCTCCGGAAGCCGCGATGCCGTCGATCTGGCTGGAGATACTTGCCATAGCGCTGTCATCCGTGACATTGTTTGTCTTAATATAATCGACAACGCTCTGTACTTCCTCATCCGAAATGAAGGCTCCCTGAATGCGGGCGGGCTTCTGGTAATTCTGAGGATAGAACAGCATGTCCCCCTTGCCGATCAGTTTCTCTGCACCGGCCATGTCGAGGATCGTTCTGGAATCCACCTGGCTCGTTACCGAAAAGGCAATGCGGCTGGGCATATTGGCTTTGATAAGGCCTGTGATGACGTCCACGGAAGGTCTCTGGGTCGCGATGATCAGGTGGATGCCGGCTGCTCTCGCGAGCTGAGCCAGACGGCAGATCGAAGCCTCAACTTCATTCTTGGCGACCATCATAAGATCCGCCAGCTCATCGACAATGACCACAAGCCTTGAGAGTACTTTTTCATTTTCCCCGGCTTCGCTTCCCTTAGCGCGGACCATAGCATTATATCCGTTCAGATCCCTGGTTCCTGCCGCCGCAAAGAGTTTGTATCTGCGCTCCATCTCCGCGACAGCCCAGTTCAGGGCCGCTGACGCTTTTTTGACATCGGTCACGACCGGGATCATCAGATGAGGGATGCCGTTATAGACACTCAGTTCCACTACCTTGGGATCGATCATGATCAGCTGCACTTCATCGGGCGATGCCTTGTACAGGATACTCATGATGATCGTGTTGATACATACCGATTTTCCCGATCCCGTGGCGCCCGCGATCAGCAGATGGGGCATCCTGGCGATATCCGTGACCACAGTCTTTCCGCCGAGATCCTTGCCGACGGCGAACGCCAGACGGCTCTTGGCTCCCCTGAACTCCTGGGTCTCCAGAATGTCCCGGAGTGAGACCACGGAGGGGTGTTTATTGGGCACTTCGATACCGATAGCGGGTTTTCCCGGGATCGGCGCCTCGATCCTGATATCTACCGCTGCGAGACTGAGTTTGATGTCGTTGGCAAGATTCACGATCTTACTGACCTTGACGCCCTGCTCGGGCTGCAGTTCATATCTTGTGATGGAGGGGCCCTGGCTGATATCTGTGATCGTCACATTGACACCGAAGGTTCTGAGAGTTTCCTGGAGCCTGAAGGCAGTCTCCTTGAGCTCTCTGTCCGTCTCAGCGTTGTGTCCGGCCTCTCCTTCCTTAAGAAGCTTGAAGGGAGGGAAACTGTACTTTCGGTTTTCCCTGCTTCTGGTCTGCCCGCTTGCGGCCGTTCTTCCGGCGCCGCTGTTTTTCTCATCGCCTCGGTCCCTGTGGACTTCGATCCCCTCGAGGTCCTCATCCGCGACAGTTTCCCGTACCTCCGGTTTTTCTGTCTTCTGTCTGGCTGTAACAGTTGTTCTGACGGGTGCTGATGCAGCCGCATTGTTCTCCTGCTCCGGGAGTTCTGCTTCCCGCTTCCCGTTTTCTTCGAATACCGCTTCCTCCGCCTCTATGGCAGCCATCTCCTCCTCGGACAGCGCGTCTGCGCCCCAGGGAAGTTCATCTTCAGGCGCTGAATCTTTCTGCCCTGAATTTCTCTTTGCCTGGGCATTAAAAGTAGACATGCCCCCCGCATCCGCGATGTCAGGAGTGCCTGCAGCGGTCAATTGGTCTGCGGCGCTCTCTTTGGCGTAGATCTTCATCATCCCCCGCTCATCTTCTTCCTGATTGAAGGGGAATTGAAGCGGATCGTCAGCCTGATCCGATTCTTTGGTCCTTGTAAAGACGGTCATCGTGGCAAGTCCGGCCCTCCTGTCGTAACTGCCGCCTTCTTCGGGCTCGATCCTGATCAGGTTCTCCGATTCCACTCTCACTGTATTGGCATCCGGTCTTAAAATACGGCCATCCGGATTCTCCTGCTTTTCGTTGACGGGAGGCGCACTGACACGAATCTCCTCAGCCCTGTTCGATCTGCTGTTTTCTCTGTCCAGAAAACGGATCCCGTGTGACGTATTGTTCCTGATCTTCTCTGGTCCGCGGGCAGTTTCTTCTTCTGCCGCGGGCTGCGTCTTCTTCTTTTCTTTTCTTCGAAAAAGCGAGGATCCCTCGTCGAGTCCGAAATCTTCCTCTTCTTCAACGAGGGCAGGTGAGATCACCGTGGAACTCATATCAAGCTTCTCTCTCTTTACAGACTCCTGCCGCATCTCTTCCCGGCGGCGGCGTCTCTCTTCCCGGTTGATCCGCTCCTGTTCGAGCAGTTCTTCCCGCTCTTTCTTCTCCTTCTCCCTCTCGATTGCAATTGCCTCCCGGCGTCTTGCGGATAGTTCTCTGGCTTCCTGCGCCCTGGCCCTGCGCTTCTCCATAAAAGAGGGATCGCCCCTTCGGATCCGTTCCTGCTGGGCCTTTCTGTACTGCTCTACAGGTGAGAACTGTGTGAATATCATAAGGAATATGAGTATGAGAAGGATCAGTACAAATGCCGATCCGACATTTCTCAAAAGCCGGAACAGCCAGTAGGCGGCAGTACCGCCGATCAGGCCGCCCCCCTCCTTCGAAGCCGCGCAGCGCTGATAGATCTCTGCCGCGTTATAGGACTGCGCCTTGCCCGGCTCCCCGCTCCAGAGTTCAAAAGCCGCGCATACACAGATCATTAGCATCACAAGGGCCGCTGTCCTTGCGGGCAGCGTCCTTCTTCCCATATTTGAGATCACAAAAAGAACTGTTATAAATACAAAAGGCGGGATGGCATAAGCCGCCGTTCCGAACAGCCCGAACATCACTGAGGAGAGTGCCTTGCCGGCGACTCCCCCGTATCCCAGTTCCGCGATCATCAGAAAGACCATCGCGCCAAAAAGGACCAGAAGGCGGATATCCCGCTTAACTTCCTGTGCCCTCTTCTCTTCCAGCGCAAGTCTCTCGGAATCGGCCTTCGTCATTCTCTTCGGCGCTTTGCTCCCCGCTTTCCTGCCGGTATTTGTCTGCCTTTTCCTGCTGTTTGTACTCTTCTTCGCTTTGGATGAAGCCATACGTTTTGTAAACCTTCCTTGTGTGCTGCCGTTGTCCGCCGTCAATGTTCCTGTGATCGCCCGGATCAGATGTCAAAATCATCCCCATCTGCGATCTCCAGGTCAAAATCATCCTCATCTGAATCCGTCAGATCGAATTCCATGCGGATATGAGATCTTCTCGGAGGCGGGGGAAGCGGATTCTTCAAAAGCCTGAATTCCTTCTCCTCTCCGCCGCTTAAATTATCCTGATCCTGTATCTGCATATTTAGTCCTCTGTATCACTTATACAGCGCAAACAGGAACTGCTGTTTATGTCAATGAAGCAGCTTTATGTCTCCACATAAAGCTGCCCTGATTAATTCCTGTTATATAAACGTTCCCGGTCCCGGTCAGTCCTCGTCCCAGTTGTGATAGACGTTCTGCACGTCATCATCGTCGTCGAGGATATCCAGGATCCTGTTGATCTGCTTCATAGTAGTCTCATCCGTGACCTTGACATAATTCTGCGGGATCATAGTCACTTCTGCCGAGACCATCGGGATCCCTTCGTCCTTGAGGGCCTTCTCCACCGCGTCAAAATCTTCCTCTGCAGTCAGGATCTCGAAGCTGTCCTCTTCTTCCTTAATGTCGTCCGCACCCGCGTCCAGAGCGATCATCATAAGGTCATCCGCTGTGAGATCGCAATCCTCCTTGTCAATAATGATCTGCCCCTTCTTATCAAACATGAAGGATACGCAGCCGGGTGTTCCGATGCTGCCGTTTCCCTTAGTGAAGGCGGATCTGACATTGGCCGCTGTCCTGTTGAGATTGTCGGTCAGAGTGTCGACAATGATCGCGATGCCGCCGGGGCCGTAACCCTCGTAGGTATTGTACTGGTAGTTAACGTTTCCGAGATCTCCCGCCGCCTTCTTGATGCCGCGCTCGATCGTCTCGTTGGGCATATTGTTCGCCTTCGCCTTGGCGATGACCTTGGCAAGCTTGAAATTATTGTTGGGGTCAGAGCCGCCTTCCTTGACCGCTACTGCGATCTCGCGGCCGATGATCGTAAAGATCTTGCCCTTCGCCGCGTCGTTCTTCTCTTTTTTGTGCTTAATGTTTGCAAATTTGGAATGTCCTGACATTGTTTCGCTCCTCACTATAGTATGATAATCCCGCAGTTGCTGCCTTCGCAGTACCGCGTTCTATTTTGTACGCAAAGATACAAATTAGAATATACCATTATCCTGCGAAGCCGTCAACCGAGGGTTCCGCCGCAGACAATCCTCGGTACTCTCCTGTTGATATTGCAGGCCAGCTCATAGTTGAATCTCCCGGACAGATCTCCGAGCTGCTCCATGGTTATGGATTCCCCCGCGTCTTTTCCGATCAGCGTTACAAGACTGCCTTCCCGGGCGTCAGGGATATCCGTGACATCCACCATCATCTGGTCCATACATACCCTGCCCAGGATCAGCGCTTTTTTGCCGCAAATGAGCACGTATCCTTTTCCAGACAGACTTCTGGGATATCCGTCTCCGTACCCCACGGGAATCGTGGCGATCCTCGTCTTCTCCGCGCTGGTCGTATAAGTTCCTCCATAGCTCACACTCACGCCCGGCCCTGCCTCCTTTATATATACGATGCGGGAGTAAAGCGTCATGACGGGACGAAGCGGAACGATCGTCCTGCTGACCTCGGAGGATGGCCACAGCCCGTACAGTGTGATCCCGGCCCTCACAAGATTCATGTTCGCTTCCGGAAACTCGATGATCCCGGCGCTGTTCGAACAGTGGCAGAGAGGGATCTCAAGTCCCAGTTCTTCGCGGATCCGGTCCCGGAATCCGGTGTACAGGGCGATCTGTGCGTGCGTAGGACCGTGATCCTCTTCGTCTGCCTTGGCGAAGTGTGTGAACATCCCCTCAACGATCAGCCCCGGGGTATTCATTGCCTTCCTGACAAAAGACAGACCTTCATCGTCAGGCCTTATTCCGATCCGTCCCATTCCCGTATCAAGGGCGATGTGTATGCGGATCGCTTTTCCTTCTTCCTTCGCCGCAGCGGACAGTTCCTTCAGCATATCCTCTCTGAAGCAGGACGGCCTGATCTCGAGGCGGGCCAGCTCCCTGTAGCAGTAAGGGAAAACATAGCCGAGAAGCAGGATCGGCTTTTTGGCGCCGTTTTCTCTCAGTTCCTTTGCTTCTTCAAAGGTAGCCGCGGCATACCCCCACACATAGGGAAGTTTTTCCATCTCTTTCATGATCGCGACCGCACCGTGGCCGTACCCGTTTGTCTTCAGAACAGCGACGATCTTCACATCTTCCCTGATGTTCGCGCGCATGCTCTCCATATTAAAGAGCACCGCGTCCATGTCGATCTGGGCCCACACTCTGTCATATCCCGCTGAATCTGAAGTCCTGCAGGATGAGTTTTCAAGCTTTTCCATCTTACTACCTTCCTCCCGGAGTTTTCCGTCCGCGATCTTTGTTGTGCGTCACTCTGCCAAAAGTCTGAAAACACCGCGCTCCGCCCGGATCAGGTCGCCGGCAGTCATCGAATGCTCTCCCAGACTGTCTCTCGCGGCATCTCCGGCCTCAGCGTGGATGAAAGCCGCCGCCTGTGCCGCCCGGTATCCCCGGCCTTCTCCGTGGCTCACCGAAAGCAGCATTGCCGCGGTGATGCCTGTCAGCACATCGCCGCTGCCGGCTGTGGCCATTCCGCTGTTGCCTTTGGTGATCATACTGATCTGCCTTATTCCCGCCGAAGCGATCAGAGTTCTTGCGTCCTTGCCGATGACAGTACATCCGTATCTTGCACAGAGCTCTCTCATTGGCGCGATCCTGTCTGCCGCCGCCTCCTTTACAGTGATGTGCGCAAGATCCGCGAATTCCGCAAGATGCGGCGTCAGGATACATTCCGTATCTTTATCTCTATGCCGCATCAGTTCGTCGAGTTCCGGATCCGACGCAATGAGCCTCAGCGCGTCCGCGTCGACCACGATCCCCTGCAGAGTCTTTCTCCGCGCATTTCCGTACGGCGCTTTATCACAGACTTCCTGCAGGAGCGTTTTGACAAGTACCCGCGCCTCTTCCTCTCTTCCGATGGCGGGGCCGACAGCCACGGCATCAGCCCATTCCAGATCCTTCATAAGCCGTTCGGACAGTTCCTGCGCCGCTTCAGCCCTGAGCTGCTCATTCTCCGGAAATGCTGAATAAACTGTCAGCATCGCCTCAGGCAGCTTTTCCTGAATAATAACGCGGTTTTCTTCCCGGGTAAAGACTTTCACCATGCCCGCGCCTGCTCTCATACAGCTTTCCGCGCACAGAAGCGCCGCTCCGCACATGGCATAGCTGCCGGCTATGATCAGTATTTTGCCGAATGTTCCCTTGTTTCCCCCGGGCTCCCTTCTTCTGATCAGTTCCGAGATGTCTTCACGCTCCGGCATGACCATCTCTGGTATCTCGCCTCCGTCACAGGTAAAACTCCTGTCATGGATCCCGATCTGCCGCAGGATCGTTTCGCCGCAATAGCTGCATCCGGGATACAGAAAGTGTCCCCTCTTATAATAAGCAAAAGTCACGGTAAAGTCGCACTTGACGGCACAGCCCATCACCGCTCCGTCCTCCGAAGAAATACCCGACGGAAGATCCAGTCCCGCCACGCTGCAGCCCGTCCGCGCGCGATATGCGTTTGCCGCCTCCGCGATCACTGCAGCGGTTCCTGTCAGAGGTCTTCCGAGTCCCGTTCCGAAGAGCGCGTCGACAATAACGCACGGAGCGAACGCTGTCATCCTGTCCTCGTCAAAAGGCTCCGGTTTAATCCCATAGGCCTCGAGAATCCTTCTCTGTGTCCACGCTGAGCTCCCCTTACGGGGCTCCTTAGGATCAAGGAGCAGAAATTGTACCATGTATCCTCTGTCAATGAGAAGTCTTCCGACCGCCAGGCCGTCCGCGCCGTTATTGCCGGGTCCCGCCAGGATCGTGACTCTGGCAGGAGCCCGAAAGCGCTTTGTGATCTCATCCGCTACCGCAAGCGCCGCTCTCTCCATCAGAACAATGGACGGGATCCCCAGCACCTGCGACGTATTCGCGTCCGCATCAGCCATCTCATGCCCTGTAAGCAGATATTTCATCGTTCCATCCTCTCCCCGAATACCCGGGCTCTCCGGGATCTGTCCCGTATCGTCCCCCATAAAAAAGCCTTCCCCGAATCACTCCGGGAAAGGCATTCGCATACTGATCCCGATACAGCCAGGACTGTATCAGTTCTCATTCTCGTGGCGTCTTATGTTGTAGGACAGCTTCATCAGACTGTCCTGAAGATGCACGCTCTCTACCTGTATCCTGTCTGGAACATTCAGGTCCACATGGGCAAAATTCCATATAGCCTTGATCGGAGTCTCCGTCAGTATCTGCGTGATCTCAATGGCCGCCGCTTTCGGAACGGTAAGCACCGCAATATCAATATGATTCTCCACAATGAATCCTGTCATCTGTTCCATCGGATAGATCGGAACATTTGCGATCTTCCTGCCTTGGAGCGAAGGACTTATGTCAAACGCGCCTTTAAAAGAGAACCCCCGGTTCTTCAGATTCATATAATTGACCAGAGCCTGCCCGAGATTTCCCGCGCCGATCAGGATCATATCATGCTGCTGATCCAGACCGAGGATCTTTCCGATCTCTTCATATAGATAACTGGTGTTGTATCCGTACCCCTGCTGACCGAAGCCGCCGAAATTGTTGAAGTCCTGCCTGATCTGCGAAGCAGTGACGTTCATGATCCTGCTAAGATCCTGTGATGAAATTCTCTCGACGCCCTCATTCTTCAGATCGCCGAGATACCTGTAATAGCGAGGCAATCGTCCGATGACTGCCTGTGAGATCCCCCGTTCTTCCACTACGCCTCTGTTGTCCTTTCTTTGCTACGGCTTTATCACTGCGCACTCTGTAAAGAAGCGGCAGAACTTATGTCGTTCCCTTGTCTATTTTATTATATCGACTTGTCAAAAACACGTCAATTCTAAAAACCTTAACCGTCCCTGACCTCCTTCGAGGTTTGACTTATTGCTCTGTTTTCTATATCATTGGGAATACCGGCATATCCGGATGAACGATAAGACGAAAAGAGAAAACACTTATGATCCTTGCGTGTCATCATATCAGTAAAGAATACCCTGAAAACGTGGTCCTTCGGGATGTCACTTTCCATCTTGAACGAGGAGACAAGGCTGCTCTGATCGGTATAAACGGGGCCGGCAAGACCACCCTTCTAAGGATCATCGTAGGTCAGGAAAACGCTGACGAGGGATCCGTTTCCTTTGAGAGGGACTGCAGCTATGGCTATCTTGCCCAGAACCAGGGGCTCTCTTCCGAGCGCACTGTCTATGAGGAAGTGCTCTCAGTCAAACAGTATCTGATCGATATGGAAGAAAAGCTGTCAGAATACGAGAAGCAGATGGAAGTCCTGAAGGGAGAGGCCCTGACCATTACCATAGCGGAATACACCGATCTTCTCCACCGCTTTGAGCGCGAAAACGGCTATGCCTATAAGGGCGAAGTGCTGGGAGTCCTCAAAGGTCTCGGTTTTACCTCGGGGGATCTGGATCAGAAAGTATCTACCCTCTCCGGCGGACAGAAGACCCGGGTGGCACTTGGCAAGCTTCTTCTGCAGAAGCCTGACCTGCTCATGCTGGACGAGCCCACGAACCATCTGGATATGAACAGTATCCGCTGGCTCGAGACATACCTGATGAATTACAAGGGCACAGTGCTTGTGGTATCCCACGACCGTTACTTTCTCGACAGAACTGTTAATAAGATCATCGAACTTGAGAACGGCCGCAGCATGATGTTCGGCGGCAACTATTCCGCATACGCCGAGCGCAAAAAAGCGCTGAGGGAACAGCAATACCACGCCTACATGAACAACCAGGCCCAGATCCGCCACCAGGAGGAAGTCATCGAGAAACTCAGGCGTTTCAACCGCGAGAAATCGATCCGGCGCGCGGAGAGCCGCGAGAAAATGCTCCAGAAAACGGAAGTCCTTGAAAAGCCCGTGGAGCTGCGCGACGACATGCATCTCACTTTTACGCCCTGCATAAAGAGCGGGCGGGAGGTCCTGAGCGTAGACGATCTTGCCAAGTCCTACGGAGAGAAAAAGCTGTTCTCCGGTATCTCCTTCAAGATCCGCAGGGGAGAACACGTAGCACTGATCGGTGACAACGGAACGGGCAAATCCACGATCCTGGGCATTCTCAATGAAGTGGTCGCTCCTGACAAAGGCGTGATCCGTCTTGGTACCAATGTCCATATCGGCTATTACGATCAGGAGCACCATGTGCTCCATGACGATAAGACCGTGTTCGAGGAGATCTCCGACGAATACCCTTCCATGACCAATACCCAGATCAGGAGCCTGCTCGCCTCTTTTCTCTTCACAGGCGAAGAGGTATTTAAGAGGATCGGCGACCTTAGCGGCGGCGAAAAGGGCCGTGTATCCCTCGCCAAACTCATGCTCTCCAAGGCTAATTTCCTAATCCTGGACGAGCCCACGAACCATCTCGACCTCGTATCCAAGGAAGTGCTGGAAAACGCGCTCAACTCCTATGAGGGAACCGTCCTTTATGTCTCCCATGACCGCTACTTCATCAACCACACGGCAAGCCGGATCCTGTCTCTTACAAAGACCGTTCTGCTCAACTACCCCGGGAACAACGCGGAAAAGGCGCCGGAGCGCTTTATCGGAAATTATGATTTTTATCTCGAGAAATCAGCTCAGGTGGAGGAGACACTCCTTCAGGATGCCTATAGAGACGGACAAGGCGTACAGGACACCGCTCCTCAGGGGAAAGCTCAATCTTTTGCCCAGGGAGAGCGCAGCGCGGCAGGCGGCTCCGCTTCCACAGAGAAACTCAGCTGGGCACAGCAGAAGGAAGAGCAGGCAAGACAGCGAAAGGCTGCCAATGACATGCGCAAGTGCGAGGAAAAAATAGCCTCCGCTGAGGAGCAGATCGCTTCCCTCGAGGAGAAAATGGCAATGCCGGAGAATTACTCGGATGCCGTAAAATTCGGGGAACTGGCCCGGCAGAAGGAACAGCTTGAGGAAGAACTCTCTTCGCTCTATGAGCAGTGGGAAGAACTCAGCGAGAGCGCGGAATGAAAAAACGAAAAAAACGGGAACTGCGGCTTCAGTGTCACAGTTCCCGTTTATTATTTCCGCTTAAGCAGATCACGCGTTCATTTTTCCGTCAAGTGTTTCCTTGATCGCAAGGATAAACTCTTCTGTTCCGAGTTTCTCGACATCGGGGATCGTTGTGATCAGAGCGAGATCTCCGGTCATCTTTCCGGACTCGATCGTCTCAAGAGTGGCTTCGTCAAGCTTATCGGCAAAATCCTGCAGAGCCTGATTGCCGTCCAGCTCGCCCCTCTTTCTCAGAGCGCCGGTCCATGCGAAGATCGTAGCCACTGAGTTGGTAGAGGTCTTCTCTCCCTTGAGATGCTTGTAATAGTGCCTCTGGACAGTGCCGTGAGCGGCCTCATACTCAAAGTAGCCCGCAGGGGAAACCAGAATGGAGGTCATCAATGCGAGAGAGCCGAAACTTGACGCCATCATATCACTCATAACGTCACCGTCATAATTCTTGAGTGCCCACACAAATCCGCCCTCTGAGCGCATAACGCGGGCTACCGCGTCATCGATCAGTGTATAGAAATAGGTTGTTCCGATCGCATCAAACTTCTCTTTGTACTCCTCGTCGTACAGTTTCTGGAAAATCTCCTTGAAATTGGTGTCATAAGTCTTGGAAATAGTGTCCTTTACAGAGAACCAGAGATCCTGCTTAACACTGAGCGCGTACTCGAAGCAGCTGCGCGCGAATCCCTCAATGGACTTATCCGTATTGTGGATACCCTGAATGATGCCGGGGCCTGTGAACTTGTGGATCGTCTTGCGCGTCACAGTTCCGTCCTCAGCGGTAAAGATGATCTCCGCAGTGCCTGCTCCGGGGACTCTGATCTCCGCGTTCTTATAGACATCTCCATATGCGTGACGGGCCATCGTGATAGGCTTCTTCCAGCTGCGCACATACGGCTCGATCCCTTTAATAAGGATCGGCGATCTGAAGACTGTTCCGTCGAGTGCGGCACGGATCGTTCCGTTCGGGCTCTTATACATCTTCTTAAGATGATACTCCTCGACTCTGGCGGCATTGGGAGTAATGGTCGCGCATTTTACTGCTACACCGTATTTCTTGGTGGCTTCCGCGGCATCGATCGTGATCTGATCGTCCGTCTCGTCTCTTTTCTTAAGTCCAAGGTCGTAGTACTCCGTCTTGAGATCGATGTAAGGAGAAAGAAGGTTATCCTTGATCATCTTCCAGATGATCCTCGTCATCTCATCTCCGTCCATCTCCACCAGGGGTGTAGTCATCTGTATCTTCTGCATAATCTGCTCCTTCCCGAGGGGTCAATCCTCCATATCTTTTTTATAGATATCATACAGGCGGTTCTTGACCATATTTTCGTAAGCATTCTTCATATGCTCACTGGCCAGCCGCTCCGCAAGATCTGCCTTGCCGGCACGGATTGCCTCCATGATCGCTCTGTGTTCCTTATTGGACGCTGTACTTCTCTCGATCGTAGAAAGCGTCTTTCTGCGGATCCTCATCACGTAAGAATGATAATCTATCAGCTGATGCTCCAGCATCTTGGAACCGCATGCGTCATAAAGGATGTGGTGAAACTGGTTGTCCAGCTCCGCCATCTGCTCCATGTGTCCTTTGCCCGCGTGAAACTCGGCCAGATAGACGTTTTCTTCCATGGCCTCGAGCTGTTCCGCTGTGATCCTCTCTGTCGCCCAGCGCGCGCAGAGTCCTTCGAGCAGCGCCCGGATCGCGTAAATATCGCGGACATCGTTCTCCTGAATACCGGTTACAAATGCTCC
>CACZJD010000046.1 GCA_902781325.1 uncultured Lachnospiraceae bacterium
ACAATGCTCTCGCAGGCTTTTGCCGGGATCTTTACTTCGCTGATTCCGCGCACCACAGTAAGTTCAAAGGTCTCATCGCGCAGGTCGCTGGGATATCCCTCGTAAACGGCGATGTCCTTCACCTGTCCGAACACCTCGAAGCGAACGCGTCTCGCGGGAACGTCAAGCTTGGCAACTTCGCCGTGCAGGAACTTATACATCACCTGCGGTCCGCAGATGAAGTAGGTGGTGTCTTCCGCGGAATACTTCTTAATGATCTCTGCTGTCAAAAATCCCTTTTCGCCGGTCCAGCCGGGCTCGTCTCCGGAGAGCACATGAACGATCCGAAGCTTGTCGCAGACGCCGTCCAGCGCTTCCAGTTCTTCCTTCATTACGATGTCGTCAGAAGAAGCCGAACCGTAGAGGATCGTCAGGTCGATGTCCAAAGTGCCGTTCACTACTTCCTTGGCCATGGAAGCGAAGGGTGTGATTCCGACGCCGCCCGCCAGCGCGACCACATGATAAGCGTCGCGCAGGGGCTCATAGTAGAACTGCCCCAGCCCCATGGTTCCGGTCAAAACATCGCCGACCTTCAGCTCGTCATTGACATAGTCGCAGATGAAGCCGTCGCCCTTGGATCTTCTCACTGTAATCTCTACGAAAGGATGCTCCGCTCTGGCCTCGAATGGCGCGGAAGAAATGGAGTAAGGTCTCGAGATCAGGCTCTCCCCGATCTTAAAGTCGAGCACGATGTACTGTCCCGCATAGAAGAAGGGCAGCTTTTTGCCGTCGGTGCGCTCGAAGCGGATTGTCTTGGCCGTCTTGCAGGCGGGAGTGATCTTTGTGACCACAAGTTCAATCGGTCCGGGATGCCAGGCGCGGGACACGTCTCCGATAGGATCTACGCTCTCGAGCGCGGGAGACGCTGAAGCAAACGCTTCCAGTCTCTTCTTCGTGACGCGGGAGGCTCCGCCGACGTCTTTAATGAAATTCTTTACCTTCATCTCTTCGCCTCCTTTGCCGCAATATCGTCCAGTACATTCTTCGCTGCCTTGCGGCCGTTGGTCACAGCCGGTCCCATTCCGTCGCCGGAAATGGCGTGTGCGCCGGCAAATTCAAGGCCTTCGATGAAACGCTCCGCTTCCGCGGTCTGCAGTCTCGCTACGATGTGATCTTCCATGGTGTGAGCATATCCATAGATACAGCCGTTCCAGGCACCCGTATAGTGCGCGATGGTCATAGGCGTCTCGATCACACACTCGAGTACGTGGTCGAGCAGGTTCACGCCAAAATATTCCGACATGTCATCGATCAGCTGCTTCGCCACTTCGTGTTTGACGCGGTCATAATCCTCCGCAGCGACAGTCTTCCAGCCGTCCACGCGGGGCAGCACTGTCACACTGAAGGAGCAGGTCCCCTCCGGAGTTACTCCCGGATTGCCGTAGTTGTGGCAGATGCAGGTCAGATATCTGTAAGGGCCAAGGCCCGCCAGATTGTCATAGAGTACGTCCGTGTCCATGGTGTCGCCGCGGAAAATGCTGTAATCCTTAATATTCAACTCTTCCGCGGGCTTGTCCAGGATCAGGATGACCGAGAACGCGGTCAGCGACAGTCGCCGGCCGTTGACCATCTTGGTGGCCTCTGCAGGCACCTCGGTAAGGGGCTCAATCATGCTGGTATAGACCTTGTTGGGGTAAGCCGAGGAGATCACATAGTCCGCATAAATCTCGTCGCCGCGGGCAGTGCGAACGCCATAGGCTTTGCCTTTTCTGACCAGGATCTTGTCCACCTGCTGGCGGTACTCGATCTGCACGCCCATCTCTTCGGCGCGCTCCGCCATCTTAAGGCTCATCTCGTGACTGAGCTTTTTGGGGATCATGGAGCCGTAGCCCACGTAGTCCGCCATAAGCACAGAGTAGATCGTGAAGGGCAGGTCTGAGAAGCCGCTGCCGACATAGATCCAGTAGGGTGCCAGCAGATCCAGGGCTTTCTGAGGCAGGTCAAAAGTATCCAGCACTTCCTTCGTGGAATAGCCGGCCGTCTTGACGAAAGCCTCGTGTCTCATAAGCATCTGGGGTTTGCTCATAGGATGAATAGACAGCTCGTTGACGCTGTTAAAAACGGTGTCGCAGAGCTTTAAGAGCTTCAATACTTTGTCATAGGTGCCCGGAACCTGCTCGTCGACTTCGCGGGAGAAGCGCTCGAGACCCGGATGCAGTGTCACTTCCAGTCCGGGAAGGCTCGCGTGGTAGCACTCGGGAACAGGGAGCCAGTCTATATCGACGCCCATATCGTCAAAGAACTTGCCGACTTTGAGGCGGTTCTCCTTAGGACCTATGGACATCATCTCGTGCAGCGCCGCTTCGATCTCAATGCCGCCGCGGACAAAACTCGTAGCAATGCCGCCGGGCAGGTTGTGGCGCTCGAGGACGAGCACGTCCAGTCCCTTATCCGCCAGCATAAGCGCTGAGGAGAGGCCCGCCAGGGCCCCTCCGATCACGATCACGTCATAATGATCTTTGTAAAATTTCATGTCGCTATCCTCAAATTGTGCAGATCAGAAGAATCTCTCCACCAGCTCGCGGGAGTACTCGCAGGTCTCGTCCATATCGCCGAAGCTCATGATCTCGCCCGCATAGTAGGTGTCGTACTTGCCCTGCATAGCCTCAACCTTGTCATACCAGCCGTCCTTGTAAGCGTTTGTAAAGACGTGCGGGAAGTAGTAGACGCTCCACTCGTTTACGACGTTGGAAGCGGGATTGCCCATGATCTCCAGATCCTTGAGGACTCTTGCTCTGCACTTCTCGTAAGGGACTTCTTCCATCTTCTTATGCTTGCGCAGCGCGTAGGTCGTGATGACCTGGTCCACAGTGTCTCTCCAGCGGCGATAGTAAACCATCAGGTGACCCAGTCTCTTCGGGATCATGTTGTCGAATACATAGTAGGAGATCTCGGGGTGATCTTCCGGCTTGGTCTCGACAGCCAGTACGTCATAGCGCTCATACTCGATCTGGCAGAAGAGCTTCTTCTCGTCCTCGCGGGCGTCAAAATAGTCCACCATGCCGATAAGTCCGTCGTCCCTGTTCTCTTTCACAGGAACATACAGAGGAGAAGTCACGATGATCTTGTCGTACTCTTCCACTTCGCCGTTCACGGTCACATAGACCTTGCCGTCTTTCCTCTCGACCTTATCGATCCTGCTGTTCAGACGGGCCGGGTTCTTGAGCTTGTCGTTCAGGGACTCCCAGATGAACTGGGTGCCTTCCTTCCAGGTCCAGAGATTGATCTTGACGAAGTTCATGCAGGTCTGGAAGTCCAGATATTTCAGGACATAAGCCGCCGGGATCTCGTCAAAATATCCGTAACCGAAGGAAGTGAAGGGGCCGATCCAGATATCCTGCACCAGTTCAACACCGTTGATCTCGCAGAATTTCTTGAAGGGAAGCGCCAGATCCTTGAGGTTGGGGTTCACGCCGCTGACCGGCTCTCTTTTGGCGCTGGCTGCGGAGAATCCCTCGTAACGTCCTTCCGCGACGCCGCGGTGGCCGTTGATATCATATCCCTTGTACTTGGTCTCAAGGAGTTCGCCAAACTTCTTGAGCTGTTTCTTCATCTTGAGAAGGCGCGGGATCTTAGTGATGTTCTTCTTGGGCTCGAAGGGCTCGATGACCTGTCCGAGTCTGTTCTTGTAGTTGCGGTTGAGCTGCGGACCGTCGTGTGTGATGCCGCAGAATTCCTCGACGTCGTGCACAGCGTAATAAGACGGAACGCCCATGATCGCGCCCATCTCATAGCGGCGGCCGTTGTAGTGGGGAGACCAGCACTTGCCGCCTACGCGGTCGTTCTTCTCCAGGATTGTGTAGTTCTCGTAACCCTTCTGCTCCAGATACATGCCCGCGGAAAGTCCCGCCGGACCTCCACCGATAATACAGATCTTGATGTTCTTGTCCATTTTGCTCTACCTCTCATTATTAAACTACTAGTGCTGCTTCCTGCACAGTTATGCTACTTCTAGTATACCGCCAAATTGTTAAATATTCATTAACATTTGATGCATTTTTGCACATTCTTTGTTAAAGAATGCTATACTTGACCTATGAAGACTAAAGCATTTCCCCCTAAATTTAATAGTTTCGCGGAGGCTCTCAGATTCTTCGCGCATAATGATCCTGAACGGCCGCTTCTTGTTTATGAAGAAGGCGGAGCGCCTGTAAAGAAGAGCAGCGCCGATTTTGCGGCGTCTGTATTTGCGCGCGCCGAAGAGATGCGCGCTTTTGGAATGACCTGTCTGGGCGTTCTGTGCGACGGTTCCCTTGACTGCGTCGAGACGATCTTCGCATCCGCCGTCGCAGGACTGCAGACCGTTCTTCTGGATGAGAACGCCGACGGCACTCTTTTGCAGGAGCAGATCCGGCAGACCGATATCGATATTCTCTGGAGCAGCGATCCGGATCTGGTGGAAGAGCTGACTCCTTATCTCACTGACGGGATCACGCCGCGGGCAGAGGCCGCCGATCCTTCTGTCGAGGGCAGCGACATCCTCTTCTTTACTTCCGGCACCACAGCGAGCAGCAAGGCTGTCGTCCTGACAGACCGAAGCCTCTTGGCCGCCGCTTACAACGGAAGTTGTATGCTGCCCCTCTCTCCGGACGATACTTTGATGTGCATGCTTCCGCTCAATCACGTATTTGGCTTCGTATGCGGGCTCCTGTGGGGAATGGAATGCGGCGCGGCGGTAGCTCTCGGAAGAGGCGCAAGGTACTACACGCAGGACTTCGATTTCTACAGACCGACGGTCCTTTCCGCTGTTCCCCTTCTTCTGAGTTTCCTCATGCAGCACAAACTGATGAACAGCGAACTCCGCCTTGTTCTGGTGGGAGCCGGAGACTGCTCCCCCCGGCTTTTGAACAGTGTCATGCAGCAGGGCGTAGAGGTCAGTTTCGGATACGGGCTGACAGAGACAAGTTCCGGTGTCGCGATCAGCGTGCCCGGACATCCCTCTTTTGACCCGTTCGCACTGGAGATATGCCCGGAAGATACTGTTGCACTCGCCTCCGACGGTGAGATCCTCATCTCATCGCCGGGCTGTATGATGAAGGGATACTATAAGCATCCGGAAGACACGGCAGCCGTGCTGAAGGGAGATCTCCTCTTCACCGGCGATCTGGGAAGATGGGATGAAGAGGGCAGACTTCACGTCATCGGCAGGAAAAAAGAGATCCTTGTACTCGCCGACGGCACCAAGATCTTTCTTCCCGAATACGAGGCGCGCATTATGGCCGCCCTGCCCGGGCGCGATTTCACCGTTCTTGAAAGGGATGGAAAGCCGGTCCTTCTGCTCGTCGACAAGGAGTCGTCTTCATGGCCTGAGGAAATGAGAGAACTGTCGCGCTCCATGATACTGGAGGAACTGCGCGGCGTCATGTCGCAGCTTCCGCGCGGCCAGCAACTCGGTGAGATCCTGTTCACGGATCTGCCGCTGCCCCGCACCGCGACAGGCAAGGTCAAGCGCTGGGAAATCCATTGTCCGTAAACCGGTCCATATACGCATGGGCCTTTTACAAAATACAGCTCGCATAGTCAGTCATACTTGTTGTTTTTCATATGTGGCTGCGGCCACTGTCCTGATGCAAAGGGAGGGCACAGAGATTATGAGAAAACTAATGTCACTGATACTTGCAACAGTCCTCGCGGCTTCGCTATGCAGCTGCGGCGGAGGTTCTTCCTCCACGGGCCCGGAAAAGCCCGCTGAAGTAACTACAGAGGAGAGCAAACAGGAGGCGGAAGCCGCTCCGGCAGAAGCAGCGGACGCGAATGCAGACGCGGCAGATCCGGCACAGCCGGAAGTTTCCGGGGAAGCGCAGAAAGCCGAAGTAGCTGTTCCCGAACAGCCCACGCAGGCGGAAGAGATCGCCGATAAGTACACTGTATCGGATCTTCCCGTAGAAGGTGAATACACTGTCTTCGCTGTGCGCAATGAAGGCTACACCGTCAGTTCCGCGGATATGGAGATCGAGTCCACCATGAGCCTTTTCGCAGAAGGAACCGGCTCCTTAACATTAATGGGCGACACCATCGACATTACTTCCTGGTCTTCCGAAGATGGAGCCTTCAATCTCGCACTGGCAGATGGGACCGTCACCGGGGGCAATGCCAGGGGCGGCGTCATAGAACTGGACATCTACGGGACCGGCGATATGCTGCTGATCTACGCGCAGGAAAAGGCGGACACCTCAAGCTATACGCTTCTCACCATCGATGAAGTTAAGGAACAGATGGCGGCTGCCGAAGAAGCCAACAAGACCAAACTCGACAATATTTTGGACGGCATAGATCCCGTCGCCGGAGCTCACCTTCGCTACCAGCGCCGTCTGGACGCCCTTAACACAGTACAGGATTATGATGTATACGCTAAGGATGGCGTTTACTACTCCGCCAGAACGACGAAAGTCGCCGGAGCGGAGAGCACCTTAGTCACCTTTATCAAGGACGGCAAAGTGTACAACCTCTATCCGGACAAAAAGACCGGAAACTATGTCACGGATCTTCCTCTGAGTGTCACGAATGACAACATCCTTCTGATGGATGACCTCTTCTCCGAAATGCGGATGGCGTCTGTGAGGACAGACCAGGTCGAAGAAGACCGCGAGATTGAAGGCGCTTCTTTCCCTGCAGAGGTCTATCCGCAGACGGAATACAGCCCCGAGACCGTTTTCTATTTTGCCGAAGACGGATCCCTTGCGTACTGCTACACGGCGGCGCCGGTGATCGAATCCGCCGCTTATGTCGGCGATTCGCTCTATACGGTCGGATCTATTGACGGTGAAGTGGATGAGTCCCTGTTCGATATCTCCGCTTACACGATACAGGAGTGATCCCGTTGACAGCGCATACATGACAGAACTCCGGATTGCGGATATAATGATTATGCCGCATGAATAACTGACACACATTGACTTGCAACTGAAAGGATATATGCGCCATGGATCGAAGCAAAATTGTTGAAACCTGCAGAGAAGTAATCTACGAGTGCGTCCCCGATATGGAGGGTCAGCCGCTCTACGAGGATACCGTTATCAATACAGACACAGCCATCGACTCCATGGGCTTTACTATGATCATCTGCCGGCTCGAGGCGAGATTCGATGTCAAGATCCCGCAGAGGCAGTGGTCTAAAATGTCCACATTCGGCGATGTGGTGAACGCCTTCGATAAGCGGATCAACCGGAGGTTTTGATTATGAAGGTCTACAGACAGGATTTCCAGGTTCTCTCCTCTGATGTGGATATGTCCCGCACCCTGCGCCTGTCCTCGCTGTTCACGCGTCTTCAGGAGGCGGCGATCGCGCACACGATCGATCTGGGGGTGCCCCGGGACAAGACGCTGGATCAGGGACTTCTGTGGGCTGTTACGCAGTACCGCGCAGTCTTTCACCGGCTTCCGGAATATGACGAGAAGGTCACTCTTCTCTCCTGGCCGGGTAAAACGATGCATCTGTATTTTCCCAGATATTTCCGCCTGGTAGACACTAACGGAATCGTGCTTTTCGAGGCGGTCTCCCTCTGGGTGCTGATCGATCAGGCGACCCGCGGGATCATCTTCCCTGAGAGCCATGACATCTTCATAAAGGAGACTGTAACAGGAAACGAACTTCCCCTTCCCGGAAGGATCCGCCGTCAGGAACCGCAGTCTTCCACCACCTTCACCGTTCCCTACAGTTTCGTCGATCTCAACGGGCACATGAATAACGCCAGATACTACGACATTGCAGTAGATAATATGCCTTCTGAGATGCGCAGCCGCAGGCTCCGGGAACTCTCCTCCGAGCACATCGGAGAAGCACAGCTGGGCGATGTTATGAAGATCGGGTGCGCCGCGTCGGAAGACTCTTTCTACATCTGCGGTGAGAAGGAGAAGCCGGTGTTCAGGATCAAAATGTTGTTTGAATAATGATAAAAACCGGGCTCTTTGGAGTCCGGTTTTTTGTTGCAATATTAAGTTACGGAGGCATCTGTTTCCGGGTTTCGGTACAGAAGCCTTGTTTTCATAAATTCTCGTCCCCTCAGGACGGTTCTGACCTATTAATTCTTACCTGGTAAACCTGATTCTTCCAAATTTTCGGTACAGCAGCATCGATTGTGAGAATTTGCGTCCATGAGAATTGCCAAATTAAGTTAAATTCTTGGAAATCTTGATTTTGGTGGGACGAGAATGTGCTCTGACTAAGCTTCTGTACCTAATTCTTTGCCTGCAGCTCTGCAGATTGAATGAGGCACATCATTTTCCTCCTCTTCCGTGGACGATATTTTTCTAAAAATGTCCTTCTGTGCCGAAAGTCTTTCTCTCATAAGGTATTCCCCTTCAGCTTTTACCAAGCTCACCTCATTCCACGCTCTCCGCCTCAATCTCCTTGATCACACATTGATTACCGTCCACCAGCCATGTCTCGCCGCTGTGACAGTACGGACATTCCTTGCCATATTTCACAGTTTCGTAGGTCTTCCCGCAGTTTCCGCAGAAGGTCACTGCCGGAATTGTCACAAGTTTCAACTCTGACTCCGCAAGGACCGGGTGTTTGACCTTGAAATAGTTCCAGCAGTCCACAAACAGATCTGTCATAATGCCCGAAACTTCGCCAACTTCCAGAGTCACAGAGCCGATCTTCGTGAGGTTCTGCTCCTTCGCCGTCTCGTCCAGCATATTCGCCATGTGAAGAATGATTCCCATCTCGTGCATATCTGATTGCTCCCCTGCCTGTCTTATACCTATGTCAAAACATAGATTTCCTGCCTGTTTCCTGTAGAATTATACCATTTTTACTAAGGAACCACATCTGTGCAATTTGTTTCTTCCTATTCTTTCCCCCCACCACGGAAAAGAGCCAGGGGACATCCTCCTGACTCTTTTCCGGTTCACTTTTATATGGGGATTATAGGGGAATTAACTTATATCACTTCTCGATGATCCTGATGACTGAGCCGATTCCGATCTCCGGCATAGGCTTCTCCTCGCAGTAGATCGTGCCGGGAAGCTCTGCTTCTGTCGCGCCGTTGAAGTTGAATGTGCAGTGGCCAAGGCCCTTCAGGGTGATGGGCGCCTCATAACCGACGCAGGTGATCTTGTATTCCTGGCCGTCGATCACGAGATACTGGCCTGCGGCGAGCTCGCCGTTGATGGGGTTGACGCTGACGCTGTAGCAGTAGTCCTTGATCTCCTCGGGAGCGTTCTCGCCAAAGATGATGAACATTCCTGCATCCTTAAACTCTTCTACTGCAATTCCGCTTGCTTTAACTTTATTTTCGTAAATGACCTTCATTTTATTACCCTCCTAATAACCGGATATTAAGCTGCTGTGTAAAGCCCTACGCTGAACACGATCGCGAGAAGGATGCGGATCCAGCTGGTGATGAAACGGGAGTACATGACGGATACAACACCGACCTCAACTGTCTCTGTTTCAGCTTCTGCAAGACCAAGTCCTACAGGGATGAAGTCGCAGGCTGCGTGGCAGTTCAGTGCGAACAGGCCGACCAGTGCAAGGCTGGGGGAGATTCTGCCGGCTGCGATCTCAGCACCCATGATGGAACCAAGGATCTGGGAGATAACAGCGCCGGGGCCCAGGATCGCGGACAGACCGGGGATCGCGCATACAATGCCGAGGATCAGCAGTCCGAAGATGTTGCCGAGCAGGGGTTGCAGGAGCTTGGAGAAGTATGTTCCGAAGCCTGTTCCATTGATGATACCGATCAGCATGGAGACGAATGCCATGAAAGGAAGCAGTGTGGTAATGCAGGTCTGAACCGCGTCACGGGCTGCCTGGTTGAAGGTCGCTACGACTTTACCTGCACCAAGACCGATCTTAGCCAGAACGCTTGCGTTGCCGGACTCAGCCATCTGCTCGGAGAGCTTCTTGCTGGTGTCGATGCCCTTCTTCTCTTCCTTGGGAGCTTCCTCGACGGGAGCTGCTGCTACGGGAACCTCGGAGCCGTCTGCCAGGCTGATGTTGGCATTGGTTACGCCGGAAACGTAGATGTCTTCTTTGATGAACTGAGCCAGCGGGCCGGCCTTTCCGACGGGGTTGATGTTGATGGTGGGGATGCGCTTCTTGGGATACAGTCCGCAGCGAAGTGTGCCGCCGCAGTCGATGATCACCAGTGCGAGCTGCTCCTCAGGGCAGCTGGTCTTGAAACCGTTGACGGGCTCAAGTCCGGACAGCTCTACGATCTTATCCAGGATCTCGGGAGCTACACCGCCGCCTGTGATATACATTACTTTATTCTTTGTCTCGTTGCCCTGGATTGTAAGGGGGCCGCCAAAACCGCCTGAGCCTTTTTCTACGCGAATTGCACGATATTCTGCCATTTTATTTTCCTCCTCTGATCTGGATAAGTCTCTTGGATAATTAGTGATTTCGATGTTTTGTCAAAATATTGAAGTTACGCTCTTGTCTTGAGCACCTTGCTCAGCTGGATGCCCTGCTGCTTCTGAACGAAAGCAGTTGTGAAGTCTGTTGCCCAACCGGAAATGAAGTTTGCGATGAAACCGACCAGCATGTAGCGGATCGCCAGCGGTGTGGAATCAAGTCCGAGTGCGGTGACGCCCTGTGCGATTCCGAGGTAGATCATGATCTCGGAAGGGTTGATGTGAGGGAAAATACCGCTGTTGGTGTGACAGTGATAACTTGCTGAAGCATAGTAGCTGGGCTTGTAGAACTCAGGCATGAACTTGCCCATGGAGAGGGCCATCGGATTGCCGAGCATGAAAGCGCTGACCCAGGGGAGTACTGCATAACGTGTGACAGGGTTGCTTGTGCAGAACTTTGCGATGACTTCGATTCTCTCGTCACCGATCAGAGCGATGATCGCGTTCATCATGACCAGGAGCATCAGAATGGTGGGGATGATACCGGTTACCCAACTTACGAAGTTTGCTCCGCCTGCCTGGAAAACACTCATGAATGCCGATGCAAATTTTACTAAAAAATCCATATTGTTCCGCCTTTCTTGTTAAACAAAAGTTATTTGGTTCTAAGTTGAACTGCTGTTTTATTTCTCTTTTGTCCGAGCAGGCTTCCGATTGCGTTCCCCGCCTTTTCAAGGGGTCCGGGCAACGGGTCGTTATCAATTTCTTCGCCTGCCGTGTATTTGCGGTAGGTGAGCGCTGCGTCCTCGATCGCTTTGCCAAGGTTGATGTGATGTTTGGGAGCATCTTCCTTTGTGAGGTCCCCGAGGTATCTTCCCTCGAAGCCGTCCATATTCTTTACCCTTGCAAATGCTGTCGTTCCTTCAAGCTTTCTGGCCTCCTGGACGATCCCATCCTCATCGATCCGGAACATCACTACCGCGCCAGCCTTGAAGCCGCCTGATTTCCTTCCAAAAGCAACTTTTCCTTTTCTTCTGAGTTTGATGAATTCGTCCGTAAGATTTCTCATCTGCACGAATCCAAGAATGGCCTGCATCAAAAATGCGATTCCAACTACGATCAAGATTGACAGCATTTCTCACCTCCGTGTTTTTCTATGTTTCCGGTCCCGGAGCTTCCGGCCGGTTTTCTATGTTTTGCCGACTCTGCAGCGGATCAGCCTCTGGACTTGCCGCCGGAGATGTTCAGTGTAGTACCTGTGATATAGCTTGCTCTGTCGGATACGAGGTATGCCACGAAATCACCGACTTCGTCGAGCTTTCCGTCACGGCCGATCGGGATGACCTTGGTGTAATCAGTGGAGAGTTCCTCGGGCTTAACGCCTCTTGTGTAAGCGAGCGCCTCGTTGTAAGCAGGTGTGCGAAGTCCGGTTGCTTCCATGATGCCGGGCGCTACAGCGACGACGCGGATGTTGTACTTGCCGAGTTCCTTTGCCCAGCTGCGGGTGAAGCTGTCAACCGCGCCCTTTGTTGCGGAGTATGCGCTCTGTCCTTGAGAACCTTCCTTACCGGATTCGGAGGACATGTTCACGATGACGCCGTGTCCCTGCTTGACCATCTCTCTCGCAGCTGCCTGTGCGCAGAGGAAAAGTCCCTTTACGTTGACCGCGAACATCTTGTCAAAAGATGCAGCGTCCAGTTCGTACTGCGGCTTCTCGCCCTTGACGTCTACCAGCAGGCGGGGAAGGTTGATTCCCGCGTTGTTGACGATCGCATCGATGTGGCCGTACTTGTTAAGGATCTCAGCCATCATTGCCTTGACGCTCTCAGGATCTGTTACGTTGCACTGTACCTGGTAAGCGCCGTCTACGACTTCACCGGTCTTGGCGTTCATGTCGATCACGACTGTGTTCGCTCCCGCTGCCACCAGAGTGCTGGCGATGTGCTTGCCGATTCCGGAAGCGCCGCCTGTAACTGCTACTACCTTGCCCTCAAGATTTAACCAATTTGCCATTTTTCGTTCCTCCTTTTTATAAGTCTTTGTTTCCTTTGTTTTTGTTGTTTTGTTGTTTCCTTTGATGGTTGTATCTTAATAAAAAAAGAGGTCTGCTTTAATTCCGCGAATTCCGCCGCCGTGGAAATGAATTAGTGCGGGGGATTTCCGCGGGGGTGGAAATGAGGTGCATTTTATTGTGCTTGTGTGGGAGCCACTAAGAATTCCTTCTTGAGCCTTTTCGTAGGGGCGTAGTTCGGGTGCCTTTCCACTAAGATGCCTTTTCTATTCATTTTCGTACGGGCGTAGTTCGGGTGCCTTTCCACTAAGAGTTCCTTTATGTGTCCTTTCGTACGGAAAAAAATCCCCTGCTCTTCCACCGAAATGTTTCTTGTCATGAATTTCGTAGGAATAATTCCTAAAAATGTTCCTACGAAAAACAGTCAAACAATTTCTTGGTGAATTAAGGAGCTTAAAAATCATCACCAAAACCACAGATTGAGTCTTCGCAGTGGAATCTGCTATTCAGCTCCCGTGCGGGAAGACAATAAAAAATGGCGCTGCCCTTGCTTATTAACCAGCAACGGCAGCGCCCTCATATTTTCATGTCTCTTTCCGTGAAACTACCCATATATGTAATTGGAAAAATGTCCCTCTCAGAAATTTCCTTACTTATACAACCCTATACTAAACACCACCGCAATCAATATCCTGATCCAACCTGTAGCAAATCTTGAAATAGTAATTGAAGCAATTCCTACCTGCGTAGTCTCCGGCTTAGCTTCTGTCATTCCAAGGCCAACCGGAATGAAATCACAGGCACACTGGCAGTTAATTGCAAAGAGCGCAGGAAGTGCCATAACCGGTGGTATACTTCCCGCCGCGATCAACTCGCCGATAACCGTGGAAAACATCTGCGCCGCCACAGCTCCCGCTCCCAGGATCGCACTAAGACCCGGAATGGAACAAATAATTCCTAATCCTAAAAGGCCGGGAAGACTTCCTCCCATTGGCTGGATCAGTCCCGCCAGGAACTGTGTCAGCCCGGAGCCTTTACAGATACCGATGAAAAGCGCCGCAAATCCCATAAAAGGCAGGATCATCTCCAGACAGGTCTTTACGGCTTTCCTGGCTGACTGCTGGAATAAACTGATCACTTTACTGATAGTGAGAACCGGTTCAAGAGGTTTGTTCAGGGGCGTTTGGGAAGATTCTTCTGATTCAGGAGATCTCTTTGTTCGGATAGTTTCCGCAGCAACAACCGGCTCCTCTGCTTCCTGAGCCGCACCAGCAGCCTCCGCCGCTTGAACCTCATCAGCAACATCCTCTTCCACAGCATTCGCCACATTCTCCACAACCGCCGACACACACTCCGACGTAACTGCGGAGACATACCCGGTTGCCAAAATATTGACCGTAGGTATCCCCTTTCCGGGATAAATGCCGCAGCGAAGTGTTCCGCCGCAGTCGATAATGGCAAGTGCCACCTCCTCATCCGGGCAGGTCTCCTGATTGCCGTTGACAGGTTCCATGCCGGAAAGCGCCACTATTTTAGCAAGCGGCTCCGGCTCCAGGCCTCCGCCAGTCATATACAGAACTATATGTCTTTCTTCGGTAGGTGTAATTGACAGAGGTCCGCCGTACCCGCCATCACCCCGTGTGATTGTAATCGTATGGTAACCTGTCCGGCTGTCCGCCGGATCAGAGCCTTCTTCGGGCACAGAAGATGCAATCGACTCCTTCGATTCTGCGAAATCAACAACTTCAGGTCCGGTCGACTCCGCTGCTTTCTCCAAACCCGCAGGTGAAGCCTCCCCTTCTCTCTCAATCCACAGATCCACTTTCCTGTCCAGCCGAACCCCCTGCTTCTTCTCCACGCGGCGCGTGATCAGTTCCGTCGCGTAGCCGGAGACAAAGTTCGCCACGAGTCCCGCCAGAAGATAGCGCAGCGCGAGCGGAAACAGATCCTGCCCACGAGCCAGTACTCCGTTGGCGATGCCCAGCCACAAAAAGAGTTCTGCCGGGTTGATGTGCTGGAAGATGCCGTTGTTTGTGTGACAATGATAGCTCGCGGAAGCAAAATAGGCCGGCTTATAGCGCTCCGGCAGATAGCGTCCCATGGAAATAGCCATAGGATTGCCAAGGACCACCGCTGACAAAAACGGCAGCACCAGATAACGCAGAAGCGCATTAGAGCCGCATTTGGCCGCCAGCCGCTCCACCCGGGACCGGCCGATCAGACTTGTCAAAGCATTTAGAAGGATCAGGAACAGAAAGACCTTAGGAAGTAACTGCGTCACCCATGTAAGGAGCTGATACGCTCCTGTGTCCACCATATCCTGAACAGTATTAATCAAAATCATAAAAAAGCCCCCCTGCTCATTATAAAGCAGGGGGACGCGGATAAGTAGAAAAATGTAGTGTTTTATAGGGGGATTACAAAACATGAATTAGAGGGGGCAATCACTACACTTTCCGGTTGAATGACTCCTTGATTTTAATCATTTCTTATATAGTACCCGCAGCAGATCCGGATAGTTCTGCGTCCGGGCGATAGCATCGAGCATATCGGTATCTCTGGCGATCTCCAAAAGTTCATCGTAGACACGGATCATGAGCATGTCGTCCGCGTCGGACTGTTCCGGCAAAGCCATGAAGAAGATAATACGGACCTCGTGTCCCTTGAACTCTGCGGGTTCCTCGAAGATTCCCATAGCCAGCAGCATGCGGTCATTGGCCTTCTGGATCCCGTGGGGAATCGCAACGCCGTTGTCGTATACCATGGTGCCTTTCTCTTCCCGCTCAGAAAGCCGCTCGCCGAATCCCTCGTCGATGTAGCCTTCGTCCGTGAGGATCTCGATCATCTCATCCAAAGCGTCTTCATAGGAGCGGCCCTTTTCGAAGAAGAACACCTTATTCTCATCGAGAAGACTGCTCATAATATACTGGTTGTCGTCCAGCACCGGAATATCGACCTGATCCCAGTATCGGGCTTTCTCCAGTTTCTGCTTGAGTTCCTTCTCATCGAAGATCTCGCGGATCCTGATGACCGGCTTGGGGGACTTGAAGGGCAGTTCAACCGTTGAGAGAATGACATCGTAGCTCTCCAGGATTTCAGGAGTCACCGCGGAGTCCGACATAGTCTTGATCTGCACCTGGCTGTCCACGATCTTCTTGACCTGAACGCTGATCAGCCGCGCTGTGACCCGCCCGGTCCCGCAGATCACGGCAATTCGGAACGGTCTGCGCTGACCTATATTATTCTCTTCCAGGAACACGCCAAAATATGATGCAAGGTGACCTCGTTCATCCTGATTCACCTTAAGGCCCTGCTCCCGTTCTATGACCTTCGCCGCAATGCCGGACATCTCATAAGCCAGGGGGAATTTGGCCTTGAGTTCTTCCAGGATCGCGTTGGGCTGGTGTATTTTGAACCGGAGGCGGTTGAGCATGAACATGAGATGGTAGGAAAACTCCTCGGCAAAATCCCTGGGGTCTATG
Organism: uncultured Lachnospiraceae bacterium; assembly: GCA_902781325.1. Lineage (GTDB taxonomy): Bacteria > Bacillota > Clostridia > Lachnospirales > Lachnospiraceae > CAG-791. Next base: position 15,835 of record CACZJD010000046.1, read on the forward strand.
GAGATATCCAGATCCGCCTTGATCTGCGCCATGATCTTCTCCGAAAGAGGGCCGATCGTCTCATCGAGCCCCATCTCCTGCACGGAGCCAAGGTCTGCCGGCGTGCGCATTCCCGCGATGGGCAGGAAGGCGAAGATCTTCTCTTCCACAGGGAAATCAACGTGCAGGATCCCTCCGATCCGGTCGATCAGCTTATTCAGCTGGAAAAACTCGCCGTTGGCTGTCAGATTATAGTAGGCGTCCGTCAGTTTGCCGATGAAATGGCCGGTGAGAAAGCGGTCCATCATAAGGAGCAGATAGCGCTCGAACCGCTCTCCCACCTGTTTCTCAAATGTCTTCTGTTTGAGCGCTTCCCGGATCAGTTCCTGGATTTCCTGATCCAGCGGGTAATCGCTGTACAGGGCGTCAAAGCAGTTTTCCAGCACGTAAGTGCGGATATCCAGTTCCTTCCCGTGAAGGATCATTCCCTTACTCGTCTTTCCCACTACGCTCAGGCCGAAGGGCTCGATCTCCTCGCGGAGCTTCTTCAGATCGCTGATCAGAGTAGTCCTGCCCACATTCATCTCGTAAGCGAGTTCATCTGTGAGGAGCGGTGCGTCCGCCCGCATCAGCTCTCCGAACACATAAGTCTGCCGCCCCCGCGGCGTGCCGAAAAGACCGTCTATATTGCATATTTTCTCAAAAGCGCGTTTGTACTCTTCAGGGTCAAAAATCCGCAGGCTGTAGCGTCCCTGATTCCCCTCAACGGCAGCGCTTCCGCCCAGATCCTCGTTCAGCTGCCTGATATCATTGCGGATCGTCCGCTCGCTGACGCTCAGTTTCTGTGCCATAGAGGCGACAATAACACCGGATTTATGTCCGAGAATCTGCAATATTTCCGCTGCCCTGTTGTCTGTAAATCGTTTGTTCACCTGCTGCTTCCCCCCTTGCAAGCTTTCCATACAATTAGCCTGATGCTATTATACAATCCTCCTTCATTACGGGTTAATACAGAAAATTTCCACAGCGTGGAAAGACACCCCTCCATGCTGTGGAAATCTTTAGCTGCCTTATAAGTGCCTGGCCGGACTTCAGCGTTTCTTTTTCGCTTTGCCTCCCAGCGCTTTCTTTTTGATGATCTTCATTTCCCTGGCCGCGGCATATTTTGCCACCACAGGAAGTTTGTCCTCGCAGCGCACCATATTGGACGCTTCCGGAATATCTCTGGAGAGATGGATTGCGTCGAACTCGCAGCGCGTCGTGCACAGGCCGCAGCCGATGCAGCGGTTGAGGTCGACAACCGTAGCGCCGCATCCAAGGCATCTGGACGCCTCCTTCCTGATCTGCTCCTCCGTGAAGGGCAGGCGCAGGTCATCAAAGGTTCCGACCGGATTGCCGGGCTTTCTGCCGGGCACCTGGCGCTTCGCGTTGTCAAAAGATTCAATAACGATATTATTCTTATCAAGCTCGATGAATTCGCGCAGGTCTCGGGCAATGGTCTGGGACTGTCCGGGATGCACGTAGCGGTGCATGCTCTCGCTGGCCAGCTTGCCGTCCGCGATCGCGTCAATAGCAAAGCGCGCGCCGTGCGCAATGTCGCCGCCGACAAAGATGCCTGGCTCACCGGTCTCAAAGGTCACCGGATCGTGCTTGACTGTACCGTTCAGATGGCGCTCCACCTTGGTTCCCTCAAGAAGGCTTCCCCACTGCGCGGACTGTCCGATCGCCTCGAGGACATTACTGCACTCGATAGTGATCGTGCTGTCCTCCATGAACTTAGGTTCAAAGACATGAAGCTTATTGAAGACGGATATGCACTTTCTGAAAACAATGCCCTTTACCTTGCCGTCTTCGGTCAGGATCTCCCTGGGTCCCCAGCCGTACATCACATTGATGCCTTCCGCGATGGCCTCTTCCACCTCATCGCGGGCTGCCGGCATCTCTTTTTCACTCTCGAGACAGAGCATAGTGACTTTGCCGTCTGTGGCGCGGGCTGCCGAGCGGGCAACGTCCACTGCCACATTTCCGCCGCCGACAACGACCACGTCGCCATGGAGCCTTATCGTATGATCCTGATTAATCCGGGACAGGAAGCTGACGCCGGACTCTACGCCCTGCGCGTCCTCTCCGGGAATGCCGGTCTTTCTGCCGCCCTGCAGGCCGATGGCCAGATAGAACGCCTTATAACCCTCTCTCTTAAGATCCTGGATCGTGATGTCCCTCCCGACTTCCACGCCGCACTTAAACTCTACGCCCATCTCGCGAAGGACGTCGATCTCTGCCTCAATGACATCTTTTTCAAGGCGGAAGGACGGAATACCGTTCATCAGCATGCCGCCGGGACGGCTCTCCTTCTCAAATACAGTGACATCGTAACCGCGGGTCCTCAGATAATAAGCTGCCGACATGCCGGCAGGGCCTGCGCCGATGACCGCCATCTTGTAGTCGGGTCCCCACATTCCGCCGTCGTCCTTCTCGCAGATCGGAATGAAGCGCTTGTCGGCGTGCAGCTCCTGATCGGCGATGAATTTTTTGATCTCGTCGATGGCGATAGGATCGTCAACCGTGCCCCTCGTGCAGGCATCCTCGCAGCGCCTGTTGCAGATCGCGCCGCAGACTGCCGGGAAGGGGTTGTCCTGCTTGATGAGCCTTAAGGCGTCCATAAACCTGCCCTCTCCCGCCATCTTCACATAGCCCTGGACTGCCAGGTGCGCGGGACATGCTGTCTTGCAAGGCGCCGTGCCTGTATCATAGCAGTTGATCTTGGCATCTTCGCGGTAATTTACATTCCAGTGGTCTGCGCTCCACGCTGTCTCATCGGGCAAAAGAGTGAGGGGATACTGGACTTCTCCCTGCTTCGTGCACAGTTTCTGGCCGAGCTTGGCCGCACCGACGGGACATACCTCCACGCACTTGCCGCAGGCGACACATTTGAGTTTGTCCACGTGCGCGCGATAGGCGCTTCTGGACATATTGGGCGTGTTGTAAAGCTGGCTGGTTCTGAGGGCATTGCAGACGCCGGCCGCGCAGTTGCAGATAGCCACTATTTTGTCACTGCCGTCGATATTCGTAATCTGATGCACAAAGCCATGGCGCTCCGCCCTCTCCAGGATCTCCAGTGCTTCTTCATAGGAGATGTAGCGGCCCATGCCTCTGTCCACGCAGTACTCCGCCATATCGCCCATACCCATGCAGAACTCGCCGTTGATCTGTCCGGAGCCCTCTCCGCGCATGGTCTGCTGCTTGCGGCAGGTACATTGTCCGACGGAATACTTGTCATACTTGCTGAGCCAGTGGGAGATGTGCTCTACGCTGGCGGACATATTCTCGCTCTCGATGGCTTTTTCAACTGGGATGACGTGCATGCCTACGCCCGCGCCTCCCGGAGGGATCATGGGAGTCACATTCTCCAGAGGCATCTGGGTCATCAGGTTGAAGAATGTCGCAAGTTTGGGGTGCTGCGCCGTCAGCTCGTCGTTCATCATCATGAACTCCGCGGAGCCGGGCACGAAGATCGGCACATTGTACTGTTTGTGGTGATCCGCGTTCTCGCGGTTCATCTCGATCAGGCCTACCCAGACAAGATGATCCACCATTTTTTTAGTGTCCTCGTAAGACATATTGTTCATCTTCGCGAGGTCTTCGATGTCATAGGGCACACGGGTCTTCTTAAAGCTCAGAAGGAACTTCGCCTCCTCTTTGGTCAGGACCTCGTCAAGGGCCCAGTACTCGGGATCGTCTGTCTTCATAGTCCTCGAATACTTGACGAGATACCGATCCGTGATCATTGTCCCAAGCTGCAGGATCAGTTTCTCTTTCTCCTTGTCAGGCGCGACATAGTTCGGGTCCTGCCTGAAGTCCCCGCTGTTTACCATGCGGTTTTTCTGCTCTTTCATTGCTGTCATTCCTCCAATACATTATCTGTGTGTTCTATATGATATACCCTCAGGTTACTCTGTTTTGACTTCGATCCCGAATTCCTCCGGTCTGAATCTCGGACATACATTTTCCCTGGAAGCTATGACCGAAGCCGCCAGTCTCGTCCCTATCACACAGGCCTCCCCCACTGTCTTATTGTAAGTAAGGCCGATCGCTACGCCGGCAAAGAAAGCGTCTCCCGCGCCGGTTGTATCCACGACGTCCACCCGGAGCGCAGGGCAGACGCCCGACTCCCCTTTCCTGCCAGCTGCACTTTGTCTGCCAGAATCTCCTGCATCTGCTGCGGCGTGACCTCCGCGTAATCCTCTGAAAAGAGCATGCCCGCCTCCTGTTCATTGCAGACCAGAACGGATGTCCTGCGCAGAAGATCGCGGCGCTTCATAGCAATGCTCATATTGGAGATCACCGTATAGACCTCCTTATTATACTTCTCCGCAAGGTCCAATGCTTTCTTGAGGATCGGCACCTCCATGTCGAATTCAATGACAATGCTGTCCGCGGAAGAAAAGATTTCGTCTCCGTGCTCATCCAGCACTTCCTCGATCTTGGATACATCCGGTCTTCTGGAGATGGACGCGATCACGTCTCCGTCATTGTCAAACACCGCCAGCCATGTTCCAAGGCCTTCCGGACTGCGGGCAATATAGCGGACCTCAACTTTATGGCGGATCAGATTCCTGACGACGTCGTCAGAAAGACCTGTGTCATCGACCACGCTGACAAATGTCGGACGCAGTTCCACGTTTGCGATATCCTCCACCACATTTCGTCCGACGCCGCCGTGCACCTGCACGACCCGTCCGACATTCCTGCCGCCCGGGATATACTGCTCCAGCGGATATCCCTTCACGTCTACAAATGATGCCCCGATCACTACTATTCCCATGTCTGTCCCCTTAAATGCTGCCGCCTGGCTGCTGATTTTATGTCTTTAAATAAGTATATCAAATTCCCCGCCTATGTTGTACAGAACTCATCCTTTCTTCCTTATCGACATTTGTTCCATTTCAAACTATAATGAATTAGTAGCTTTTTTAAGTTCGTATCCATAACGGATAAAGGAGGATAAGTTAATGAAAAAGAGATTGTTAGCTGTTCTTGTGGCAGCAGTAACAGCAGTATCGCTCCTGGCATGCGGCGGCGGATCAAGCAGTTCCGGCGGATCAGGCAGTGCAGATGCCGGATCAGGTGATGCAGCAGCCAGCGACATGAAGGTCGCTATGGTAACAGACTACGGCGATATCACCGACCAGTCCTTCAACCAGACAACCTACGAGGCATGCAAGGCTTTCACAGAAGCGAATAAAATCGACTTCACATACTACAAGCCCGAGGGCGACTCCACTGCAGAGCGTGAAGCTATGATCGACAAGGCTGTTGCAGACGGCTACAACGTTCTGGTCCTTCCCGGCTACGCTTTCGCAGAGGCGATCGTAGCAGCCGCTGAGACCTACCCTGAAGTCAAGTTCGTGGCTCTGGACGTCTCCGAGTACGATCTCTGCACTGCAGCAGGCACAGATACCTATTCACAGGAAAATGTTTACAGCGCAGTTTACCAGGAAGAGATCTCCGGTTATATGGCAGGCTACGCGGCAGTCAAGATGGGCTACAAGAAGCTCGGCTTCCTCGGCGGAATGGCTGTTCCCGCAGTTATCCGTTACGGCTACGGCTTCGTGGCAGGCGCCAACGACGCTGCTAAGGAAATGGGTCTGACAGACGTAGCGATCAACTATGCATACGGCAACCAGTTCTACGGCGATGCTGATATCACAGCAGCTATGGATACATGGTACAAAGGCGGCACAGAGGTCGTCTTCGCATGCGGCGGCGGTATCTACACATCCGCAGCAGAAGCAGCAGGCAAGGAAGGCGGCAAGTTCATCGGTGTCGACGTTGACCAGAAGGCTCTGGTAGACGGACAGTATGGCGAAGGCATGACCATCACCAGCGCTATGAAGGGCCTTGGCGCAACCGTCAACACTCTGCTCACAGCTATCAAGGATGGCAAGTGGGATGAGTACAAGGGCCAGATCCAGTCTCTGGGCATGGTTTCCGGCGACGATCCGACTCTCAACTATGTACAGCTTCCTATGGACACCACCGTTTGGAACGATGGCTTCACACAGGATGACTACAAGGCACTCGTAAAGGCACTGGCAGACGGCAGCGTTACTGTTACCGTTGATGCAGCTGCAGCAGAGCCCACAGCTGACACTGTCGCTATCACATTCCTTGGCAACATCAAGTAATCAGGAATCTGTAAGCGGACAGGCGGTCCCTTTCGGGATAGACGCACAATCATTTCAGGGAACAGCATCAAATGCTGTTCCCTTTCTTTTTGTAACTTGTTAAAATAGAATTGCAGTATTATGCGAGACACATAATAGCTACGAAATTCATCGTTGCGGGAGCAGCAGCTCCCGAGAGGAAGGGGGAATCCATCTTGTCTGAATACGCAATTGAGATGCTGAACATCACAAAGCGATTTCCCGGAATCATTGCGAATGACAATATCACTCTGCAATTGAGGAAGGGCGAGATCCAGGCGCAGGAAAGTCCACGCTGATGTCTGTGCTGTTCGGCATGTACCAGCCCGAAGAAGGCATCATCAAGAAGGACGGCAAAGAGGTGAAGATCAACAATCCCAACGACGCTAATGCTCTGGGAATCGGAATGGTCCACCAGCATTTCATGCTCGTGCAGTGCTTCACCGTTCTCGACAACATCATCCTCGGCGCTGAGACCACCAAATACGGCGTCCTGCAGAAGGATGAAGCTCGTAAGAAAGTGACTGAACTGTCTGAGAAATACGGCCTCAAGGTCGACCTCGATGCCAAAATAGAGGATATCACTGTCGGTATGCAGCAGCGCACAGAGATCCTCAAGATGCTCTACAGAGACAACGAGATCCTCATCTTCGACGAGCCCACCGCCGTGCTGACCCCCGCCGAGATCGACGATCTCATGGTGATCATGAAGAACCTTGCGGCAGAAGGCAAGTCTATCCTGTTCATCTCCCACAAGCTCAATGAGATCATGACTGTCGCGGACCGCTGCTCCGTTCTTCGCCGCGGCAAATATATCGGCACAGTCGATATCAAGAACACCACTCAGGAAGAACTGAGCCGCATGATGGTAGGCCGTGATGTCAGCCTCAAGGTTGACAAGGCTCCCGCGCATCCCGGCGAAGTAGTCCTTCAGGTGGAGAACATGTCCGTCGCCTCCAAGAGAGGCTCCAAGATGGCTGTCAACAACGTCAGTTTCAACGTTCGCGCGGGCGAGATCGTCTGTATCGCCGGTATCGACGGCAACGGCCAGTCTGAACTCGTATACGGCCTCTCTGGTCTTGAGCCCCTGGCCGGCGGCAAGATCACTCTCAAGGGCAAGGACATCACAAATTCGTCCATCCGCGAGCGCTCGATCAGCGGCCTGAGCCACATTCCGGAGGACCGCCACAAACATGGCCTGGTCCTGGATTATTCCCTGGAATACAACATGGTCCTGCAGAGATACTTCTCCCCCGATTTCAGCAACGGTGCCGGTTTCCTGAAGCGACCTGAGATCAGGACTTTCTCCGAGAAACTGATCGACCAGTTCGACGTCCGAAGCGGCGAAGGTCCGGTCACGATCGTCCGCTCCATGTCCGGCGGCAACCAGCAGAAGGCCATCATCGCCCGTGAGCTGGAGAAAAACCCTGAACTCCTGATCGCCGTCCAGCCCACCCGCGGACTTGACGTAGGCGCTATCGAATACATCCACAGACAGCTGATCGCCCAGAGAGATGCAGGCAAGGCCGTCCTTCTGGTCTCCCTCGAACTCGAAGAAGTTCTGGGCGTTCCGGACCGCATCCTTGTTATGTACGAAGGTGAGATCGTCGGCGAATTCGATCCGGCGAAGACCACCCGTGAAGAGCTCGGTCTGTATATGGCAGGCGCAAGGAAGGAGGGACACACGGCATGAAAAAGAATAATAAATCACTTCTGAGCAATCCCGGATTCCAGACGCTCCTCGCTTCACTTGTCTGCATCGTTGTGGGACTCCTGGCCGGTTACATCGTATTGCTCATCATCAATCCCGCTAAGGCAACGGAAGGAATCGTCACGATCCTCAAGAACTTCCTTACCTACGGAAGCGGCAAAGCGGCCATGAAATATTTTGGCAACACCCTTGTCAAAACAGCGCCGCTCCTCATGTGCGCCCTCTCCGTGCAGTTCTGCTACTCCGCAGGCCTGTTCAATATCGGCGCAGCCGGACAGTATGTCGCCGGCGCAGGTCTCTGCCTCTATGCAGCGCTGATATGGAAGATGCCCTGGCCGGTATGCCTGATCCTTTCCATGATCGCAGGCGCAGCTTTCGGCGCTGTAGTCGGCGTCCTCAAGGCATACAGAAACGTCAATGAGGTCATCTCCGGCATCATGCTGAACTGGATCGGCCTCTACACAGTCAACATGGCTCTCACCCCGGTCAAGGAGACCGCGAGCCCTTACACACAGGCTGTGGCAACGGTCAACCCCTCCGCTCTCCTTCCCACGGCGGGACTCGGAGCAATTTTCGGAAACAATAAATATGTGACGATCGCGATTCCGCTGGCCGTCCTGATCGCAGTTCTGATCTGGGTAATCCTCAACAAGACCGTCTTCGGATATGAGCTCAGAGCTACCGGTCTTAACAAAGAAGCAGCCAAATACAGCGGCATGAAAGAAAAGACCAACACTATCCTGACACTTGCTATCGGCGGTGCGCTGGCAGGCCTGGGAGCTTCCTTCCTGTTCCTGTCCGGATTCGAGCAGTGGAGCGTCACCCAGTCCTCTGTTCCCAGCATGGGATTCAACGGCATCGCGGCGACCTTCCTCGGCGGCCTGCACCCGATCGGAACCATCTTCTCCTCGTACTTCATCCAGCACATTACGAGCGGCGGTTCCTATCTGGACAAGGCAGTTTTCCCGGCGCAGATCTCTGACCTGATCTCCGCGATCATCATCTATCTGTGCGGCTTCGTTGGTTTCTTCCGCTATTTCTTTAATACGCAGCTTGCCAAGCGCAGTAAAGACACGGCAAACAGCAACGATGTTCCGATTAATACGGCTGCTCCCGCAGACGATGACAAGAAAGGAGGCGCTGAGAAATGATCCTGCTCATTCAGTACACACTGTTATTTGCGTCCGTTCTTATGCTGGTCGCACTCGGAGGCTGTTTCTCCGAGCACTCCGGCGTTATCAACCTCGGACTTGAAGGCATCATGGTAATGGGTGCCCTGGGCGGCGCGCTTGTCATGAAATATCTTCCCGCAGGCACTTCCGCTTTCGTCATTGTCCTGCTGGTGATCCTGGCCTCCATGCTCATGGGACTGATCTATTCCTCTCTCCTGGGCGTTGCAGGCGTCAACTTCAGCGCAGACCAGACCCTGGTAGGCACTGCTATGAACATGCTGGCAGCTGCTCTTGCAACTGTCATCGTAAAGTCCATCAACGTCGCGGAAAATCCTGACAACGTCTCCTCAACGGTCCAGTACGTACAGGCCAAAAAAGCGCTTATCGTCAATGTCGGCGGCTTCCAGTTCAACTGGTTCATGCTGGTAGCTGTGATCCTGCTCGTCGCGTCTCACTTTATCCTCTACAAGACGCGCTTCGGACTGCGCCTGATGGCCTGCGGCGAACACCCCGCGGCAGCCGACTCTGTCGGTATCAACGTCAAGATGATGCGCTGGGCGGGCGTCCTGATCTCCGGTCTCCTCGGCGGCCTGGGCGGCATCGTCTACATCACTGCAGGCGTTTCCGAGTGGAAGTTTGAGACCGGCGTCGCAGGCTTCGGCTTCCTGGCTCTGGCCGTTATGATCTTCGGTCAGTGGAAACCCATCAACATCGCGGGAGCAGCGCTTCTGTTCGGATTCTTCCGTGCGCTGTCCAACGTCTACAGCGGCTTCCCCTTCCTGGCAGCCCTCAAGATCCCCGGATCCATCTACAACATGATGCCCTACCTGATCTCTCTGATCGTACTGGCACTCACGTCCAAGAAAGAAGGCAGGCTCCCTTTGCCCGAGTCAATAGGACCACAAAAATGTGCCGCCGGACCTGTCATCCCTTCTTCGCAGCAGTATCCTGACAAAGAAGGGATGACAGGTCCGGCTCGCACAATAAGAATACCGATTGACAAATCTTCCCGCCGCGTTTTATAGTAACAGTGTATCAGGGAGTAGCTTGCACATTTTGTGTAACATATTTTCGTCAATACGGGGGCGGTGCTCCCCGGAATATGTTCGAAGAAGCGAGACTTTTACTGCATTTTATGATGCGGTAAAGTCTCTTTTTTTAGCTCTTTTCTGCTCTCTTTTTTGACCGCAAAAGCCGATTCTTCATCAGGAGGTAGTACATGAAAATATTTGCTTTGGTCCTTTTCATTCTTATGTATGTGCTCATGATCACCAAGCCCAAATACCGCCCTTACTACGCGCTGGGCACCGGCCTGATCTATCTCGTCGCGAGAGTCCTTCCCCTCTCGAATCTTCCGTCCGTGATCAACTGGAACGTCCTTCTGATGATCTCCGGAACCATGATCCTCGTGGACTTCTTCATCGCCTCCAAAATGCCAAACCTGATGGCAGATATACTTCTGGACAAGTGTCCCAACGTCATGTGGGTGACCATCAGCATGTCGCTCTTTGCCGGTGCGATCTCCGCCTTTATCGACAACGTGGCCACTGTGCTCATGGTGGCACCCGTGGGACTTGCGGTCTGCAAAAAGCTGAACATCAATCCAGTGGGTATGATCATCTCCATTGCGGTCTCCTCCAACCTGCAGGGCGCCGCGACCCTCGTCGGTGATACAACTTCCATCATGCTCGGTGACTACGCCCACATGAACTTCATGAATTTCTTCTGGATGGACGGAAAGCCAGGCATGTTCTTTGCGGTTGAGCTCGGCGCGCTGGCCACGATCCCGATCATGATGCTCCTCTTTGGCAAGTACCGGGAGCCGGTGTCCTCGGAGGGGAGAACCGTCGTCAAGGACGTTGTGCCCTCTGCCATGCTCCTTATTATGGTCGCCGCTCTGATCGCGGCTTCCTTCATCCCCAATACGCCGGACATCACAAACGGTGCCATCTGCTGCATACTGGGAATCGTCACGGCCATCATCGATTACGCGAGATACCGCAAGACGGAGAACGTCCGCCGCACTTTGCAAAATATTGATTTCGAGACGCTTCTCCTGCTCCTTGGCCTCTTCGTCGTCATCGGCGGCATCACGGAGGCGGGCATCATCACAGACTTTGCCAACGCCATCGTCAAATTCGGAGGAAGCAGCCTCTTCCTTCTCTATACCATTATCGTGTGGGGCTCTGTTCTCATCTCCGCATTTGTGGACAATATCCCCTATGTGGCCACCATGCTGCCTGTCCTGACCGTCGTCACGACCCAGCTGGGTGTGAAGCCCACCCTTCTCTACTTCGGCCTTCTGTGCGGCGCGACGCTCGGCGGAAACCTGACACCCATCGGTGCCTCCGCCAACATTACGGCAGTAGGTCTGCTCAAAAAAGAAGGCCATGAGGTGGGGTTCCCGGACTTTATGAAGATCGGGGTTCCCTACACGCTCACAGCCGTAATGGTCGGATATCTCTTTATATGGTTTGTATGGTCGTGAACTACCCACCGCCTACGCATAATCGCTAAGAGGCGGGGGCTTCGTGCCGCTTACGCGGTCACAGGGCAGACAC
>CACZJD010000047.1 GCA_902781325.1 uncultured Lachnospiraceae bacterium
GGCGTCTGTCTGGCTACCAGCGGCCCCGGCGCGACCAATCTGGTTACCGGTATCGCCACCGCATATATGGACAGCGTCCCGCTCGTTGCGATCACCTGCAACGTCACCCTGCCTCTTCTTGGAAAGGATTCTTTCCAGGAGGTAGATATCGCAGGTATCTCCATGCCCATAACCAAGCACGGATACATTGTTAAGAATGTAAAGGATCTTGCCGACACCATCCGCAAGGCTTTCAGGATCGCCTCTACAGGAAGACCCGGACCGGTCCTTGTGGATATTCCCAAGGACGTAACCGGCGCAGTAGCGGATTATGTTCCCCTCAGCCATACCAGAAGGCTTGTTGGAGACGGCCGCAGATACAGCGATTCCGATATCGACCAGGTCATTGAGATGATCCAGGCCTCACGGAGGCCTTTCCTCTATGTCGGCGGAGGCGCAGTGATCTCCGGAGCCAGCGAGGAACTCAAAAAATTCGTTGAACTCGTTGATGCTCCCGTATGCGACACTCTGATGGGAAAAGGCGCCTACGACGGCCATGAGTCTCACTACACCGGCATGATCGGAATGCACGGCACAAAGACCTCAAACCTCGGCGTCAGCAAATGCGATCTCCTGATCGCTATGGGCGCGCGTTTTACTGACCGAGTCATCGGAAATCCCCAGAAATTTGCAGAGAACGCGAAGATCATTCACATTGATATCGATCCCGCCGAGATCAACAAGAACATCAAAGTTGATTTCTCAGTTATCGGCAACCTCAGGGATGTGCTCCACGATCTCAACCAAAAGCTCACGCCCATGCGCCATGAGGAGTGGATGAAACAGATCGCGGAAATGAAGGCCAAGTACCCTCTGTTTTACGATAAATCCAAGCTCACCTGTCCTATGGTCATTGAGAAACTCGATGAACTGACAAAGGGAGACGCGATCATCACAACAGATGTGGGACAGCACCAGATGTGGGCTGCGCAGTACTATACATTCAGCAGACCTCGCACGCTTCTCACCTCCGGAGGACTCGGCACAATGGGTTACGGCCTGGGTGCCGCGATCGGCGCCAAAGTGGCGTTTCCCAAGAGGCAGGTCATCAACATCGCAGGCGACGGATGCTTCCGAATGAACATGAACGAACTGGCCACGGCGAGCCGCTATAATATTCCGATTATTGAAATTGTCATTGACAACCGGGTGCTCGGAATGGTAAGACAGTGGCAGACTCTGTATTACGGGGAACGCTACAGCGCGACAGTGATCGAAGATAAGGTCGACTACTGCAAAGTGGCTGAAGGACTCGGATGCCTTGCATTACGCGTGACAGAACCTTCTGAAGTGGAGCCGGCTCTTAAAAAGGCTCTTTCCGCAGGAGTTCCCGTAGTCATCGATGTAGTGATCAACGAAGATGACAAGGTATTCCCGATGGTATCCCCCGGCGCCCCGATTGAAAAAGCATTCGATGCATCGGATCTCGAATCCGCAGCAGCCAGGTAATACAGAATAAACGAAGCGCCCGAAAGCGCAAGGAGGATTTTTTATATGGCAAGAGTCTATAACTTTTCAGCCGGACCCGCAGTACTGCCGGAAGAAGTACTCAGAGAAGCACAGGAAGAAATGCTCGATTACCGCGGATGCGGTATGTCGGTAATGGAAATGAGCCACAGAGGAAAGGTCTTTGACGGCATTATCAAAGAAGCCGAGAAGGATCTTCGCGAACTCATGAACATTCCGGACAATTACAAAGTCCTGTTCCTTCAGGGTGGAGCTCATCAGCAGTTTTCTGCCGTCCCCATGAATCTTTACAAGAATGGCAAGGCGGCTTATATCGTTACCGGACAGTGGGCCAAGAGAGCGTATCAGGAAGCATCCAGATACATCGACGCAGTAGTTGTCGCTTCATCCGCGGACAAAACTTTCAGTTATATTCCCGACTGCTCCGATCTTGACATTCCCGAAGATGCCGACTATGTCTACATCTGTGAGAACAATACGATCTACGGCACGAAGTTTTGGGAACTTCCCAACACAAAGGGACACGATCTCGTATCGGATATCTCTTCCTGCTTCCTTTCCGAGCCTGTCGACGTAACTAAGTACGGCGTTCTCTACGGCGGTGTTCAGAAGAACGTAGGTCCCGCCGGCGTGGTCATCATGATCATCCGGGAAGATCTGATCAGGGACGATGTCCTTCCCTGCACGCCCACAATGCTCAAGTGGAAGACCCAGGCTGACGCCGATTCCCTTTACAATACGCCGCCGGCTTACGGCATCTACATTTGCGGCAAGGTATTTAAGTGGATCAAAGCCCAGGGCGGACTTGCTGCCATGAAAGAGCGCAATGAGAAAAAAGCGAAGCTTCTTTACGATTTCCTCGACAGCAGTAATTTCTTCATGGGCACTGTTGAGAAAAAGGACCGTTCCATCATGAATGTTCCTTTCGTGATCGGCGACAAAGAGCTCGAGGCGCAGTTTGTAAAAGAAGCGGAAGCCAACGGTCTTACCAGCCTCAAGGGCCACAGATCTGTCGGCGGAATGCGCGCCAGCATTTATAACGCTATGCCTTATGAGGGCGTAGAAGCCCTTGTGGCGTTTATGAAAAAATTCGAAGAGGAACACACGGAGAAATAAATCATGACTTATAAATTCGCATGCCTTAACAGTATCTCCCCCATCGGACTCAAAAATTTTACCAACAGATATGAACAGGTCAGCGAGCTGTCCGAGGCTAACGGTATTCTTGTAAGAAGCGCTTCGATGCATGACATGGAGTTTTCTGATAATCTCTATGCCATTGCAAGGGCAGGCGCAGGTGTCAACAATATCCCGTTACAGAAATGCGCGGAGAAAGGTATTGTTGTATTTAATACGCCGGGCGCCAACGCAAACGGCGTAAAGGAGCTTGTCTTTGCGGGAATGCTGCTGGCATCCAGAGACATCGTAGAAGGAGTCAACTGGGTGCGCGCAAACAAGGCGAAGGAAGATATTGCCAAAACAGCGGAGAAGGAGAAGAAAAAGTTCGCGGGAACTGAACTTCAGGGCAAGAAACTGGGTATCATCGGCCTGGGCGCGATCGGCGTCCGCGTTGCCAACGCGGCTGTAAGCCTCGGGATGGATGTATACGGCTACGATCCCTACGTCTCAGTTGATTCCGCATGGCACCTCAGCCGCAAGATCACCCACGTACTCAACGTGGATGATATTTATAAGGATTGTGATTTTATCACCATTCACGTTCCGCTCCTTGACTCAACAAAGCATATGATCGGCAAGGAAGCCATTTCCAAGATGAAAAAAGGTGTCATCCTTGTCAACATGGCAAGAGACCAGCTTGTGGATGAAGAAGCAGTAGTGGCTTCTATCGAGGCAGGAAAGATACGCAGATATGTATCGGATTTCCCGAATTCGACGGTCGCAGGCAAAAAAGGCTGCATCACCACCCCTCATCTGGGAGCTTCCACCGCTGAATCCGAGATCAACTGCGCGAAAATGGCAGTGGATCAGCTCAGGGATTATCTTGAGAACGGAAATATCAGAAACAGTGTCAACTATCCCAACTGTGAGATGGGCGTATGCACTTCCGGAGGAAGAGTCTGCATTTTCCATAAGAATCAGCCCAGCATGATCACGCAGTTCACACAGATCCTTGGCGCTCACGGCGTTAACATCGCGGGAATGGCAAATAAATCCAAAAAAGAGGTGGCGTACACTCTTATAGATTTTGACGATCCATCTGACAAAGAGCTTGTCAACAAGCTGGCAGCGGTCAAAGATGTATACAGGGTACGTGTGATCAAATAAGGAGATATTATATGGCAGACATCAGAGCTTTTGCGGCGTACAGGCCCGCGAAAGGACTCGAAGACAAAATAGCGGCGTTGCCATACGATGTTTATAACAGAGAAGAAGCGAAGCGGGTTGTAAGATCCAACCCGCTTTCTTTTCTTGCGATCGACAGGGCAGAGACGCAGTTTCCGGACGACGTGAGCACATATGACGACAGAGTCTACTTAAAAGCACGGGATATGCTGGATGAAGCTGTTCAAAGCGGAAAATTCGTGCAGGACAGTTCTCCCTGTTACTATCTGTATGAGCAGACGATGGACGGCCGCGCCCAGACGGGAATTGTGGCCTGCGCCTCTATCGACGATTATCTGTCCGGTGTTATCAAAAAGCATGAGAATACCAGAGTTGATAAAGAGATCGACAGGATCCGTCATGTAGACACCTGTAACGCCCAAACCGGTCCTATATTTCTGTGCTACAGGAATATAAAGGAACTGGACGAACTCACTGAAGAATACAGAAAAAAGACGCCAGTCTGCGATTTTTTGTCTGAAGGCGGGATCAGAAACCGCGTGTGGATCATTTCCGACGCAGGCTCTGTCGCCACTATACGAAACGCTTTCAGGGACACAGATAAGATATACATTGCCGACGGTCACCACAGGTGCGCGTCCGCAGTGAAAGTAGGCCTGAAAAGAAGAGAACAGAATCCGGGGTATACGGGAGAAGAGGAATTCAACTATTTCCTTGCAGTATTATTTCCCGGAGATCAGCTGATGGTCATGGACTACAACAGAGTGATCAGGGACCTGAACGGGTATTCCGCAGAAGAGTTTTTACATGCGCTCGCCGGGATCTTCCGGATAACCTGCGAGGGTAAGGATCCGGTTCGCCCCTCCTCGAAAGGAGAATTCGGTCTTTATCTCTGTGACGGTAACTGGTACAGACTTGAGGCGCTTGCAAAATCGGACGAAAGCGACCCTGTAAAGAGTCTCGACGTATCTTTCCTGCAGGACAAAGTACTCCGGCCTCTTTTGGATATTCAGGATCCCAAGGAGGATCCCAGGATTGCCTTTGTCGGAGGAATCCGGGGCCTTTTAGAGCTGCAGAACGCGGTGGATACGGGAAAAGCCAAAGCAGCCTTTTCCATGTATCCCACTTCAATGGATGAACTGTTCGCAGTCGCGGACGCGGGAGAACTTATGCCTCCCAAGTCAACATGGTTTGAACCCAAGCTTCTCAGCGGTCTTTTTATTCACAGGCTCTGAACTGTTGTCAGGTTGCAGAAACTACTTGCATAAAGTCTTCAAAGTCTATATAATACTAAAGACGCTTAAAGCGCCGCCATTTTCAGGCGGCCCATGCTGGAATAGCGCAGTCGGTAGCGCAACTGATTCGTAATCAGTAGGTCGAGGGTTCGAGTCCCTTTTCCAGCTTTATGTGCGGGGACCTGAGCCGGTTTCCCGCGTTTTTTTATTAAGTTCCTGACGGCAGCAGACCGAAGGGATACGATATTTTGACACTTTAGACCGGATACAGAAACGGAGGACAGACTATGGCACAGCTGTGGGGCGGCCGCTTCACCAAACAGACCGATGAGGCTGTAAAGGCATTTAATGACTCGATCGGTTTTGACAAGAGACTGTACAGAGAAGATATAGAAGGCAGCATCGCGCATGCAGGTATGCTTGGCTCACAGGGGATCATCACACCGCAGGAAGCGGATCTTATCATCGCTGAACTCGGAAGGATCCTCAATGATGTGGAGAGCGGAGCGCTCGTAATTGGCAGCGAATATGAAGATATCCACAGCTTTGTGGAGGCCAATCTGATCGAAAGGATAGGCGATGCCGGCAAGAAACTTCATACCGGAAGGAGCCGCAATGACCAGGTCGCTCTGGACATGAAACTCTACACCCGCCGCAAGACGAAAGAGATCCGGTCGCATCTGTGCACCCTCCTTGAGACCATCCTGGGTATTATGGAGGAGAATACAGACACTTATATGCCGGGATTTACGCATCTGCAGAAGGCCCAGCCCACCTCTCTGGCTCACCACTTCGGCGCCTATTTCGAGATGTTCAGAAGAGATGCCGGAAGACTGGATGACTGCCTGGAGCGGATGAATTACTGTCCGCTCGGATCCGGAGCCCTCGCGGGCACGACTTATCCGCTGGACCGCTATATGACTGCAGAGAAACTCGGTTTCAAGGGGCCCACCCTCAACAGTATGGACTCAGTCTCTGACAGGGACTATCTGATCGAGCTTATGTCATCCCTTTCCATGATCATGATGCACCTGAGCCGTTTCAGCGAGGAGCTCATCACCTGGAATTCCAATGAATACCGCTTTGTAGAGATGGACGACGCTTTCTCCACCGGCAGCAGTATCATGCCGCAGAAAAAGAACCCGGATATCTGCGAACTGGTGAGAGGAAAGACGGGAAGAGTATACGGCGACCTGATGTCGCTTCTGACCACTATGAAAGGTCTTCCGCTTGCATATAATAAGGATATGCAGGAGGATAAGGAGCCCGCTTTTGATGCAATTGACACGGCAGAAGCCTGTATATCGCTCTTTGGCGGAATGCTCTCCACGATCACATTCCGAAAGGATGTGATGCGTCTGAGCGCCGTAAGAGGATTCACAAATGCAACAGACGCTGCAGATTATCTCGTCGTCAAAGGCGTGCCTTTCAGGGATGCTCACGGGATCATCGGAAGACTGGTACTCCACTGCATCGATGAAAACAAAAGCATCGATGATCTCTCTTTAGACGAGCTGAAGCAGTTCAGCTCCGCCTTTGAGGAAGATATCTATGACGCGGTATCCCTTCGTACCTGTGTGGAGAAGAGACTGACGCTGGGAGCTCCCGGATCCGCGATGATGAATGACGTCATCGGACAGGAGAAAAAGTGGCTCGAGAGCTGGCGGCGCAGTATCACCGAAGACTAAAGCACAAGGCAAGATAACAAGATCATCTTGAAGTAGATAAATGGAGGAAATGAAAATGGACAAGAAACTTCGTGTTGGCATCCTCGGCGGAACAGGTATGGTCGGCCAGAGGTTTATCGCGCTCCTGGAAAATCACCCCTGGTTTGAGGTAACAACGATCGCGGCGAGCCCCCGAAGCGCCGGCAAGACTTATGAAGAATGTGTCGCCGGAAGATGGAAGATGGATACTCCGATCCCGGAATCCGTAAGGAAGATCGTGGTCAAAAATGTGCAGGACGTGCAGGCAGTAGCATCGGAAGTTGATTTCTGCTTCAGCGCCGTGGATATGAAGAAGGACGAGATCCGTGCCATCGAGGAAGAATATGCCAAAACAGAGACTCCTGTAGTCTCCAACAACAGCGCGCACCGCTGGACACCGGATGTTCCCATGATCATCCCGGAGATCAATCCTGAGCACAGCGAAGTGATCGAATTCCAGAAGAGGAGACTTGGCACAAAACGCGGATTCATCGCCGTCAAGCCCAACTGCTCGATCCAGAGTTATACGCCTGCCTTTGCGGCATGGAAAGAATTTGAGCCCTATCAGGCTGTTGTCTCCACTTATCAGGCAATTTCCGGCGCAGGAAAGAATTTCAAGGACTGGCCCGAGATGGTCGGAAATATCATCCCTTATATCGGCGGGGAAGAGGAGAAGAGCGAGAAAGAGCCTCTGCGCATTTTCGGCCATATCGAGAACGGCGTGATCGTTCCCGGAGACAATATCTCGATCACAAGCCAGTGCATCCGTGTGCCGGTTCTCTACGGCCATACCGCCACAGTATTTGTCAATTTCCGCAAGGATCCCACAAAAGAGCAGTTGATCGAAGCGCTCCGCGCATTTAGCGGTGTACCTCAGAAAGAGAACCTCCCCAGCGCGCCGAAGCAGTTCATTCAGTATCTCGAAGAGGATAACCGCCCCCAGGTGGCTCTGGATGTAAACTATGAAAAGGGCATGGGCGTCTCCATCGGCCGCCTCAGAGAGGATACCCTGTTTGACTGGAAATTCGTTGGACTGTCCCACAACACGATCCGCGGCGCCGCAGGCGGCGGCGTGCTTTGCGCGGAACTGCTCACAGCACAGGGCTATATTACCAATAAATGATAAACACAAGAGAGTGTGAATGAGCAAAAGAGTCTTTATTGCAGAAAAGCCGAGTGTCGCCAGGGAATTTGCCAATTCCCTGGGGCTCAGCTTCAGATCAAAAGATGGATATATGGAAGCGGAAGATACAATTGTGACCTGGTGCGTAGGGCATCTGGTCACAATGTGTTATCCTGACGCATATGATCCGAAATACAAAAAGTGGTCTCTTTCCACAATCCCCTTTATCCCCGATGAATACCGCTACCAGGTGATCGACGGGGTCAAAAAACAGTTCGGGATCGTAAAAAGAATATTGACAGACAAGGACGTGGACACGATCTATATCTGTACTGACTCCGGACGCGAGGGCGAGTATATCTACCGGCTCGTCGCACAGGAAGCCGGGGTGCAGGACAAAAGACAACTGCGCGTCTGGATCGACTCGCAGACTAAAGAGGAGATTTTAAGAGGGATCAGGGAGGCGAAAGACGACTCGGAATACGATAATCTCGGTTCAGCCGCCTATCTGAGGGCCAAAGAGGACTATCTGATGGGCATCAACTTCTCCCGGGCGCTTACCCTCAAGTACGGCGATGGGATCAGCCGGGTCCTGGGAACGAAGTACTCCGTGATCGCTGTAGGCCGCGTGATGACCTGTGTTCTGGGAATGGTGGTGAGAAGAGAGCGGGAGATCCGCGATTTCGTCAAAACTCCCTTCTACCGCGTGCTCGGAAGCTTTAAGCCTGCAGTTTATGACGGAAGTGATGCGATCACTGCGGAATGGCATGCGGTGGAAGGCAGCCGGTATTTTGGCACGCCTGCTCTGTACAAGGAGAACGGCTTCAGGGAGAGAAAGGACGCGGAAGCACTGATCGAATACCTGCAGCAGCCGATCGCCGCCGGAGACTGTGAAGTCAGCTCCGTGAGCAGAAAAAAAGAGAAGAAGAATCCGCCTCTATTATACAATCTGGCGGAACTTCAGAACGACTGCTCGAGATTCTTCAAGATCAGCCCGGACCAGACACTGCAGGCCGCCCAGGAACTGTATGAGAAGAAACTCACGACCTATCCCAGGACCGATGCACGCGTCCTCTCTTCCGCAGTCGCCAAAGAGATCGGCAAAAATCTGAAGGGACTCTCGTCACTTCCGATGTACAGACCCTATCTTCAGAAGATCCTTGAGACAGAGTCCTATAAAAAGATCGCGAAAACGCGCTATACGGACGACAAGGCGATCACCGACCATTACGCCATCATTCCGACAGGACAGGGACTGAACGCGCTTCCTTCACTCAAGGAAACCACCGCCAAAGTATATGAACTGATCTGCAGAAGGTTTCTCGCAATCTTTTATCCGCCCGCGATCTTTGATAAAATAGCACTTGAGATAAGTCTCGGAACAGAGATGTTCGCCGCTTCTTTCAAGACATGCGTCGATTCCGGGTATCTTGAAGTCATGGAGTATTCCTTCAGGAAAAAGAAAGAAGATACCGGGGAAGATCCGCAGCAGAAGGAAGAGGAAGGAAGCAGGCAGGAAACGGGTAAAGTTCCCGCCTTTGTCTCATCGCTTCGCAGGGGCAGTAAATTGGCCTGTATGGGTCTTGAGATCAAAGAAGGGGAGACCAAGCCTCCCAAGCGCTACAACTCCGGAAGCATGATCCTGGCAATGGAGAATGCGGGACAGCTGATCGAAGAGGAGGAACTCAGAGAGCAGATCCGGGGAAGCGGGATCGGGACCAGCGCGACCAGAGCGGAGATTCTGAAAAAGCTCTTCAGCAACAGATACCTTGCTCTGAACAAAAAAACGCAGGTCATAACCCCGACACTGATGGGAGAAATGATCTATGACACAGTGGACTGTTCGATCCGTTCGCTTCTCAACCCGAAACTTACAGCGAGCTGGGAACTCGGGCTTACAAGAGTTTCGGAGGGGGCCGTCACGGAAGAGGAGTATCTCGAAAAACTAAACGGTTTTGTTTCACGAAACACAAATAATGTCAAGAACAGCAACTTCAACAATGTGCTGCAGCAGATGTACATGAGGGACAGCCAATTCTATAAAAAGCCATACGGACCTGTGGCAGGAGGCCGGAAAAAGACCGGCAGGAAGGGAAAACAGTATGCAGATTAAGGATTTTACCATCAGCAATCTTTTTGACATGAACGAGACCATCGCGGCCGAGCTCTTCGAGGGAAAGACATATCCCTGGGAAGTTCTTAAGGACATCAGCGATTTTATCATTGCTCTTGGAAACAAGCTCCCCGAAGACAGGTTTGAAAAGAGGGGCGATAATATCTGGGTGGCCAAAAGCGCGACCGTATTTGAAAGCGCCTATATCGGCGGTCCCTGCATCATCGATGAAAACGCTACTGTCAGGCAGTGTGCCTTCATCCGCGGCAGCGCGATCGTCGGAAAAGGAACCACAGTCGGTAATTCCACCGAGCTCAAGAACGTGATTCTCTTCAACAAAGTTGAAGTTCCTCATTACAATTATGTGGGCGACAGCGTACTCGGCTTTCACGCGCATATGGGCGCAGGCTCCATCACTTCCAATGTAAAGGCGGATAAGAAGAACGTCGTGATCCATTGCGGAGAGGAAAATATGGAGACCGGCCTTCGCAAAATCGGCGCAATGCTCGGTGACTGGGCCGATATCGGATGCAACAGCGTTCTCAATCCCGGCACCATCATCGGCAGACACACCAATCTCTATCCCCTTTCCATGGTAAGAGGCTGTGTCCCCGCTTATCACATTTACAAAGACAAAGATCACATCGTGGAGAAGATCACTGACTAAATAACGGAGCGTATTGACATGAGAGACAAAGTCAGAGAGTGCATCAGATATATTCGCAAGGTTACGGATTTTGTGCCGGACATCGCAATGATCCTGGGTTCGGGACTGGGCGGATACACAAGTCAGATGGACGAGGTCATCTGTTCCATACCTTACAGCAGGATTCCGGGGTTTCCGATCTCCACTGTTTCGGGACACGCCGGCAAGTTTGTCATGGGCTATTTAAAGGGCGTTCCGGTCATTTTCATGGACGGACGGGTCCATTACTATGAGGGTTATACTGCTGAAGAAGTAGTCCTGCCTGTCCGCGTTATGCGCGCGCTGGGGGCCAAAGTCCTCTTCCTTACCAATGCAGCCGGCGGGATCAACGAAGAATATACACCGGGCTCTCTTGTGATCCTCAGAGATCATGTCTCTCTCTATGTGCCCAATCCCCTCATCGGAAAGAATGATCCGGATGAGGGAGTGCGTTTTCCCGATATGACGGAAGTATATGACAGGGTGCTCCGGAGGATCATCTCTGACTGCGCGTCAAAGAAAGACATCCCGGTCAGCCAGGGCGTATACTGCCAGCTCTCGGGGCCTTCTTACGAGACTCCTTTTGAGATCATGATCCTGAGCCGTCTCGGCGTGGATCTTGTGGGAATGAGTACAGTAATGGAGGCGATCACAGGCCGTCACCTTGGGATGAAGGTATGCGGAATATCCCTGGTGACCAATATGGCAGCGGGCATTAACACGGAGCCTCTCAGCCACGAAGAAGTAAAGCAGGCCGGCAAAGACTCTTCTGAATATTTTGCCGCTCTGGTGACAGATTCGCTCTGTGCCATCAAACAGTTCCTGGACAAAGAGCCACTGACAAATTCGGAAAAATAAAGATTTATGGAAACCTATCTTGTTATAATCGGCATATTTGCCGTTTTCCTTGTGATCTCCGCAGTGATCGGGCTGCGCGACAGCAAGAGACTTGACGCCAGGGAGCGTAAAAGACTCGCGGAAAGCTTCGGAAAGCCCGGCGCCAAAGAGTATCAGGACGGGAGGTATGAGCAGATTCCGGGATACTGGAAGAGACACAGACAGAGTTTTGAGGTCGATGATATCACCTGGAACGATCTTGACATGGATCTTCTTTATCATGGCATCGACACGACTTGCAGCGCAGCCGGGGAGGAGTATCTCTACTGGCTGCTTCGCTCCCCCCGCACAGACGGCGGAACCTTCCTGAGCGAGGAGGGGATGAAGTGGTGGACGGCAAATGATAAGGAACGCCTGGATGTACAGAGGATCCTTCAGGGTTTGGGACGCGGCTCCAAATATTCCGTATACGACTATCTGGATCTTTTGGACAGTCTGGCGGACCGGGGGATCGCCGCCGATCTGCCGGCTCTTATCCTGCCTGCGGTTTCCCTCGGGATCATGTTCGTCAACCCTCCGGCTGGACTCTGCTGTCTTCTCGGAAGTTTCGCCCTTAATATGGTCACTTATTTCCGTGCCAAAAGAGAGATCGAACCCTATCTCTTCACATTCCGCTATGTGCTCAGACTTCTGGAATGCGCAAGGGCTCTTCTTGCGAAGCCGTTTCCTTTCTACGAAAAAGAGAGAGAAGAAATGGAGAAAGCCCGTAAAGCCATGGCAGGTTTTTCCATGGGAAGCGGACTCCTTATGAGAAATAACGGAGGGATCACTTCCGGCAATTTCGCGGATATAATTCTGGATTATTTATGTATTCTCTTCCACATTGATCTTCTCAAATTCGGATCGATGCTGAGAGCGCTGCGGGGAAAAGAGGAGGAGATCGACGGTCTGATCACTTCGATCGGAGCGATTGACGCGCAGATCAGCCTGGCGTCCTGGAGACAAAGTCTTCCGCTGTACTGTATTCCGGATCTGACGGGAGACCGGTTTGAAGCCACCGATCTTATTCATCCGCTTCTCACTGATCCTGTCCCGAACAGTATTTCTGTCTCAAAGCCTGTACTGCTGACAGGTTCAAATGCTTCCGGTAAATCTACGTTCCTTAAATCAGCGGCTCTTGCCGCAATCCTCGCGCAGTCTGTCAACACAGCTCCCGCTGCATCTTACAGGAACTGCTGCTGCAGGATCTTTACCTCTATGGCGCTGCGGGATGATATCCGAAGCGGAGAGAGTTATTTTATTGTAGAGATACGCTCCCTCAAGAGAGTTCTGGACGCCGCTGCGATGCCCGGCGAAGTACCTGTATTGTGCTGTGTAGATGAAGTGCTGAGGGGCACTAATACAATTGAGCGCATAAGCGCCTCGGCGGAGATCCTGTCAAGTCTGGCTGATATGCCGATCCGCATCTTCGCGGCGACTCACGATATGGAACTGACAGAGCTCCTCGACGGCAAGTATATAAATTACCATTTTTCAGAGATGCTGGATGGAGAGGATGTAAAATTTTCTTACAAACTTCTCGACGGCCCCGCTGACAGCCGCAACGCGATCAGACTTCTGCGGGCTCTCGGCTACGACCCCGGGATCGCGGACAGGGCAGAGGCGCGCGCAAAGCATTTTATGGAAACAGGAAACTGGGAACTGTAAGACAGATCTGAAAGGAAAGGGCATCAGATGCTCAAGAAAGTAAAGATTTTTTCCGACGGGGCTGCCAGGGGCAATCCGGACGGCCCCGGAGGCTACGGAGCGATCCTGCAGTATACAGATGCCTCCGGAACACTTCATGAGAAGGAACTGTCGGAGGGATTTGAAAAGACGACGAACAACCAGATGGAACTTCTTGGGGTGATCGCGGCACTGGAGTGCCTGCGCGTTCCCTGTGTGGTCGATGTCTATTCGGACTCCAAATACGTTGTCAGCGCTTTTAACGAGGGCTGGATTGATAATTGGCAGAAAAACGGCTGGAAGACAGCTTCCAAACAGCCGGTAAAGAACCGGGAACTGTGGGAGCGGCTGTTAAAAGCCATGGAGCCTCATACGGTGAGTTACCACTGGGTAAAAGGCCACGCCGGGCACCCGGAGAATGAGAGATGTGATATTCTGGCAACTACCGCCGCGGATGCAGCGGTGTGCAGGTGACCTTTACAGCGCAGCGAAGGAGAGATACAATGGAGCAGCCAGTCAAGATCAGATTCCGGCGCGTCAGCGATCTTGCGCGCATTCCCACCAGGGGAAGCGAGAAGGCCGCCGGCTATGACCTCTACGCGGCACTGGATCAGCCTGTTCGCATAGAGCCTCATAAAACGGTCAAAATAGACACCGGTCTTCAGTTCGAGATACCGGACGGATATTTCGCCGCCATTTACGCAAGAAGCGGCATTGCGGCCAAAGAAGGCCTGCGCCCTGCCAACTGCACCGGCGTATGTGACTCGGATTACAGAGGCAATTACATAGTCGCGCTTCACAACGACAGTGATACGGAAAGGACTGTCGAACCGGGCGAGCGGATCGCACAGATGGTGGTGATCCCTTACCTGAGCGTCAGCTTTGAGGAGTCTGCGGAGCTTTCCGGAACTGAGCGCGGCGAAGGAGGCTTTGGCAGCACAGGGAGAAAATAAGCGGATTCCTGTTTCGGAGCGTTTTTTTACTATTTTGACAGAACATACGGGAGGAGATACATTATGAAGATCAGAACCAGATACGCCCCCAGCCCCACGGGACGGATGCACGTAGGCAACCTCAGAACAGCGCTTTACGCATACCTTATTGCCAAGCATGAGGACGGCGATTTTATCCTGCGCATTGAGGACACCGACCAGGGCCGCTATGTGGAAGGCGCAGTGGATATCATAAAGCGCACGATGGCTGACACAGGCCTTATCGAGGACGAAGGTCCCGAAAAGGATGGGGGAGTGGGCCCCTATGTTCAGAGTGAACGCATGAAAGCCGGCATCTACGGCAAATACGCGCAGAAACTCATCGATAAGGGCGAGGCGTACAGATGCTTCTGCACACCGGAGAGACTGGCGACTCTCACTCAGGTGGTGGAAGGCAAAGAGATCAGCGTTTACGACAAGCATTGTCTCCACCTGTCGCAGGAGGAGATCGAGCAAAATCTCGCGGAAGGCAAGCCTTATGTCATCCGGCAGAACAATCCCACCGAAGGCACTACCACTTTCCATGACGAACTCTACGGCGACGTAACTGTGGACAACAAAGAACTCGACGATATGATCCTCATCAAATCGGACGGATATCCCACATACAACTTTGCCAACGTGGTTGATGACCACCTGATGAAAATCACGCACGTGGTAAGAGGCAATGAATACATTTCCTCTTCCCCCAAGTACAACCGTCTGTATGAGGCATTTGGATGGGAAGTTCCGAAGTACATCCACTGTCCTCTGATCACGGATGAAGATCACCACAAGCTCTCCAAGAGAAGCGGCCATTCTTCCTACGAGGATCTGATCGAGCAGGGATTCCTTCCTGAAGCTGTAGTCAACTTCATCGCGCTTCTGGGATGGTCTCCCGACAACGACAAAGAAATATTCAGCCTCAAGGAGCTCGTTGAGATCTTCGACTATCACCGGATCAATAAAGCGCCCTCTGTATTCGACTATCAGAAGCTTCGCTGGATGAACGGTGAGTACCTCAAAGCCATGGATCCCGAAAGGTTCTACACACTCGCTGAGCCTTATCTCAGAAAAGCGATCAGTAAGGATCTGGACCTTCGCAAGATCGCGGAGATGGTGCGCACCAGGATCGAGATCTTCCCTGATATCGCGGAGATGGTGGACTTCTTCGAAGCTCTTCCGGACTACGATATTTCGCTCTATACGCACAAGAAGATGAAGACAAACGCTGAGTCCTCCCTTGCTGTCCTTAAAGATCTGCTTCCTGTCCTCGAAGCGCAGCAGGAGTTTACCAATGACGGACTCTTTGCGGCCATGAAGTCTTATATCCAGGAAAAGGGCTATAAGAACGGCTACGTTCTGTGGCCTGTCCGTATTGCTGTCTCCGGCAAGCAGACAACGCCTGCCGGCGCCACCGAGATCATGGAGGTTCTCGGCAAAGAAGAGACTATCGCAAGGATCCGCGAAGGAATCCGCAAACTCGAGGCGTGAACTGAACCGTTCATCCGGTTAACATCATTTTCATGAATTCAAATCTTGACCCCTCCCAGCGGGAGGCAGTGTGCTGCGGTCCCGGTCCGTGCGAGATCATCGCCGGACCGGGCAGCGGTAAAACGCTGGTTCTTACAGAACGTATTCGTTATCTTCTTGATCACTATAATCTGAAACCGTCCCAGATCCTTGTGCTTACTTTCAGCCGCACAGCCGCGGCGGAAATGAAGGAGCGATTTCTAAAGACAGCGGGAGAGAACAGCCGAAGCGTATGCTTCGGTACTTTTCATTCCGTTTTCTTTCATATTCTCAAAGAGAGCACCCGGAGAGATTACTCTATCCTTGGACAAACACAGAAAGAGCGGCTGATCAGCCATCTGATCCGCAATTACTATCCGAATGAAAATGACAGACCTCAAGTTGAGGAAATGGAAAAAATGATCCGCATGAGTCCGTCTGATATCGGAGATATAAAAGCATCCGCGATTAGAAGAGACTACCGCTCTTACCTTCAGGAAAACGGCTGTCTGGATTTTGACGATATGATCACCAGATGCCGACGATTTCTGCTTAGTGATCCGGAATCTCTGCGCTTATGGCGCAGCCGCTTCCGAGCGATACTGGTCGATGAATTTCAGGACATCAACCGGGAACAGTACGAGATCCTTAAACTGCTCTCAGGAGGGGATGGGCTGTTTGTGGTCGGTGACGACGACCAGAGTATTTACGGGTTCAGAGGCAGTTCCCCTTCTATCATGCAGCAGTTTGCAGATGATTTTCCCGCGGCTGCCAGAGTCTTTTTAAAAAACAATTACAGATGCAGCGGCTCAGTATGCAAAACGGCAGGTCTTATGATCCGGCAGAACAAAAACAGGATCCCCAAAGACATCAGAGCTGTACGGCCAATGATGGACAAAACAGTCCTGCGCGGGTTTAAAGAAGACAGCGATGAATACCGCTATCTGTACAACGCGATGAAATCCCTGTCAGCGGAACAATTAGATCGTACTGCCATCATAATGAGAACCAACACGCATGTTTCGAGGATCAGCGGTTATCTTTCCTCCCACGGCATATCCTGCCGCGGAAAGAGCGCTCCTTCAAGGGAGATCCTGAGCTCGATCATAAGAGATCTGGAAGCATACAGAGAGCTTGCTTCGGGACTTGCATCCGGCCGGATGCCGAGAAGCGCTCTGTTTCGCGTGATGAACAGGCCGGAGCGGTATCTGCTCAGGTCCGCTGCTTCCGGAGAATACTTCTCCCCCGGTGATCTGTTGAGGAATAATCGGAATAACAGCAGCACTTTGCAAAAACTCAAAGAACTGCTCCGCGATCTCGATATACTCAGGACACTGCAGCCGGAAGGATTTGTCCGATATCTTACAGGGCCGATGGGATACGGCTCCTGGGCCGCCTCCAGACTCGGCGAGAGGGAGACTGTCGAGACCGCTCTTTCAGAGGTCTTAAAGGCGAGTCGCAGCGCGGGAGATCTTGAAACCATGTTTGATACTATAAGACGCTTTCCTGACAGGATGAGCGGTGCCGCGCCGCAGGGCGTAAGAATCATGACAATGCACGCCAGCAAAGGACTGGAATTTGACAGAGTCTACCTGCCGGCACTCAATGAAGGCATAATGCCGGGGAGAAGATGCCGTGAGCCGGAAGATTTCGAGGAGGAGAGAAGGCTTCTTTATGTCGCTATGACCAGAGCCCGGAATCATCTGGAACTTCTGTATGTCACAGGCACAGCTGACAATCCGCGCCCACCCAGCAGATTCCTCTCTGTTTATGGGATCAGAAACTTTGTATCCTCATAAGGAATGTGTTAAAATTAATAGATATTGGATTTCAGACCAGCAAACCGCAAGGAGGCTCAAATTGAACCAGAATATTAAGATAGAACCTGCGCACTGCTCAAATCCCGGCGTTACTGTGACAGATAACGGCGTGATCGTCTCAGCCGTATTCCGCAGAAAGGAACCTTGCGGACTTGTTCTTTACAACACAGCAGATAAAAGCGAGATCACGGTCCAGTTTACGGATGCGCACAGATTCGGAAGCCTGTATTCCGTAAAGATCACTCCTCTGGATCCCGCCAAATGGTGCTACAGACTATTCAGCGGCAGCACTTTCTTTGTGGATCCCTGCTGCAGGAGTATTGTGCAGATCGAGAGCGGAGGACGGACGATCCGCACAGGCGGATTTTTCCACAGACCGGACGACAAGCTTCCGGCCTATCACGGAGCGTGCCGCAGGCGGGCAGGAGAGACTGTTATTTACAGTCTTCATGTCCGCGGCTTTACAATGCTGGACAAGAATATCACTGCGCAGCCGGGCACTTTTTCCGCTGCCGCCGAGAAAGCCGGATATCTGAAGGATCTTGGGATCACCGCCGTGGAACTGATGCCTGTCTATGAACTTCAGCCCGTCACAAGGGCAGAGGACGGCCCCCGCACTATGGAAGACGCCCTTGCTCTCTATCCCGTCAATAAACGCGGGCTTCCGGTCAGGGATCTCTCAGTCAAAAAAGTGAATTACTGGGGTTATGCGAGGGGCTTTTATTATTCCCCTGCTTCCTCGTACAGCACGTCCGGATACGAAGGAGGTCCTCAGAAGGAATTCTCCGATATGGTCGCGTGCTTTCATGAGGCAGGAATATCCGTCTACCTGCAGCTGTATTTCCCCTCATCCGTAAACTCTCAGCAGCAGATCGAAATCGCGAGATTTTATGCGACCCACTATGGCGTGGACGGCTTCCATCTGATGGGATCTGTCGCCGATATCAAGTTGTTTGCTTCCGACCCCATGCTGTCGGATGTAAGGCTTTTCTATACTGATTTCCCTTATGGAGAAATAGAGGGAATGGACGCCGAGAATCCCGAGGCAGGTCCTGTCGATACAGGCAGCCTCTTTACTCACAGCAACAGATTTTCCACTTTGATCCGCCGCTTCTGCAAGAGCGACGACTATGTGATGCGCGAATTTCTCTATGAGTTTTTCAAGGTTCCTTCCGGTCATGGGAATGTCCATTACATATGCGGCAGCGACGGCTTCACTCTCAG
>CACZJD010000048.1 GCA_902781325.1 uncultured Lachnospiraceae bacterium
GACTACGAAGACGAGGATTACGAGGAAGACGCCGAAACCGAAGAATTCGATGACGAAGATGAGGATTATGAGGATGAGGACTACGAAGATGACGAGGAGGAATCCGAATCCCGCGCATCCAGACGCAGTGCCGCAAAAGGAGGATTTTTCGGATTCCTGAAAAAAATGTTCGGCTCCGAATCGGAAGAAGACGATGAAGATCCCGATGACGGAGGCGACTTCGATGATTATGATGAAGAGCCCGAAGAGCACGAATTCGATGAATTCAAGGAGTATCCCGAAGACATCGATCTTTTGCCCAGGGAAGAGCCGGATGACAGCGATTACCCCGAAGAGGATGACTTCGCTGAGGAGGGCATGGATCAGGATGACGGCGAGCGCGGCAGACTCTCGATGCAGAGGGTGATGAAGAATGTCAGCTACAAAGAAGAAGATTCGGATTTCTACCGGGAAGGTGATCCCAATGATCTCTCTGATTCCCTGTTTGAGGATGACGATGATATGGAGTATTCCTTTATCAGCAGCCGGAAGAAATGATCAGGGCGCCGGCCATGCCGGATAACAGACGAACTTGACATACAAATCCACCTGTTATAACATATATATAACAGGTGGATTTTGGCTTTTCTTACCGGAAAAGGAAGGTGATATTATGCTGATCGAAATTGATTTCAGCAGCGACGAGGCTATTTATCAGCAATTATGTAATCAGATCATACTGGGCATTGCCACATCAAGACTGACGGATGGAGAGGTGCTTCCGTCTGTCAGGCAGATGGCGGATGAGATCGGGATCAATATGCACACAGTAAACAAAGCGTATACGATCCTGAGACAGGAAGGCTTTGTCAAAGTGGACAGACGGAGGGGGGCCTTTGTGTCTGTCGGTGACAGAAACAGGGAGAGGGCGATCCGCCTTGTAGAGAAGGATATGAGAGTGATCCTCGCGGAAGCGAGATGCCGCGGACTGAGCAAGCAGGATATGCTGGCACTGGTTGACAGGATCTACGATGAATATGACGGCGGAATAAGGACTGACGATCAATGAGAGAGAATTATACTAAAAATGCGCAGGAGGCGATCCGCCTCGCTAAAAGCGCGTCGAGACATAACAAACAGAATTACACGGGGACAGAGCATCTGCTTCTGGGGCTGATCGCGGAGCCTGAAGGTGTTGCTTCAAAGGTTCTTCGTGACAACAACTGCACGCTGGAGCGCCTCAATGATATGATCGCACAGCTCAATATCAGGTCAGCTAACCTGGCACTGCTTGATCACGAAGGATTCTCTCCCCGCTGTCAAAAGATCATGCGCATAGCAGGCAATCTTGCAGAACAGTATAACTCTGAGCAGGTAGGCACAGAGCATTTGCTGCTGGCGATCATTACAGAAGGGGAGAACATCGCCCTCAAACTGATCGAGACGCTGGGGATCAGTCCGGCCAAACTGTATTTTGAGACACTGGCGGCCATAGGAGAAGATCCCGCGGCGCACAAAGATGATCTGCAGAGCGGCGGACCTTCTCCTGACGCGGGGAACCAGAAGATCCTTCCCCAGTACAGCAGAGATCTCACGAAGCTTGCAAGGCAGGGGAAACTCGATCCCGTGATCGGCAGAGAGATCGAGATCAGCAGAGTGATCCAGATCCTGAGCCGCAGGACCAAGAACAATCCGTGTCTTGTAGGAGAACCGGGAGTCGGAAAGACCGCCATAGTTGAAGGTCTCGCCCGGAGGATCATTGAAGGCGATGTTCCCGCTACTGTAAAGAATAAAAGGCTGCTCACATTGGATCTCTCCGGTATGGTCGCTGGATCCAAATACCGCGGAGAATTTGAAGAGCGTATCAAGAGGGTGATCGCCGAAGTGATAGCTGACGGCAATATCATCCTGTTTGTGGACGAGATGCACACGCTGATCGGGGCAGGCGGAGCCGAGGGTGCCATTGACGCCTCTAATATATTAAAGCCCTCGCTTGCAAGAGGAGAGATCCAGCTGATCGGTGCCACGACGCTGAATGAGTATCACAAATACGTTGAGAAAGACGCGGCGCTTGAGAGAAGATTCCAACCTGTTCAGGTGGAAGAACCCACCAGAGAAGAGGCGGAGGAGATTCTGAGGGGTGTGATCGGCGCTTATGAAAAGCATCATAATGTCTCAGTCACCGAAGAGGCGATCAGGGCAGCTGTAGATCTCTCAGAGCGATACATCAATGACAGAAACCTGCCCGACAAGGCAATCGACGTGATCGACGAAGCCTGCGCGGCAGTAAGACTCCGGGGGGCCGGCGGGCATCAGGAGAGCACCTATAAAATGATCCAGGACGAGATCGCCGCTTCCGACAAACTTATGGCGACGGCTCTCTCTGAGGGAAGGATCGATGACGCCAAGGCGCTCAGGGCCAGACAGGAAGAACTTGTCAAAAAACTGCAGGCCGCGAGAAGAAGACAGGAGAAAAAAGCCCTGAAACTTCCAGAAGTCACAGAGGAGGATGTCGCGGCTGTTGTATCCATGTGGTCCAAGGTCCCCGTAAGCAGACTTACCGAGAAGGAGAGCGCAAGACTGTTAAGACTCGAAGAAGAGCTGCACAAAAGGGTCATCGGCCAGGAGGACGCGGTTCGCGCGGTAGCCAAAGCGATCCGAAGAGGCAGAGTTGGACTTCAGGATCCCAACAGGCCGATCGGTTCTTTCCTTTTCCTCGGGCCTACCGGTGTCGGAAAGACAGAACTGTCCAAGGCGCTTGCAGAAGTAATGTTCGGTTCCGACCAGGATATGATCCGAGTCGATATGTCCGAATATATGGAGCAGTATGCGGTCTCCAAGATCATCGGTTCCGCACCCGGCTATGTCGGATATGAGGAAGGCGGCCAGCTCTCGGAAAAGGTCAGAAGGCATCCCTACAGCGTGATCCTCTTTGATGAGATCGAGAAAGCCCACAGAGACGTATTCAATGTCCTGCTGCAGATCCTGGACGAGGGTCATATAACGGATTCCAAGGGGCATAAAGTCAATTTCAAGAACACAGTGATCATCATGACGTCCAATGTAGGCGCCCAGAGGATCATCGAGCCCAAGACACTGGGGTTTGCTGATAAACCTACTGCTGAACAGTCCTATGAAAAGATGAAGACCGGAGTCATGGAGGAAGTAAAGAAAATGTTCCGGCCGGAATTCATCAACCGCATCGATGAGATTCTTGTGTTCCACTCACTAAGTGACGATGAAATGAACAGGATCTGCTCGCTTCTGTGCGAAGACCTGATCCGCCGGGCGGATAAACAGCTTGGCATTAAGCTGAAAGTGACGCCTGCGCTCAGAAAGCATATCGTGGCGGAGTATTCAGATCCCAAAATGGGGGCAAGACCTCTCAAAAGGGCTATTCAGAAAGTGATAGAGGACGCCCTTTCCGAAAAACTCCTGGTGGAGGAGATCCTTCCCGGTCAGACCGTGACAGCCGGTTTCAGAGGAGGCAATGTAGTATTCGATGGCAGGGATTAAGAAAAAGACCGCGTTCTTTTGTCAGGAATGCGGCTATGAAGCGGCCAAGTGGATGGGGCAGTGCCCCTCCTGCAAGGCCTGGAATACAATGGTGGAAGAGCCGGTCAGGATAAATCCCGTCAAGTCCGCTGCAGGCGGCCAGAGGGGCATTTCTTCCGGCGCGTCAGTTTTTTCCCTCGGCGGTAATAACCGCAGCGCTGTGCCGGTCTCCCTGTCTTTGATCAAAGATGCGGAGGAAACGCGCTTTTCCACCGGAATGGGCGAACTGGACAGGGTCCTGGGAGGA
The DNA here is from genome assembly GCA_902781325.1 of uncultured Lachnospiraceae bacterium. Taxonomy (GTDB): domain Bacteria; phylum Bacillota; class Clostridia; order Lachnospirales; family Lachnospiraceae; genus CAG-791. The sequence continues at coordinate 3,782 of CACZJD010000048.1, forward strand.
GGTGCCGTGGCTGGATCCCTGGTCCTTGTTGGCGGAGACCCCGGAATCGGGAAATCCACGATCCTTCTTCAGACTTCCTGCTTTATGGCAAGATCCGGGATCAAAGTACTCTATATTTCCGGCGAGGAGTCTCTGCGGCAGATCAAACTCAGGGCTTCCCGGATCGGAGGAGCGCCGGATTCTCTCAAGTTTCTCTGTGAGACCAATCTGGCACTGATCGCAGAAATCGTGATGAAAGAAAGACCGCAGGCTGTAGTGATCGATTCCATCCAGACGATGTATAGCGACGATGTGGCCTCTGCGCCGGGCAGTGTATCCCAGGTGCGGGAGACGACAGCCGTTCTCTTAAGACTTGCCAAGGAGATGGGCATCACTTTCTTCATTGTCGGACACGTGACGAAGGAAGGAACCGTAGCAGGGCCCAGGGTCCTCGAGCACATGGTGGATACAGTCCTGTATTTTGAAGGGGACAGATACGCCTCCTATCGGATCCTGCGGGGCGTCAAGAACCGTTTCGGATCCACAAACGAGATAGGCATCTTCGAGATGAGAACAGAGGGTCTTGTTGAAGTACTCAATCCCTCTGAATATATGCTCAGCGGAAGGCCTCTGGGCGCCAGCGGCTCCGTGGTGACCTGCTCGATGGAAGGGACCAGGCCGGTTCTCACAGAGGTGCAGGCTCTGATCGTGGAGACGAATTTCGGCTACCCGAGAAGGCAGTCCACCGGCACTGACTCTAACCGTGTGAGCCTTCTTATGGCTGTTCTGGAAAAGAGGCTGAATATACCCCTTTCCAAATTTGATGCATATATAAATCTTGCCGGAGGAATCCGGCAGACAGAGCCCGCGCTCGACCTGGGGATCGTGATGGCGATCCTCTCGGGATTCAGAAACAAAGCAGTACCGGATGATCTGATCGTGTTCGGAGAAGTGGGGCTTTCGGGCGAAGTACGCTCGGTCTCCATGGCAGAGAACAGAGTGTTTGAGGCCGCCAAACTCGGCTTTCACAGCTGCATTCTTCCAGCGTCAAGCGCGACCGGGATCAAAAAAGTGCCGGAGGGCATGAAACTGATCCCCATACGGGGCATCGGACAACTGTCGGATTATCTGAGCGAGTGCTGACAGATACCGCCGGATTTACAGAACACGCAAATAAAAGAACCTGACTCCTCTATATTGAAAGTCAGGTTTTTTTATTTGGAATATCAATTCATTACAGATGTGAGGATCAGAAGCGGTGTCCCCCGCCGCTGCCGCCTCCTCCGGAGAATCCTCCGCCTCCGCTCCGGCCGCCACCGCCTCCGGACGAGCGGACAGGGCTGTAAACTTTGGTTGTATTTGTGTGCCTTGAAGAAGGATTTCTGAGAATAAAGTCGACCTGAGCCGCATCGATGATCTCATGGTTTCCCGCAGTTCTGGGAAGAGTAACGGCCCTAAGGATCAGGTAGTTGAGCAACAGACCCAGAATCAGCGCCAGCAGAGCTGCGCTGATATAGCGCATAGGCTGGGCGATCTTTCCTCCCCTAAGCAGTTCCGTTTCCTGCATGAAGCAAAGGGACGCGAACTTGTAATAATATCTGTCCGATGCGTACTTGTAGATATTGTCCGAGATCGTGTTGGAATAGGCAGTTGTGATGATCTTACTGATCGCGCCGTTGTTGCGGATATAGAATTCACGCATTCCCATGTCAATAAGAAGAAGAGTGCCGCTCTCCGAACCGAAAACGGAGGAATATCTCTGTTCAGCATACTGTTTGGTGGAAACACTGTTGTTCTCGCAGGACACAAAGCCCGCGTTTCCGTATTGTGTGATCGGTTTCATATTCTCGACAAGCTGCGTCTCTTCGGAATCTGTGAGAAGATTTTCTTCGTCAGCGATATAGATGACATATCCGGTATCGGGATTGGTGTACACGAAACCGAATTCATCAGCGCGCGCAGGGATAGCAAACACAGGGAGAAAGACAGCGCATATTACAAGGACCAGTAAGAACGGGATGAGTCTTTTATTTCGCACGGTCATTACCTCCTTTTCTGTCATAAAAAGTCGGAAGCGGTCTGGTGGCCAGGATATTGTATTTGCTGATGATCCCCAAAAAGGACAGGCATACGCCGGCCGCCGCAAGAATCGAACCGCCGTAGAACCACAGATCGCTCACAGGGTTCCAGACAAGGATTGCAGAGGAGGCCCCTACTGCTATAACAGAACCTGCGATCTGAAGGAACATGTTTTTTTTGGCCGTTTCAGAATCCGCCATTGCCCAGATAAAGAACAGGACGCCGAGAAGAAGGATTACAGATACGGCGCCGTAAATCTTGAATCCTGTGAGTTTACCGCCGCCTGTAAGATAATCAAGACCGATTCTTGGAAATACGAGCAGAACGACCATTATGAGCAGCGCGTATTTGCCATATTTTTTGACCACTGCGATAACGCCTTTTTCCTCCTTCTTATCACCAGCATCCGGTGAACCGGGACTGTCTGCCTTTCTTCCGGCAGCGGCATAACCCTTATCGCCGGCGTGGGTGTCTTTGTCGGAAATGGCGGAGAGTTCCAGGCCGTAAATAACAAGGCTTACGAGCGCCAGCACCGAAGAGGCAGTCAGGACCATCTGGCCTGTCATGGTCAGCAGAAAGGCAAGGATCGCGAAGATCGGTACTGCCAGGAAAATACTTCCCAGAAGATATTTCCTGCCGTCTACAGGCAGATCCGCTGTGATCTTTCCTGTACTTCCGTTCATCACCGCATATGCGACGCGGTCATTCTTTCTGTAAGTAAGAAACCAGACAGGGAGATAGGCACATGCAGGTTCCTCGACGCTCAGTTCCATAGTGCTGTTCTTCATCTGGTTCTTGAACTCGTCGGCAGTGGGCATATCCGCGCCCGCATTTTTGTATTCCGGAACGCCTGATAAACGCTCTAAGGAGTCCTGGCTGATCGAATCAAGGACCTGCTCGCGGTAAACCTCATTTCCGACATCCGGCGCGTCCGCATAGAATCCGCAGAGGATGGACGGCGTAAACGGCTGCATTTTGGCCGCCTCAAAAGGAGCAATCGCCGCCGCGACAGTATCGTCAAAGGAAGAGGAGGCGTCATAGGTCAGACCGTGATAGCGGGCGTCGACTTCTCCGGTCATACTGTAATGGTCTGTGATCTTGTAATCTCCCCGCCGATAGGTCTTAGAGCCTTTGAGACGCAGATCCCCTTTAAAGTCATAGTTGTATACCCAGTAGGGGATGTAGATCCCGCGGAACCTGTCCAGGAACTCCGGATCCCGGAATTCACGGGGAGAAAAGAGCGCGCGCCTTACCAGAGAGGAGTAGGATTTCCTGCAGTCCTCTTTGGTCCGCGCAAAAGGAATGATATGAGCCGGACGCTTTTCATCGCGCATTCTGCTGTCCAGGATCGTAGAAGCGCCGCAGTAAGTGCAAAAGCCTGCAGCTGTCACATTGGTCGTCATGATCTCGCCGCCGCACTGCGGGCATGTATAGACCGTAACACCGAACATATCGCTTTCTTCCGCGTCCTGGCCTTTCTGATATTCGTAAGGATCCAGCAGAGTGCTGCAGTACTCACACTTCAGCTTCTGTGACGCGATGTCAAAGACAAGATTTCCCGCACAGTTGGGACAATTATACATAATTCACACTTTCCGCCATTGGCATTTTAAACGGAATTCAGTACTTTGCTGTACCAGCATCTATTAGATATAATATCATATCATAGTAAGTCGGGCATCTAAGATCTGACAAAGACATACGTAAAGCAAAAACAGGAGGATCATAATGCAGAATATAGACAACTCAGTGTTCATTGCCGAGGGCGCGCGAATAGTAGGAGATGTCACTATAGGAAAAGACAGCAGCGTCTGGTTTAACGCTGTACTGCGCGGTGATGAGGACCGCATTGTAGTGGGAGAGGGATCCAATATTCAGGACAACTGTGTGATCCACTGCGGACAGGGATATTCGACCATAGTCGGAAACGGGGTTACAGTGGGGCATCTCGCCCTTCTTCACGGCTGCACGATCGGAGACAACACGCTGATCGGAATGCACTCTACGATCATGAACGGAGCCGTGATCGGAAAAAACTGCGTGATCGGGGCCGGATCCCTCGTGACAACGGGAACCGTGATCCCTGACAACAGCGTCGCGCTGGGAAGTCCCGCGAAGGTGATCCGCAGTATGAAGAGCGAAGAGATCGAGTACAATAAGTTTGACGCGGAATTCTACAGGAAGCAGGCCGTATCCTATAAGAGCGGGACATAAAGCTAATCACGGTATATTTTGACATGAACAGAATTCATCACAGAATCAAATTTTCTGCTATTATACGTTGAAACGCTATTGCAATGAAGTTATGAAAATTTTATAATGTCTTCATTGGCGATTGCAAAGCCAAATAACTTAAGGAGGATGTAACTATGAAAAAGATGTTTAAGACCAGCCTTGCAGTAGCTATGTCAGTTTGCATGGCAGCAGCTCTGACAGCATGCGGCGGCTCCGGTTCCGCTTCCGGCAGCGCTCCCGCAGACGGCGCAGCTCAGACTACCGAGAGCGCAGACGCAGGCGCCAAGATCAAGATCGGCGGTTCCGGCCCTCTGACAGGTCCCGCGGCTGTTTACGGACAGGCAGTTAAGAATGCGGCTGAGATCGCTGTTGAAGAAGTCAATGCCAAGGGCGGTCTTCAGTTCGAACTCAATATGCAGGACGACGCTCATGATCCCGAGAAGGCAGTTACCGCTTACGGCGTTCTTAAAGACTGGGGCATGCAGGCCTCTCTGGCAACTGTTACTTCCGCTCCCGGCGCGGCAGTTTCCCCTTCCTATGCTGAGGACAAGATCTTCGCGATCACTCCTTCCGGATCTTCAACATCCGTTATCTTCGCGGATCCCGATAACCTTTCCGGCGCTTTCGGAAATGTTTTCCAGATGTGCTTCACAGACCCCAACCAGGGAACTGCAAGCGCGGACTATATCTCCGGACACGCTGATCTGGGCAGCAAGGTCGCTATCATCTACAAGAATGATGACAACTATTCCAAGGGCATTCATGACACATTCGTAGCAGAAGCTGCAGCCAAGAACCTCGCTGTTGTTTACGAGGGAACCTTTGATGATTCCAACGCGCAGGACTTCACTGTACAGCTCGGCAAGGCTCAGGAAGCAGGCGCAGATATCCTTTTCCTGCCCATTTACTACGATCCCGCGTCCCTGATCCTCACACAGGCCAACGGAATGGGTTACAAGCCCACATTCTTCGGCGTTGACGGTATGGACGGAATCCTGGGTCTGGAAGGCTTTGATACTTCTCTGGCAGAAGGCGTCTATCTGCTGACTCCTTTCTCCGCAGATGCTACTGACGAGCTCACAGTAAACTTTGTCAACAAGTACAAAGAGAAATTCGGCGAGGTTCCGAACCAGTTCGCGGCTGACGCATATGACTGCGTATACGCGATCGCACAGGCATGCGAGGCAGCAGGCGTTACCGCCGATATGAGCGCTGACGAGATCTGCGCGAAGCTCGTCGAGCAGTTCACAAGCATGACATTCAGCGGTCTGACCGGTTCCGAGATGACTTGGAACGCAAACGGCGAAGTTACAAAGTCCCCCAAGGCTGTCGTGATCCAGAACGGCGTTTACGTAGGTGTTGAAGAGTAATTTTCACTGATCACGGTGAACTAAGTATGAACAGGCAAAGCCCGCCCCCGTGCGGGCTTCCTGTTTTATTTGCGATACAGGCAGTTTTAAAGAGAGGAAGACAGACATGCAGTTTCTATCCTATTTGATCAATGGATTGGGGCTCGGCAGTGTATATGCGATCATCGCGCTCGGATATACGATGGTCTACGGCATTGCCAAGATGCTCAATTTCGCACATGGCGACATTATTATGGTCGGAGCGTACATCGCTTTCTTCGCACTTACTAAATATGCGCTTCCCTTCCCGCTGGCAGTCCTGACAGCAGTAGTGGTGTGCACCGTTCTGGGCGTACTAATCGAAAGGCTGGCATACAAGCCCCTGAGGCAGGCACCCAGCCTTGCGGTCCTGATCACCGCGATCGGCGTCAGCTATTTTCTCCAGAACGGAGCGCAGATCCTCTGGTCATCATCCAGCAAGGTGTTCCCTTCCGCGATCAGCACGGGAAGCATTTCTCTGGGATCGGCATCTGTTTCTTATCTGACCCTGATTACCATTGCGACCTGCATCGCTGTAATGATATGCCTCACTCTCTTCATTAACAGGACGAAGACGGGAAGCGCTATGCGTGCATGTTCCGAAGACAAGGGCGCATCAATGCTGATGGGGATCAATGTCAATATGATCATTTCGATCACATTCGCGATCGGTTCCGGTCTGGCGGCCATCGCTTCCGTGCTGCTTGCTTCAACATACCCGTCTGTCTATCCTACAATGGGATCCATGCCGGGTATCAAGGCGTTCACAGCGGCTGTATTCGGAGGGATCGGCTCGATCCCGGGAGCCTTTATCGGCGGTCTGCTCCTCGGCATCATTGAGATTTTTGCCAAGGCTTACATTTCAACACAGCTTTCCGACGCAATAGTATTCGGAGTCCTGATCGTGATCCTTCTGATCAAGCCCACAGGTCTGCTCGGCAAGAAGATCAACGTCAAGGTTTAAGGGAGGGAATAAGACATGAAAGAAAAGAGCAGTATTTTCTCCCGCTTCGGAGATAAACAACACAGAGGGCGGCTTATGTCCTTCGTTCTCGTGATCATTGCCTATATCGCGGTTGAAGTTCTTGTAAAGACGGGCAATCTAGGAAGTATGTTCAGCAGCCTTTTGGTACCGATCACATGTTACGTCGTTGCAGCTATAGGCCTCAACCTCAATGTCGGTATATCCGGCGAACTCAATCTCGGACAGGCCGGGTTTATGAGCGTCGGCGCTTTCTGCGGGATCTGCGTGTCCGGTATACTGGCAGGCAGCGTCACCGCGGGAATCCCCAGACTGATCATCGCGATCATCTGCGGCGCGGTACTGGCGGCAGTTTTCGGCTTTTTGATCGGTATTCCTGTCCTCAAACTCCAAGGAGACTATCTGGCGATCGTCACACTGGCTTTCGGGCAGATCATCAAGAGTATTTTTATGAACGCTTATATCGGTATCGACACAGATGGGCTCCATTTCAGTTTTGTGGAAAGCACCTTTAAACTTCAGCCGGGCGGAAAGATGCTCCTGAACGGCCCGATGGGCGCCACCGGAACACAGAAGATCGCAAATTTCACAATAGGCACAATACTTGTCATTGTCGCGCTCTTTGTTGTCTACAACCTGATGTTCTCCAGAAGCGGCAGAGCGATCATGGCAGCGAGAGATAACCGTATCGCGGCAGAATCGGTCGGCATCCCGATCTCCAGGACCAAGATGCTTGCTTTCGTGACATCAGCTGCGCTGGCAGGCGCCGCGGGAGCACTCTATGGACTTAATTACTCCACACTGGTCCCGAACAAATTTGATTTCAATACATCCATTTTGATTCTTGTCTATGTCGTTCTGGGCGGCCTCGGCAACATGACCGGTACGATCATATCGACCGTAGTCCTGATCCTTCTTCCGGAACTGCTGCGCTCGCTTCAGGATTACAGAATGCTGATCTACGCGGTAGTACTGATCGTGATCATGCTCGTGACAAACAACGAATGGCTCATGACAAAATGGAAGAGCCTGTTTGCAGGCAAGGCGAAAGGAGGTGCTTAAGGTGGCTGACAATACAGATAAAAGCGTTAAAGCACCCGTCCTGGACGTACAGGAGCTCGGTATTGACTTCGGCGGACTGACAGCTGTAAACGACCTGAACATGCAGGTCTATGACGGCGAGATCGTGGGGCTGATCGGTCCCAACGGCGCCGGCAAGACGACAGTATTCAATCTTTTGACCAAGGTCTATAAGCCTACAAGAGGCAAAATATATTTTGACGGCAAGGATACGGCAGGCAAGAGCGTAGTGGATATCAACAAGGCGGGTATCGCCAGAACGTTCCAGAACATTCGTCTGTTTGGCAATCTGACTGTCCTGGACAACGTCAAGACAGGTTTCCACAATGTCATTCCTTATTCTCCGATCACAGCGATCCTGCGGCTTCCTAAGTATTTCTCCAGCGAGAAAGAGATAAACGAGAAAGCGATGGATCTTCTTAAGATCATGGAGCTGGACAAGTACGCGGATTACAAGGCGAGCAACCTTCCTTACGGCGCGCAGAGGCGCCTTGAGATCGCCAGAGCGCTTGCTACCAATCCCAAGCTCCTGCTCTTAGATGAGCCGGCTGCGGGTATGAACCCTCAGGAGACAGCGGAACTTATGGACATGATCCGTTTCGTACGCGACCACTTTAAGATCGCGGTCCTTTTGATCGAGCACGATATGAAACTTGTTATGGGGATCTGCGAGAGGATCACAGTACTGAACTACGGAATGATGCTGGCACAGGGAACGCCGGAGGAGATCCAGTCAAACCCTGAAGTCATCAAAGCGTACCTGGGGGACTGATATATGCTGAAAGTAACAGACTTAAAAGTAAAATACGGCATGATCGAAGCCATCAAATCGGCGCGAACGGCGCCGGAAAGACAACTACGATGCACGCCATTTCCGGCCTTGTAAAGGCCGCGGAGGGAAGCATCAAACTTGACGACGTGGAGCTCACTAAGACACCCGCCAACAAGATCGTCGGAATGGGCCTCGCGCAGGTCCCTGAGGGCAGAAGAGTCTTCGCGGAACAGACCGTTGAGGAGAACCTGATCCTGGGCGCCTATCTGCGAAAAGACAAAGCCAAAATGTCTGCAGATATGGAGGAAGTCTATCAGCTGTTCCCCCGCCTTAAAGAAAGAAGGAAACAGCTCGCCGGCACACTGTCCGGAGGCGAGCAGCAGATGCTGGCCATGGGAAGGGCTCTGATGGCAAAGCCGTCAATCCTTCTTCTTGACGAGCCCTCCATGGGTCTGTCGCCGCTCCTCGTTTCTGAGATCTTCCATATTATCAGGGAGATCAACGACAAGGGCACGACGATCCTTCTGGTAGAGCAGAACGCCAAAAGGGCGCTGGCAATTGCAGACAGGGCATATGTACTGGAAACAGGCAATATTACACTGGAGGGGACCGGTGAAGAACTCGCAAATGACGAGAGAGTGCAGAAGGCCTATCTCGGCGGATGAGCGATCATGATACAGCGGGTATGGTTACTTATAATGATCACAGGGAGGAAGCAATATGTACGTTAAAGATCATATGACAGAGAAACCTTATACGATCACGAAGGATGTAGTGATCTCCAAAGCGGTTGAGATCATGAGAAAAAATCATTTCCACCGCCTGCCCGTGGTGGATGACCAGGGGAAGCTGATCGGCCTTGTCACGGGAGGACTTGTAAAAGAAAAGAGCGGAGCGAGTTCCACATCCCTCTCCATCTATGAGCTCAATTACCTTCTTAGCAAGACTCAGGTCCAGGACATCATGATCACGGATGTCAAGACCATTTCCCAGGACGTCTTTGTAGAGGTGGCAGCCCAGACCATGCTGGAAAACGAGATCTCCGTTCTTCCGGTAGTAGATGAGAACAACAAAGTTATCGGCATTATCACGGATAAAGACATTTTCCAGGCCTTCGTAGAGCTTCTCGGCTACAGAAAGCAGGGAACAAGATTCATTTTCGCGGCGACCGACACGCCCGGCGAATTTGCTCCGATGGCCAAGTGCTTCGGTGACAACAACGCCAACCTGGATTCTCTTGCCGTATACCACACTAAGGAGAGAGGCGCTGAGATCGTAGTCAAGGCTTCCGGCGCGATCTCTGTGGAAGATATGGCCCAGATCCTTGTGAATGAGGGGTTCAAACTCAAGGGAATCGTGCAGACTACCAAATTCGGAACCACCAAAAACTTTGATGTTCCCGAGAAGAACTGCTGATCAGGCGGAGGTAATTAGATGAAGTTTTTAATGCCGACTCTTGTATATTCCGAAGAGAATTGTGTGCTGCGCCACAGCGCTGAGCTGGCGTCTCTCGGCAGCCGCGCGCTGATCGTGACCGGAAAGAGCAGCGCCAGAAGGTGCGGCGCTTTCGCAGATGTGACGGCCGCTCTCGACAAACACGGCGTATCCTGGGTGGAATTCGCTGAAGTAGAAGAAAACCCTTCTGTGGAAACGATAATGAGAGCCAGGCAGGTGGGCTGCAAGGTGAAAGCCGATTTCGTCATCGGTATCGGAGGAGGATCCCCCATGGACGCGGCGAAAGCTATCGCCCTTATGATCCGCCATCACGATCAGGACTGGGAGTATCTCTACGACAAAACAGCGGAGACCTCTGCTTTGCCGATCGCCGAGATCCCCACAACAGCCGGAACAGGCTCGGAAGTCACAGCGGTTTCTGTCCTTACGAGACACGATAAACACGTCAAGGGATCTATACCCCACAAGATCTTCGCGGATCTCGCGCTGATCGATGGAAAATATGTCTCCGGCGCGCCGGAACAGATTCTCGCCAACACAACGATGGACGCTCTCTGCCATCTCTATGAGAGTTACATTCACTCCGGCGCTACGGATTTCAGCAGAATGTGCGCGGAAGGCGGCATAAGGCTCTGGGCCCGCAGCAAGGATGTGATCCTTGGCAGAAGAGAAGCTTTACCTGAAGACTACCAGAATATGATGAACGCCTCCTGCATGGCAGGTATGGCTATCGCGCACACCGCGACTTCTATGCCGCACGCGCTCAGTTACAGACTTACCTACAGCGCCCATATGGCTCACGGCAAAGCCTGCGGATACTTCCTCGCGGCCTATCTTAGGGAAGCGGATCCGGTGGAAGTTAACTATATCCTTTCCCTTGCCGGATTTAAGACCGTGGAGGATCTTGAAGAATATTACGTCGCCACATGCGGAAGAGACGAGGTCCCTGTGGAGATCCTGGAGCAGTCGGTGGAAGAAGTTCTGGCCAACAAAGCCAAGTGCAAACTCCCGCCTTTCCCCGTCGACGAAGCTGTCGTGAGAAGGATCGCGGGAATCTGAAGACTCAGAGTAAACAATATGGTGCCAAAATAGTGAGAGGGAACCCGTCTGAGGCTCCCTCTTTTTTTACCGAAAATTATATTTCCTGATTTACGGCAATGAAAAAACCTTCATCAGCAAGTGATGAAGGTTATCAAAATGAAGCAGGGGAAGAGGGATTCTGCCCACAATTGCTTTATTTATGGGGAAAAATCCCATTTGACACCATGTTTGACACCAATCAGATTATTAATAACGTTTATTGCCCTACTGTATGAAAAGTATAGTAGGGCATTTTTGATGCCAAAATAGTGTAATTTGGCACGGATCCGCCCGGGCCTATGGGGAATAATAGGGCTTTTTTGACATTAATCTTAAAACGACAATGGCTTATTTCGTTCTACATTGGCTGCAGCTATATCTTCAGACAGCAGTTTTAAACCTTCAAGTATTTCTGTGTACCCACCAAATCTTGCAATATCGAATATTAATTGCCGAACCGGATACTTATTACATGTAATTGTCATGCTTTCTATTTCTCCAGAAGATATAGCGCATTCAAACCACGGCTTGTTATCTTCTTTTGCACGCCTGGCGCTTTCTTGCGTTTCATTCAGCGCTGCCATTAATCCTTCTGGCGAGGTCCTGTAATCTTGTTCACCGCAGAGGTATTCCCAATCACATTTGAACAAACGGCCCAGAGCTTGAAGATTGTCTATCGGAATGCTTTCTTTATTCGTTTTGTAATTACTGAGGGTGGAACGTGAAACTCCGATAATATATGCAATATCAACTTCTTTATCGAGTTTTGCATAATGTCCTTTGTATTTAATCCTTGAATGAGTTCCTCCCTCATGTCTTTTCATTTCTGATTCAAATCTTTCTCTGTTCAGGTAATACTTATCTTTTTTCAAAACAATTTCATTCCTTTCTTTATCAAACAGCATTTTCAGTTCCTCAAATTATCTACTTTGTTTTGTGTATTGGAAACCAAAACAATACTACACATTGACGCGTAATATTGTTTTGTTGACCAAAACATTCTAGACTTAATGTATCACAGATAAAGGTTGACGGCAACCAAAAGCTAATGACGGACCGAAGCGCGCCGGGCGTCAAATCTAAAGAAAGGAAACGGAATACTTTGAACAAACGAAACAAGGGATCTATTACCGAAACAAGATGGTTCGATCTGGAACAGGGTTGCACATATACCGGACTCGGAAAAACAACCTTCCGGACATGGGCAAAGCAGATCGGAGCGGAAATCAAGCTCGGACGTATTGCCCGGTACGATAAGCAGATCATCGACAAGGCAATGGACGAGGCAACGGCAAACAGCATGAAAGGCTAACACATGGAGACAAAGCAAATTGTCAGCCGTTTCAAAAATCCGAGACGGCAGCGGGATGGATCGTTCATGTGTTCATGTCCATGCCATGACGATAGAAAACAGTCTCTTCATATTTCACACAAGGGAAACAAAACTCTGATCTGTGATCAAGCTGGCTGTTCACTGGACGAGATTCTCGAAGCAGTAGGCCTGAAGCAGTCTGATCTGTTCGATGATGAAATACAGAAATCCTCGCGCACGTGGCGAGATCGGATGGAATACGGCCAGAAGCAGAAGCACGGTGAAGGCGCTCATATTGCTGCAGTCTATAACTACAAGGACGCGAACGGAAAATATCTGTTCTCAAAGATCAGGATTGAGGGCGGAGACATTCAGGGGAAAGAGTTCCTTCAGGCACGGATTGATGATTCAAGCGATTCTTATCAATACGGATTAGGCGGAATCAAACCAACACTGTACAATCTGCCCGCTCTTATCAGGGCGATAGATGACGGTTTTCCGGTTTATATTGTCGAGGGCGAGAAAGACGTGGAGACTCTCCGAAAACTCCATTACACAGCAACTACAGCGGGAGCTGTCGGGGGATGGAAAAAAGAGTATGCAAAGCACTTTATCGGCGCGACAGTAAATATTTTACCTGACAATGATAAGCCCGGCGAAACACTGGCTGAAGAAATCAGAAGGGACTTAAAACCGTATGCTTTTACGGTTCGAGTTATCCATAAGATCAGCAGCATACAAAAGGGAGACATTACAGACTTTTTTGAAAAGGAAGGTGGAACACTCGAAGCGTTTAAATCGAGGGTCCAAAACACAGAAGGCATTATAGCTCCGTGGGCATATTTGAACAGCCGTGATGAAGTAAACATTAAACCTTCTCAATTGGCTGTCAGCTTCAGTAAGGTTATGGATTATATCATTGTTCGGAATCCACTAGACGATAACGATCTTTTCTATGGTTTCGAGGGTGGAGTTTACCGGCGGAAGAATAAAGCACAAATCAAGTCATCGCTCCGGAAGTTTGTTCCGGTTGCATACCAGAAGGATGCACAGATAGCAGAAGCACAGAGAACACTGTTCGAGTTAGGAACAAAGATACACTCCTTTGACGATCTGGACGCGAATGAGCGATACATAAATTTTAAGAACGGCTTGCTCGATCTTAGGCAATGGGAGCTTGTTCCCCATGATTCAGAAGTGATCAGCACAATCCAGCTGCAGTTTGATTATGATCCTACTATCAAAGATAAGCCGGTATTTGATCGGTATATTAATGATCTGTTTACCCGCGAGGATGGAGAGATCGACCATGACAGTATGAAAATACTTCAGGAGTTTTGCGGACTGGCAATCAGCAATATTTATGTATACCGGGCAAAGAAAGCGCTTTTCCTTTGTTCGATTCGAGGCAATACAGGGAAAACACAATTGCTAAATTTGGTTCAGTTAATTCTGGGCGAAGAGAATGCTACAAGTATACCAATACAGCACATGAACGAGAATACAGGCCGGTTTACGATGGGGACGGCACTCGGCAAGCGCATGATCATAAACGGCGATCAGACAGAGAGCGACATTGGAGATAGTTCTTATTTCAAACAGCTCACCGGCGGAGACAGAACGAAGATGGAGAGCAAAAACAAACAGCCCCTCATGGTCCGGTACCGTGGCGGAATCATGGTCGGGTGTAATGGACTCCCTTCATTTACGGATGACAAGGGGGAGCACGTTTTCGAGAGATTGCTATTGATCATGTGTACCAATGTCATTCCGGAAGAGAAGCGAGACGCAGCGCTTCTGGACAAGATGAAGCCAGAGATCCCGGCAATCATTAACTGGTTTTTAGAAGGGCTGAAGCGCCTGATTGCGAACGGCTACAAGTTCACAAGATCGAAGAGCGCGGAAGACGCGGTTAAAGAGTACCGGCAGCGCCTCGATTCAGTGTACCGGTTCATTAACGAGTGGAATGGATCTGTAGCAGTAGGAAACGAAAAGACAAGCTCTAATGTTTACGGTTATACAGAACATTTTGAAATAACAAAGAACCGCGCTGATCAGTATCCGAAAAATACTTTCTATGATAGTTACACGGCATGGTGTGAAGATCCGGATATTGATCTGACTCCGATTAAGAAGAAGAACCTTAACCAGAGACTCGAAGCGCTAGGCCTTGAAGTTGATCCTCGAGGCGTTTACAAGGACCGGCACGGAATCTATACGATAAGAGGATTAAAGAAAACATACACGAAGCTGGGAGATATAGATTCAAGGTTGACTTTTAGTGGAGAAAAAAGTCCACCTGATTGGGAAGACGCAACGGAAGAAAGCACTCCATGGGATTGAAGTCGGTAATAGACGGCATATATCTTCCGTGAAAAGGCACGAAAACATGAAAAGGTGGACAAAGTTGAGCTTTTTCGATATTGAGAGGTTTTGGAATTTCAAAATCAAATTATGAATAAAAGAATTTGAAAATTAATCAACTTTGTCAACCAGTGTTTTCTGTCACGGTTCAGACTCGCGCACGGCAATAAATCAACGTAGCAAACACGCAGAAAGGGCATACATACACATGAGATATTTTGAATACATCACTAAGTTTCTGGGCGCTGATCATCCATTTGGAGATCTGGCTTCAGATATATCTACTGAATGCAGCAACGATGATGAAATGATGGACATTTATGATAGCAGTTTCGCTGAGATTTATGATCATCTTACAAGTATCGGCGCGTCACCGGCTGCAGTAGATACATTCATCGATTCATGGTCCGCATACCGGAAGTATGAGAAAGAGGGCTTTAAGAATCCGGTTCCCTTTGTTGTAGCGGATCAGCTCCGGGAGATGAACCGGAACCTTCGCGAGATTGGAGATGAGCTGAAGCGCCATAATGATTTTATGGAGAATGTCAGTGATTCACTGTATACGGATGACGGCGAAACGGTTTCTGAAGTATTTGATCGGATTGCAGTTCTTTTCAGCGACTGCGTTGAGGTCCGCAAAGACACTCGAGGGAAAGAATACAGCCTTTTACGTGTATGCGGAACGGTGGACACTTATGAGCAGAACAGCTAAGTTCTATGCAGTCAGGCGCGGAAGGACGACCGGAGTTTTTAATGATTGGGCGAGTTGCAGTGAATCAGTTCATGGATACAAAGGCGCTGTGTTCAAATCCTTCACTGACATTGAATCGGCTGAAGCGTATCTGCAAGAAGCGGATAATCAGCCGATAGACAGAAGCCTTCCTTATGCCTATATCGACGGATCATTTAAACCGGCTTCCGGTGTATATGGTTATGGCGGATTCATCAACGACGGTGGCAGATACTATTTGATTCAAGGCACTGGGAGTAATCCTGTGTTCGCGAGTGAGCAGAATGTGGCCGGTGAAGTCATCGGAGCGCTTCAGGCAATATGGAAAGCTGTCAATCTGGGGATAACAGAGATAAATCTGTATTATGACTATGCCGGTATAGAGCAGTGGGCAACAGGCGGATGGAGTGCCAAAACAGAACTGCCAAAGCGTTACCATGATGCAATGCAGCGGATCACGGACAGGATCACAATACACTTTGTCAAGGTCAAAGGCCATACCGGCATTGAAGGAAATGAACTGGCAGATATTCTTGCCAAAGAGGCTGTCGGAGTTAAGCTCCGAAAGAAGGACGTTCGCGCAATTGATGATTTTAAGAAAGGAATCGTTTTATGAGTAATTGGAAGTCATCAAATGAATACAAGCGTATTCAGGAGATACTTGAAGATTATTGGCTTAATCAACCAGATGAGAAGAGAGTTACAGTTTGCATGACTTTCGAGCATTTTGATGGATCTGTTCAAAGTAAGCGTATAGTCTGGACGAATCCCGCATTTAAGGTGAAACGGACATTAACGTTACAGCCGTTCACTATGACAAGGGAAACAATGCAGCCTACTTGCATGAGAACAAGATAGATTATTCTTCACTGCGGACAGGATCCGCACCGGAGATAAAACATAGAGAGACGGTTAATCATGCTCCGGCCGGGATGGTTGAGCGTCTCCGGAAACTCACAACAACGCGCCCAGAGTGGCAGAAAGGTATAGACATTATGTCAGAAACAAATAAACCGTCAACGCGGGATCTGTTCGCGGAATGGGCGGGAGCAATGTTCGGAGATAACGGACAGTCGGACGAGCCCGCGAAAGAAGCTCCGGAGCCTGAGAACAGGCCGTCACCAATGGGAGATGCTGAAAACTATTCACCGACACCAACGAGAGATCTTTTTGCGATGACGGCTAATGAAGCTCTCTCGAATGGTTTTAACGATGATAGCGGGCTATGGCGTCGGATCATCTAAACACTCACTATTAACAAAGCACGCCGAAAGGCAGAAAGGAATAAACCATGACAGCATACGAGAAACTGAAAGATAAGGTCGAGAAACTGATCGAGGATTTTAACGCGGAGCTAAACGCAAGAATTGAGGATATCGATAAGGCAAACGCCCAGATCTCCGGAGCCGAGAACAAAATGAGCGTTGCAACGGTCGCGGGGGATCCTCTGGCATACTCCAAAGCGAAACAGGACAAGCAGAGAGCCGAGGACGCTCTCGAGATGTATCAGGCGCGCGTGAAGCAGTTAAAAGGCGACAAACCGCTCGTTTCCCGCGAGGAGTACGACGCAGACTCCCGAGAGGTGAAAGAGGAACTCTCTCAGATGTGCTTGGAGGATAAGCGCAAGGTCGTTGCACTTTGTAAGCAGATCGAGGAGATCGTGAAGCGTAACAACAAGACAATCGAGGACGCAAACGAAGTTCTTATCCGTTATCAGCGAGATGTATTCCACGATTGGGACAGGAAAGAAAAGAGCAGTAAGGGCGACTATTACGTCAGGCCGATGGCTGAGAATAAGTTTGAGGACTTCTCTCTCGTCTGGCTCTGGGGTCGCATCTCAGATAATAAGATTTATGAGGATATTTGCAAGACGGTCGAACAGGCCGACGCCGACAAGTAAAGCGCCCCTCCCCGCGCATGACGGCGGGACAGGTCGCACAATGTACCCGGCAACAGCCCGGGGATTGATTTCGGTATAAGCTCGAAAGAGTTTATATAAATTCTGCCATTGTGTTTCAATGATGGATTCGAGAGTCACCCGGGAGAGTGCGGAAAATACAAAGGCCCGGACAGCCTTAACCTCCCCGCCCCTCCCCGGCTCCCGGGTCCGGCTTAACCTGGCTGAGGACAATGCGTTATGTTTTCTGCAGACAACAACAGTAAAAAAAAATATTTATTCAAAAACATTCTTTTCTTTTATCAGGGGGATCACTCCCCGGGTATACCCCGACGGCACTCAGAACCGCCGTCACTGAACATTCGTTCTTAATCGTTGGGGTCGTTCTGGTCGGCATAGTAGTTTGATGTTATGGAAATAGGTTGGCGAGACTATGAAATATAAGAAGATATGTCCTATTTGCGGGGCTCATTTTGAGACGAATAACGACCAGACTGTATATTGTGGGCATTCCTGCAAAGTTGAGGCAAAAAGAGCCAGAGATCGCGAATATCAGCGTAATAAGAGGGAGCAAGCGTCAGAGTCGCGCCGACAGTATCGGGAAGAGTATGAGCGAGCTCGATTGTCTGAAATCGCAGAGCGTGACAGGAAATCAAAAGAAGATTTCGAGCGCCGATGCGCTGAGGGTGATGTCAGAGCACTGTTGATCAGAGAGAAAGCGCAGCATGGCAACAGCACCCGGAGATATTGGGAGTTATTCGCTCAATGTGTGATAGACGATGCGGAGCGGATCGGCACCGTTTCGAGAGTGGTTGTAAATGGAATATCTGTATATGATGACTGTTTCGCGGATGCTGTTCTGGAATCCATCGAAGAACGAGGACACATTGTTGCAGAGTTAGGGAGAAAATCTAAATGAACATTAGCAATATTATTGCGGTCGATATGGCGACGGCTACGAGTAAAATGATAATTTCAGCAATTTACCAGTATGACCGGGGGTTGAAACTGCGATTGTTAAACGCTCCGGAGAGTGATGAGTTTACGCTCTGGGTCGAGATGTGTAATTCCGGAGATGCTGTTATCAATAACACTGTTCAGTATACCGGAGATGACGTTGAGTTGCCGGAAGAGTTACTGCTGAATGGTCGTGACGTTGAGATTTATTTATTCATAAAGGGTGATGGTTGGGGAAAGACGATCATGATGATTAACGTGAGGATCGATCTGAGGCCGTCGACATAAAAAAAAATATAGGAGAGCCGGTGGTTGTCGCTCTCCTATACTTTGGTTGTTACTTATGCAATACCCATTAACAATAACCGGAATATTACCCATTTATTATACAACGTTCCATATTGAAGCGCAAACGTCAAGACATAAAAAATAGGAGAGCTAGTCGGCCTCCGCCCTCCCATTCTTAATTAAAACGCTTGCCTTGCTTGAAATTAGCCGCTTACTTATTATAAATCATTTCAAAATTAATCACAATATCTCATAAAAAGGAGGGCCGTTCTCGAGCCAAGCCCTCCCTTGATTGCACTACCAGTGACGTTTACCCCGCCGTCATTTGTAGTGACATATACATTATATATCGTTCTAAAGTGAAACACAATGTTTCATAAAAGTGGGGAGCACCGGCTAAGCACTCCCCGAATGACAGAATATAACGCTCTCCTACAAACGAAACACTAGATACATTATACCATATTGTATTCAGTGGAGGGCGCTAAATGACTAATGAGGAGCTCGTTCTTGCTATTCGGGCGGGGCATGATGTAACTGAAAACATGGAACAACTCTATAACCAGAACAAAGGGATGATCTTCAAACTGACAGAGAAATACAAGGGTGTTGAGGATCTTCAAGATTTGAGGCAAGAATCGTATTTCGGACTAGTTCGTGCTGTCGAGCTCTGGGATCCGGACCGTGACGCGCAGTTTTTGACGTTTGCATTTATCTGCATAAAGACGGTCCTGTATCAGTACATCACAGAGTGTGGCGCGCTGATCAGGATCCCGCCGAATCAAAAAACACTGATTTCTAAGTATGACAGGATCATGAACGCGTACCGGGTAGAGCTAGGACGGGACGCAACTCCGGAAGAGCTTCGGATATTTCTCGGGCTCAGTAAAGACCAGTTCGAGCAACTCAAAAAGGACCGATTAACGACTAGGCTCCGGAGTACAAACGAAGTAATCGGAGGAGACGATGAGGACATAACGCTCGAGGATACTCTCCCGGCTGATGGGGACCAGTTCGAGGACGCTCTCGAGCGGATCCAACGCGAGGAGCTCTCCCGTGAGCTCTGGGCTCAGGTGGACAAGTTACCGGAGCGCGAGGCCGACGTTGTGCGGAGCAAGTATCAGCTCGGGGAAACATACATACAATGCGGGGAGCGTCTCGGCGTCTCTGGGGAGCGAGTAAGACAATTACATGAAAGGGCTCTCCGGAGCCTGAGAAAAAGACAGGTAACAAAGCGCCTGATCCCCTATCTGACAGACTCAACGGCGTATAGCATCGGGACCCGCTTCGGAGTCTCAACATTTAAACGGACCCATACGACGGGCCCGGAATATGCGGTTATGCGCCTCGAGGAGTACGCGGGCCCGATCTGGGCCAACTATGAGAGGATTTTATATGATCAGAGTGATAAGAAAGGGGAATCTTCGGAGGACCTGATCAGACGATTTAAAAATAAATGCAATCATGCCGGCATCAAAAAAAGAGTTTAAAGAGCGTCAGACATACATACCGCCGAACGACGGCGGGCGAAACATACCGCGCAATTAGGCGAATGAAAAGAAATGGTTCAATAGGGTGATGCTGACATCGTAAAGACGTTAGGAGGCGAAACAATGGTTGTAAATTTTTGTGAGAAATTACAGTCTGTTAAAGATGACAGGCGGAAGAGAGAGATCATCTGCCAATGTGCTCTCGACTCATTTGTTGCAGTAACGCAGGAAGTCAACAGCATTTTGATGATACTAAAAAGTGAGGGAATCAATCCGAATGATATTGCATATTTTGTCGAGAACAATACAGATCGGATAACTCCCAGATTGCTGCAAAAGCTGACAGATGTACAGGGTAATAATCTGGTTAGACTCTCTAAAAAGCTGAAAAAAGATCTGGCAAAGCATCCACAGCTCACACAGGATGAAATCATGATCCTTGACAAGATGGAAAGAGAGATAGGTGCTGAGTACTTCTTAAACAATGAAACAATCATTTCCCGGAAGTTGGACAAGTATTTAACCGAATTATTGGAGTTGGACAGCATATAGAATAACGCTGTATTTGCCGTTTTAAGGTGTTTTAATTCTTAGATGGGTATTTATCCATGAAAGCCGCGAAACGGTCACAACGGAGACGGAGCAAAGCGAGGTGAGCAGATTTGCATGATATCATGCACCTGATCCGCTGCTTTGTTCCATGGCCTGATCAATGGCATCATTAATAAACTGATTCACGGATAATCCCTTTTCATTGGCGGCGTCCTGAATGGCTGCCTTCTTTCCCTTTGGAACCCGGATCAGTATATTATCAACCTTCGTAGTCAGATATTTGTCGTTTGCCCGCTTTTTAGCCGGCGTGTATCCGCTGTATTTTCCCATATTCAGATTGTAACACAAAACACTTGTCAAACGAAGATAACAACGGATAACAAGTGATAACAAAAAAGATGCTTGACGCATGATATCATGTCGCGTTATATTGTTAGTGGTGCATGATATCATGCACCTGAAACACTGAATCATTAAAACAGCATATAGAAAGAAGGTGATCAGATGGACAAACAGATTGATGATCAGAGCATTCGCGCACTTGATGAACAGCTCCTGGCTTCGATCGACAGGATCCGGGAGGCACAAAGCAAAAAAATCTCAGGCGCTGCAACACCTGAGACTGATGAAACCCATTAACTTACAACACAGAAAGGAAAAGGGATTCTTCATGATTGTATCATGCGGGATCCCCTAGAAACAAGAGCAATGAAGCGGAGCATGCAGAAAGCAATTGAAGATTATAAAGCGCTGACAACCGAAAAGGGCGGGATCTTTGGAGCGTTCTATTATTCCGATGTGGATGAACTGAGAAAGATTACATTCGACAGTACCGGAACAAACTTTCAGGAAATTGTTCTTGCAGCTGTTTGGAATGGTCTAAAGGCCGGTTTCATGATCGGGTACCGCGCCGGTCTCAGAGGAGCCAGCAAGCGAAACAGGGGTAAAGCGATATGACAGTAAAACAGATCTATGAAGAATTGAATAAGCATGATCCGGAATGGATACGGCAATTCAGGGAACTGTTAAGGCTATATGCAGAAGCCGCACCTGAACACAGAGAAAGGGCGCTGGAATCATTAAGGGCGCGCAAGGGATGATCATAGACACAAACAGTTCAATCAAAAATGATGTCGGAGCTGCTGCCGCTCGCAACTCCAGTACTACTTCGACATTGAATTACCGGAACAGCTGGTAAATGTTCCGGTACCAGATAAGGCGCTGGGCTTCTTCAATGACAGCGCACACAACAAGATCAGGACGG
>CACZJD010000049.1 GCA_902781325.1 uncultured Lachnospiraceae bacterium
CGCAGTTCGTGAGTAAAGAAGCAGTTCTTCGGATCGTATAGTTTTACTTTCTCCCCAAATCTCTTTACAGCCATCATTCCGACATAGCAGGTCTCTATCCGGCCAAAAGACTGCTTTCCGTAGTAAAGGTGGATTGAAGCTTCAGCATTGCGCAAAGGTGCGTCCATATTGATATCGATAAACTCTGCCGCATTGCTATGGGTGATATCGCCGGAGTGAACGATCCCCGACTTGTTGAAATGGGCATCCCATCCCACATCGATGGATTCTCCCTCAAGGTCATATGCCTTTGCATGAAGATCCACATCCACACGGTTCTTGTCATTCCAGTAAACAAAAAAGCGAAGTCTTTTCACTTCTTCCGGGATCCGGATCGCCATTCCGCTTGGAAGGTAGCCTCCCTCCGAAGATTTATTCCCGCCCTCGAGACGGCTGTACGACAGATCGAATTCCTCTGCAGACACAAAGACCTTCTTTCCTGCCAGTTCAGTCCGTGCTTTTTCCATGTGCGCACGAAGAACGTCTTCCAGGATCGCTCTCACCCTTCCCGAATACGGCGCGGTCCTTCTGTAAAGATCACAGGCCGCTTTATACTCCCGGTCTATTTCCCGGATTTCTCTTCGGCACTGACTGATTCTGTTCTTTGCATTCTGAATTACTTCGTCCGCATATCCTTTTGCAAGCATCAATCTGTACTTCGCATAAACCGCCTCCGGATTCTTCACAGTCTCCGAACACTGTTCTATGTATCTTTCCTGTTCATCTCTCAGCCGCCGGTAAATATCTTCCTGCGGGGCATTTTCCTCCTTGAGATCCAGCGCGTTAAAAATGTCTATGATCGTGTGGGCGCTCAGCTTGCCGGCATTCTCCACCAGCCTGTCCCGGATCTCCGAGTCAGGATAGTCCATCCTCAAAAGCCACCCGATCATTCGCAGCATCATCCCCGGCCGCTTCGCGATGAAGTCCAAAGCTCCTTCGTCTCCCGAAGCGAGCAGATATTTGGCCTGCGCCTCCCAGGACTTCAGTTCACCGTTTCTAAGTGCCCGCACCGCTTCCAGGTGCGCCGCGCTCCGGGAATATATGCTGTAATCGAGGAACTGCAGAACCGTGATGCATTCCTCTCTTTTGCCTCGGGACAGGATCAGATTGGCCTTAAAATCCGCCGCAGGATAAGACTCCAGGAGTTTTACGATCGCTCTCTTTTCACTCGTCCTGAAGTGATAGCGATGCCTTGGCAAAACAGCGCCTGTGCTTTTCATCACGTCGCCCGTATGCTGACAGATCTGCCGCCAGAGCAGAACCCTTCTGTCTGCGGCGTCCCCCGAAATCTTTCCGTCATCCGGCCCGGTTCTCAGGATCGCGTCAAAGAGCACTGTCAGGTTTTCCTTAAAGGGCACCTTAAGTCCGGCTATATCATCCGGCTCCAGATACGGAAGCGCCTCGACCGTCAGTTCCTGTCCGGGGAGTGTCAGGCGCTCTCTCTTTTGCATGATCCGCGTGAGCGCCGTGAGCGGCGCCTCATCTTCGGGTACAAGTTCCAGGACCCTGGCCTTGAGCAAGGTATCATCGCTCTCCGTCTTCTCAGTCGACGTCACATCCGGCAGCCATCCGCGCTTTACCTCCATCCCGAAAAGCAGTTCCAGATCATAAGTGGAAAAATAGTGGATCATCTGGTGCATACGGAATTCGGCTTCGCTCATCCCCATCACCTGAAGCGGAAAGTCAGGATACATGGGAGGCGCCGATACCTTGGGCAGAAGGCTGCGAAAATGCTGTGCGAACCCCTCCAGAGAAGGGCTGCCTGCGAGCGCGATCAAGTCCTTCGGTTTCAGCGTATAACCGAGATTTATAAGCTCCTCGTTCACTGTAACAGCCTGCGCCAGCTTCTCGTCTGTCAGCTGCGAACTGTCCTCCGAAGCCGGAATATATGCCGCCAGCCTGAGTTCGGATAATAACAGCTTTTCAAATTTGTTCGTGAGGCTTTTCATATCATTCTCCATTCCGGCGTCAGTTCCCGGCACATTCCTTCCTAAAGACAAAAAAACAGGGGCAGGCTATCTGATGACTGACATTTGTACACCAAACGAAAGAGTTTCCTCTTTCACCAATGTTAAAAGGATGTCATCATAGGGTGTACAAAGACGCCTGCCCCCGATCCTTACTTCCATATTCAGTTTACTACATTAATCCCGCGCTGACTACCTGTGCTTACAGATCAGTCAGATGCATTGGCGCGCCGGTTGTTTCCTGTCGCGTAGTCGATCTCAAATCCCGGCTGTACATTGTAGCAGAAGGCACAGAATTGAACCCGTGGATCCTCCACCGATCTGGCCTCCATAAGGACACCTGCACAGACCAGATTGTTCCCGTCAAAATATGGCCTAACCCTGTATATCACATGATGACCGGTTCCCTCTACATACCTGACGACCGATTCCTCAAAGGGCAGCATCCCCTCCACATTCATGTACCGGGTCCCGGTAATAAGGTTGCGCTCATTGGCGTCCTGCCCTGTGAGCAAATGCCCGATCAGATGACACCTGTTAAAGAGCATCTCGCCGTCGATGTCGCTGTAGCGGTTCGTGTTCCATCCCGTCGGCTTTACGGAACTAATATCGCCCCGCTCCTGCGTTCATCCAGAGGCCAGTACTCATGAAAAGCCTCCGCAGTCATCTCCTCCTGCGTGAAAAAAGGAACATCTCCATTTATATCGACATAGGCTCTTCCGGAATAGGCCGGAACCATGTCAAGATCAAAATCTGCCGCTGTATTTCCCGGATCCCTTCCCTCTGTCTGTATCAGGGCCGGGACCGGAAACTCCTGTGTTCCTGCACTCTCCTGCTTCCGAATCCCGATATATGCCAGGACCAACAGAACCAGTAAAACCACGCACGAAGCTTTCCTGAGGTTTCGCCGGATGGCATATTGTCTCCGCCGGTCTCTCTTGGTCCCTTTATTCATGGATTCCTTTACTCATTGAGGTCGATGTTCTGCATCATCATGTCATCTGTTCCGACTCCGCATACATTGACCGTATACCAGCCGCAGGTAGCGCTGTGCGGTGTGCCGCCGTCGTCCTCGATCATCTCGAACATGCAGATCGTATAAGTGCCGTCCTTATTGGCTGTGTACGACACGTTGGGCGGATAGAAATCATTCATTTTATAATAATGATTCTGAGCCAGTTTACAGAGCTCATCCGGTGTATACACCTTACTATAGAGAGTCAGATCGATTTCTTTCCCGAAAACAGTATCTGTTCCCTTCGCGTCTGTCCCGACCCTGTACTGTGCGTAAGAAGTGTTGTGAGTTGTGCCGTCTTCTCCCTTTACTTCATCAAACAGTAAGATCTCATAGAAGCCGTCGCCCAGATCCTGATGGGCGGATAAAAACCGCTCTCGCTGGTGCGCTTGTAATAGTACTGAGACATGCAGCTGAGTTCTTCGGGAGTATATTCCCTTGTTTCCGCGTTCTCAGCCCGGGCCGCCGCTGCAGCCGCTCCGGTTCCAGCCGCGCCGAAGATCACGCTGATCCCGAGGAACGCGGCAGCAATATAAATGATAAATCTATGGATATTCATAATATCGTCCTTTCTAAGCCGGACTTTTATTATATCACTTTTTTGCCATTTTACAAATATTTAAGTAACTGAGGCCCCCCGGAGCCGTCTATTACTAAGAGACCCTCTTCTTTTCAGATGAGGATCATGTACTTCATAATACGGTAAAAAGATGCCCTGGATACTTGCGCTCTTTTGATCAATTCCGTTACAGTAATATCAGCATAGTCTTTTTCCCCCATAAGGGCGTAAAGGGCTTGGACGATCTATTTATACATGACGAGCACTCTTGTCAATATGCGGAGGCAGCATGCTTCAACTTAAGAATATAAAGAAAAAATATAATACCGGAGGATACGAACAGATCGCCCTCGACGATGTCTCCCTCAACCTCCGGGACAACGAGTTCGTAGCGATCCTCGGTCCCAGCGGATCCGGCAAGACTACCCTCCTCAACATTATAGGAGGGCTGGACCGCTATGACACCGGCGATCTGATCATTAACGGCATTTCTACCAAGAAATACAAGGACCGCGACTGGGACTCCTACCGCAATCACACGGTCGGTTTCGTCTTCCAGTCCTACAACCTGATCCCCCACCAGACAGTCCTGCAGAACGTCGAGCTGGCGCTGACCATCGGCGGCATTTCCGCTGAAAAGCGCAGAGAGATGGCTCTCGACGCCCTGGATAAGGTCGGCCTTAAGGAGCAGTCCCACAAGAAGCCCAACCAGATGTCCGGCGGCCAGATGCAGCGTGTGGCGATCGCCCGCGCCCTGGTCAACGATCCCAAGATCCTTCTGGCAGACGAGCCCACAGGCGCGCTGGATACAAAGACATCCGTGCAGGTCATGGATCTTTTAAAAGAAGTGGCCAACGACCGCCTGGTCGTCATGGTCACCCACAACCCTGAGCTCGCCGAGCAGTACGCCAACCGTATCGTTCGTCTCAAGGACGGGCAGATCACCGACGATACCAACCCTCTCATGATCGAGAGCGAGGAACCCGGCGTGCACAAGAACCTGGGGAAAGCCTCAATGAACCTTGCAACCTCCTTCGGTCTGAGCCTTAACAACCTCATGACCAAGAAGGGCCGCACTTTTTTGACCGCCTTTGCAGGGTCTATCGGTATCATCGGCATCGCGCTGATCCTGTCGCTCTCCACGGGATTCCAGAATTACATCGACCAGATCCAGGAAGAGACCATGAACAGTTATCCGCTGACCATTAACGCGGAGGAGGGAGACCTGGCCAGCATTATCCTTTCCATGCAGGCGATCAGGGATGTCAAGGCAGAAGGCAATTCCCTTGTGGAACAGCAGTACATCACTTCCTTTACCGATTCCATCAGCAATAACGATCTCAAGAGTTTCATGGATTATCTGGACGCGCACCCCGAGGAGTACGAAGAAGATGTGCGCATGATCAAGAAGTCCTATGCGGTCTCACCGGTGATCTACACCATTGACGCCACAGACCGGCTCGCGCAGATCTACCCCACAAGTTCCTCCGGAGGGGGCATATTCGCCTCCATGCCGCTGGGCGGCGGATCTATGTCCACTTTCTCCGAAATGATCGAGCCGGAGCGGATGAAGAATGAGTATACGATCGCTTACGGCAAATGGCCCGAGAAGTATAACGAGCTCGCTCTGTGTGTCATGGATCCCAACCAGATCTCCGATCTGCTGCTCTACTCCCTCGGTTTCCGCGATACCAAAGAGCTCTCGGACATCATGAAGGACCTCTACCTGGGCGAGAAGATCACTGTACACAATGAGCCGATGACCGTCACCTACGATGAGATCCTCGGCAGAGAGTTCAAACTCATCGATCCCTCGTCAAAATATAAATGGAATGAGGAATACGAGATCTACGAGGATATGTCACTATATGAGGGACGTGTATGAAAACGCGGAGCCTCTTAAGATCACGGCGATCATCTACAAGCCCCAGGAGAAGGGCTCCGGTTCTTCCTCGACGACCGGCGTCCTCTATCTTCCGGAACTGACTTCCTATGTGATGAACAAGGCGTACTCTTCCGAGATCGTCCTGGCTCAGCTCAAAGATCCGGATTACGATGTTTTCTCCGGCAAAGCCTTCGATGACGAAGACGACGACGAACTCAATTTCGAAGATATGATCACTGTCGATGAGGATCTTCTGGCGGAGGCTTTTGTCATAAACATGGACATGGACGGCCTGAGCATGGACCCTGGTGCCATGACAGACATCATCATGAACTCCTCTAAGGAAGTCGTCGACAGCATCGATGAGATCACTGAGGCTATGGTCAAAGCAGTCACCCAGGCAGATTCCGCTTTCGCAAACGGCATCATCGAGGGATACAAGCAGATGGCAGCTGTCACTTTGACCGAATCCACCGCACCTGAAGCCGCCCCCGATGTGTCCGGCGCAGTAGGAACACTGGAAGGCCTTAAGGAAACCGTAGAAACAACGGCCAAAGAGGAGGCAAAAAAGATTGTGAACGAGAGGGTCGACAGGACGATCGCCGACCTCGAGGGCGTCACAACTGTCGCCGAGGCGGAAGCCTACATCGATTCCCTCGGCCTGAATGAAGAAATGACCGCGCAGCTTAAAGAAACGGTCCGGGAGAACTCTTCGGCCAGCGAGTCCGGCGATGCCGAGCCCACGGTCGATGTATCTGAACTGATCAGCGGACTGGAGTCCATGAAAGAAACTATCGCGGATCTGGCGGCGAATTCCGCAGCATCCCAAGCTACGGAAGGCATTCAGAAAACGATCGATTTCCTGCAGAGCGCATCCACCAAGGCGGAAGCCGACGCTGCGGTCGACGGGATGGATACCTCCGGAATGGACGCGGAGAATGCCGGACTCATAAAGTCGACACTCAAGTCCCAGATCAAAAAGCAGTACGAAGAAGGCGGCGAGACTACCGAAAAGAAGTACATCACCTTGGATTATCTCGATATGTACAAGGAAAATGCCATTTCTGAGGATAAAGTCGCCCAGATGCTGGGCTCCATCGAGCAGATCAAGCTCGATCCGGCCCTGACCGCCAGGATTATCGAGGAATCCTTCGACAACTATTACGACAGTCTGACACCGGACGAAAACAATCTGGTCCCTGTGGAAGATCTTCCTTCCACTGACGAGGCGATTCAAAAGGCAATGAAAGATAACAGTTCCGCTCTCTTTGAAGAGGGCTACAAACTTGCCAAAGATTACATGGCCCTGCTCGTAGCCAAAGGTACCGGTGAAGCCCTGGCGGAAGCTATGGCGCCCCTCTCCAATATGTTCAGCGGAGACGGAGACTTCATGACTTTTGACACGGACAAGTTCGCGGAGGCTTTCCGGTTCAACAAAGATGCAGACGAGATCAACAGGCTCATGGAAACAATGGTCAGCGGGAAGGAACGGTCCTACAAGGGCAATCTTCTCAACCTGGGATACCAGAAAGAAGATGATCCGACCAGCATCTCTTTCTATTTTGACGACTTTGAGTCCAAAAACCGCTTCACCGATTTCCTGACCCGCTACAATGACAACGCGGAAGAGGCCAAAAAACTGCAGTACACGGACATCACGGGAATCCTGATGGGCTCCGTCGAGACGATCGTCAACGCGGTCACCTACGTGCTCATCGCCTTCGTCTCGATCTCACTGGTCGTATCCTCGATCATGATCGGCATCATCACCTATATCTCAGTACTTGAGAGGACCAAGGAGATCGGTATCCTGCGCGCCATCGGCGCCTCCAAGAGGAACATCTCCTCCATCTTCAACGCTGAGACCTGCATCATCGGTCTGCTCTCGGGCATTATCGGCGTTATAGTCACGCGGCTTCTGTTGTTCCCGATCAACGACATAATCCACAAGGTCACCGAGATCGATGACATCACGGCTGTTCTGGAGCCTCAGGCTGCGGTTGCGCTGGTCATCATCGCCACGGTCCTGACCATGATCGGCGGACTGATCCCTTCCAGGTCAGCGTCCAAGAAAGATCCGGTCATCGCGCTGCGGACCGAGTGATCCCGGCGAGTTCACCGGTGCTTAAAATCAATATGTGCATAAAAAAAGGACTGTATATACAGTCCTTTTTTGTGTGTAGAATAATCATTCGTTTATCACTGCCGGAAGGTATTTCTTGCGCTCCTTCTCCACGAGCTGCCGGATCCATTCCTTATCAGCCAGTCCGTCGGCCGCCTCAGCGATCGCCGAGTCATGGGCGAACATGTCGTCTTCCATCGCCTGGTCACAGAGTTCAAAAAGACGCTGCGTCTTGGAAGAAGTCCGCAGATCCTCCTGCAGGTAAGAGACGCGCCGCATCCCCATGAAGTTTCCGCCCATAACTTCTACGCCATAGGCTGCCGCATCTTCCGCCGTCATCTCGCACCACTCCTCTTCCACAGTCAGAGGAGGCAGCTCATCGAGCACCATGTCCCGCTGCCGGCGCAGATAGACCGGTGCCAGCATCTCCCGGAAAGCGGGAAGCTGCCGCATCCCTGCATAGGTGCGCACGTTCTCGACCATGTCCGGGCGAACGAAGCCGATCAGCTCACACATCTCCCCGACTTTGTTCTCCAGGGGCGTTCCTGTCATGAGCAGGATCCTCTCCGACTCATCATCCAGGGCATGGATATACTGCGTTCTCTTGGCCTCCGGATTCTTGATGTAATGTGCCTCATCGATGACCAGCATGGAAAGGGTCAGATGATTGTCGATGGTCCCCACTATTTTGCCCATGCTCTCGTAGTTGGTCACGGCTGCACCGCCGAGTTCCGTAAAGCTCAGCAGCGCGTCTTCCAGCAAAGGCCCATGCAGGAGATTGACCGGAATGTCGCTGAATTTCTGGATTTCCCTGCACCAGTTGATCATGACGGACGCCGGGCAGACCACAAGAAATCGGCTCTGCCTGTTCTCCCCGTAAAGGTGCGTCATGGCGGCAATGGCCTGGATCGTCTTGCCAAGGCCCATCTCGTCGCCCAGGAGCACCCTCTTCATAGTGAGAATGTATCGCGTGCCGAACTCCTGATAGGCGCGAAGATTCCCTTTAAACCGATCCAGATTCAGCGGAAAGGCGTCGATCTCCTCCGCCAGCTGCGCAGGGACACTGCTGTATACCAGTTCCCGCTTCGCGCCCGCTCCCGTCATCCGCTCGATAATGGCGTAGTAAGAGGCGCTGTTCTTCTTGAAGTCCTCTATCGCGTCGAGCACGCCCATGTTTTCGGCTTCGCCGTACTGGGAGATCAGGCTCTTCACCAGGTTATATTCGGCGCTCCTGCAATATGTCAAAATATCGCCGATCGCCCTGATCGTATCAGTTTTCGCGGCGCCGAAGGAAAAGATCCAGCGAAAACGGCTCCGGATCGTCACCGCTGCAGTCAGCGCGCTGATCGTCTCGTGAACACTCGCCGTCAGCGGACCCGCCTCTCTTCTGATCTGCTCGATCTTACGAAATCTTGCGATCTCATGAATGAGCGTCCTGGATGCAATGTCGTCCCTGTCAGGCGTCAGTCTGATGCGGGCTCTTGTGGAAAGACGATTTAAAAACTCTCCGATAATGCTCCGGATCGAGGAAATCTGTTTCTCGCCGATCCCCTCAATATTCTGCAGCTTCCAGTTCTCCGCTTTATAGAGGTCATACAGCGTGTTATACCCCGCGCTCTGAAGCGCGCTGATCCGGATCCCGGCCTTGGAATTTTTCAGTTCTTCCACAGGGATCTCTCTGAGAAATTCCGAAGACTCCTTCTTAAGCTGCGCCGAGCAGGCCTGCCTCACCTTCTCCTCATGCCCTTCGTACTCCGCAGTGATCCTCTGAAAACTCCGGTCCAGCATCTCAAGGCTCTCGATCAGCCTGTTGATCTCCTTAAAATCAGGCATTCTTTCCGCTGCCATTACCGCTTCCTCACCTTTTCCCTGCCGAACAGTTCATCCGCCAGCACTGATTTTGCCCCCGTCGTGAACACAAACAGGCTCTTTTTGGCCCTGGTCATTCCCACATAGAAGAGCCGCCTCTCCTCCTCGAACGCCCGGCGCTCCTCCGGCTGCATATACTTCATACTCGCCGGAACTTCCTCCGGGAACAGCCCGTCGGCAACATCCATCAAGTAAACTGTATCATATTCGAGCCCCTTACTGGCATGAATTGTTGAAAGAATAAAGGGGCAGTCGGGATCCGACTCCTTCCCGCGGAAAATATCCTCCAGATATCCGATCCGGTCCAGAAGTTCCGCCGGCGACTCTGTCTGCGCTCCGATCGCTTTCAAAATATAGATCTTACTGTCCCTGATCCCCGCATTTTCCAGATACTCGCCGTATCCCATGAAGCGCACGATCCTCAAAACCGCCTGGTCTCCCCGATCCTCCTTCATATTCTCCAGATGCGTGCGGATCGATCTCACGCTTTTAAGCGTCATGGGTTTGAGATCCGCATACCTTAAAGCCGTTTCCAGAATCGGCATCCCGATCCGACTGCTCAGGTCACAGACCAGTGCAGCCGTCTCCTTGTTCAGATACAGCCCAAGCTTGTAATAGACCGCCATGAAAGCATCTGTATCGTGCGGATCATAAGCCAGCTTAATGATATTCGAAATATCAGTCACAGTCCGATGCGTGAAAAATCCAATCTCAGCATTTCTGATCCGGTAGGGCACATTATTTCTTTCCAAAAGATCGACCACCGGTATAGCGCTCTCATTATTCCGATACAGAACCGCCGTCTCCTCTTCGCACCCATCCGCCACTTTCAGCAGATAGCTGTACTGGGTCTTGCGGTTCCTGAGCGCGATCTCTCTGACTTCCGGCCCCTCTGCCGCGCCGTCTGCGCAAATCATGTGTTTGGCGTGCCGGAGCGTATTCCTCTGTATAAAGCGGTCCGCCGCACGAACGATTCCGCTGCCGGAGCGATAATTCTGCTCCATCAGCAATACTTTGGCACCTCGGTGCTCTCTCTCAAAATTTATCAGCGCCTCCGGACAGGCGGCACGGAAGCCGTAAATACTCTGGTCTTCGTCTCCGACCATGAAGAGATTGTCATGTTTTGAAGCCAGCAGGGCAATGATTGTGTGCTGGATCCTGGATGTGTCCTGCGCCTCGTCCACACAGATATACCTGTACTGCTCCTGAAAATACTCCAGTACCTGCGGCACCTTGCGCAGAATTGTCAGAGCATACACCATCTGGTCATCATAGTCCATCAGATGCTGGTCCCGCAGCCAGTGGTTGTACCGCTCATAAATCGCGGCGATATTGATGTCACAGTCCGCCGCTCTCAAGGGGCTTCCCTTCTGCTTACCGAGCGCCCTGATCTCCTTTTCCGTCAGCATCTGGTTCTTAATATAGGTGATAAGTGTCCGCACATTGCGCAGATCCGCCTCCGTCGGCCAGGTCTGCTCCACCTGCTGATAAATCTGAGTCAGGATGCCCGCCGTACTCTTTTCATCTGTCACCAGTTCAAACGGCTTCTTCCCGATCATCCGGCTGTAATACGCTATGATCTTCGCGCAGATCCCGTTGATCGTCCGAAACTCCAGCCGTTCCGCCAGTTCCGCGCCAAAATATCCCGCAAATCTCTGCGCCATGTCCCGCGTAGCAGCGACCGTATACGTCACTGTCAAAATATTCTCCGGCTTGATCCCACAGTTAAGAATCATATATCCCAGCCTCAGTACCAGAACTGTTGTCTTTCCGCTTCCGGGCACTGCAAGCAGAAGCACCGGTCCTTCCACAGTCTTCACCGCTTCCGACTGCTGGGCATTGAGCACGATTCGATTACCGGCACTCTCATGCCCGGCTTCTGATTTATTGTTTGATTTATTATTCGATTTATTATCTGAAATTCTGTTTAAACTTTCATTTCTCATAAATCATACTCTTCTTTCCTGGCTGTCGTTCTCCCTTGCGCACAGTATATCGTTAATTTTCGCATGTTTTTCCGCCGAAAAACTCCGATACAGGCCTTTCCGCAACCCTTTATTGGCGGAAAATCCGCCAGTAAAGGGAAATGCAAAAGGGTACTCACAGGGTCCCAGACTACTAGTATATACTTACTTGGCCCTTTATTGGCGGAAAATCCGCCAGTAAAGGGAAGTGCAAAAGGGTACTCACAGGGTCCCAGACCACTAGTATATACTTACTTGACCCTTTATTGGCGGAAAATCCGCCAGTAAAGGGTTCTCACAAGGGGTATGCCGGTTTTTTTTGACGATATTTCGTTCTTTTTTGGCAAGTCTCGGCAGCAGGTTTACAGAAAAAAGGAGGCATTTCAAGCCCAAAGACCGTGAAATGCCTTCCTTATATTCACTCATATATAAATTCGTTTACCGGTTATCCACTGATTCCGGGTTCATATCGAACCACATCATCCGGTTCTCAGCGATCTTCTCCCACTTAGTGCCGGGCTTTCCGTAATTGCACCAGGGATCGATGGAAATGCCTCCCCTGGGCAGGAATCGGCCGCGAACTTCAATGTACTTGGGGTCCATCAGTTTGATCAGGTCTTTCATGATCTTGTTGACGCAGTCCTCGTGGAAATCGCCGTGGTTGCGGAAGGAAAAGAGGTAGAGCTTCAGGCTCTTGCTCTCTACCATGCGCTTGGCAGGCACATATGTAATGATAATATTGGCGAAATCAGGCTGCCCTGTGATCGGGCAAAGCGACGTGAACTCCGGACAGTTGAATTTAACCCAGTAGTCGTTCTCCGGATGCTTGTTCTCAAAAGTCTCGAGAAGGCCCGGATTATAATCAGTGTCATATTTCACGTTCTTGTTTCCCAGTAAAGTAAGTCCCTCGGTTTCTCTCATCTTCATTCTCCATTCCTGTAAGACTGTGTTTAGTCATTTTCCGTTCATACTAAATGCTCAACGCCGGGTCCTCAACTCCGTTGGCTGCAAACGCTGCCGCTCTGTCGATGCAGGTGCCGCACTTTCCGCAGGGCTTTTCGCCGCCCTCATAGCAGGACCATGTCAGTTCGTAGGGGACGCCAAGTTCCAGACCGGGATACGCGCATCCCGCCGCATCGTCAGCGTGGGCGCCATAGTAGATCACGCCGCAGTCTTTGCTCAGGGCGATACTGGCAGCTGAGGACAGGAACAGGCCGTTCCGGAAAGGCACATAAGTGCTCACAGGCTTGTTTCCGCCGGTCTCCTTGATCTGCTCGGCGTAGCTCTCCTCCGGGATCTCCTCAGTGGATTGTTTCAAAAGGGAGCTGTTGCTGTAGCTGAAGATCAGGCTCAGGTCCAGAAATAACTGTTCAACGCCGTAATACTCTGCCACAGCGGATGCCGCCTGAATTTCCTTATCGTGCTTCTGTCCGTAGGAAATGGACAGCGCGATCACATTTTCTTTGCCGTATTTGGCTATAGCCATGCCGAGCGCCGTCGTGGAGTCCACGCCGCCGCTGCTCAGAACCAGTGCTTTCATTTATTCCTCCGTCTCAAA
The DNA here is from genome assembly GCA_902781325.1 of uncultured Lachnospiraceae bacterium. Lineage (GTDB taxonomy): Bacteria > Bacillota > Clostridia > Lachnospirales > Lachnospiraceae > CAG-791. The sequence goes on from CACZJD010000049.1 coordinate 12,979, forward strand.
TCGCTATATACTACTAATTTCTGAATAATCAGATGCAAATTCCAATCTCGTTACTTAAGGCAGAACTGCAGCATCGGATCCGTCCTGAAGCGCCCGCGCAGTTCCGCTGTGTAAGTCTTGGTGTTCGTCTTCTTGATGCCTCGGGCTGTGACGCAGCTGTGGCAGGCCTCCAGGGTGACCGCAACGTCTTCGCTGCCTGTAATCTCGGAGATAATATCCGCGATGTCCCTGCCGATCTTCTCCTGCAGCTGCAGGCGGCGGCCGACCATATCACAGACGCGCGCTATTTTGGAAAGGCCGATGACCTTTCCCCCGGGCACATAAGCCACGGTCGCCTTCATGTCGTACATGAGCGCCATGTGATGCTCGCAGTAAGAGAACATGTCAATGTCCTTCATTACGACTACGCGTCCGGGATCAGAGGCCATTTCCTCGTCAAATCCTTCTTCGAAAGTCTTGCCGAACATCTCCGCGATCTCGTGATTTGTATAATTCATGCCCTCGAAAACTTCAGAGTACATCTTTGCCACTCTTTTGGGCGTATCTTTAATGCCCTCGCGCTCCGGGTCATCGCCCAGCGCGATCAGAATTCCCCTGATGTGCTCTTCTATCGCTCTCTCGTCAACCATTTGATTTATCTCCATCGCGCGTCACGCGCATTTTTGCTATCTCATACGTTTTCCGGGTCATTTCCCCGGTCAGACTCCCCGCTCATTCGGGTCCCAGATCACCTTATGCATCTGAATCTGGATCCTGGCCTTGTTCATCCGCCTATTCAGCATGAAATCCACGATCTCCACCGGCTCGATCCGGCCGAAGACCGGACTGAAGTACACATGGCACCGGTCAAGCAGTCCGTATTGTTCAATGATCTCGCCGGCCCTCTCCAGATCTGCCGGGCTGCCGGAGACAAATTTCACCGTATCTTCCGCCTCCAGAACGCAGAAGTTCTCCGCGATCATCCGGTCCTCGCATCCGCTGGACGGAAGTTTATAATCCATAGTAAACGCCGGCCTTCCCTCGGGAAGTTCCGTGAATGGCTTCAAGTCCACTGCGCCGTTGGTCTCTATTTCGACACGGACGCCGCAGTCCGTGGTAAGAAGGCCGATCAGCTCACCCATATCCTTCTGTAGAAGAGGCTCTCCGCCGGTCAGCGTCACATTTCTGATCCCCGTTGACCGCACATAATCGCAGATCTGCGCGGGGCTCATCTCCTCATAAGGGCATCCCGGCTCGTTAGCCCACATCGTGTCGCAGTAACTGCACCGAAGGTTGCAGCCTGTGAAGCGTACGAACACAGCCAGTTCGCCGGCGCGGGTTCCCTCGCCGTTAATGCTTATGAATTTTTCCGCAACTCTCATCTGATCCGCTCCTGCATCACTCATACGCCGCATAATTTGTCGGTGTCTCATATACTTCTACGCGGTGTACCGGAAACCCTGCGGCCTTGGTCTCCTCATAGAAATACCGTGCGAAGTTCTCCGCGGTCGGCCTGAAGGGCACTTCCACGATCCGGAACTCCTCCTCTTTCAAGGCTTCGATCGTCTTCTGCCTCAGAGAGCCCTCTTCACAGATCAGGCAGTGATCCAAATTGTCGCACATTCCGCTAAGGAATTTCTTCAGGTCGCCAAAATCCAGAACCATGCCCCTCATCTGCCCCTCGCCGATGAGTTCCTCCGCCTGCAGTTCCACCACCACTCTCCAGCGGTGACCGTGCAGGTTGCTGCACTTTCCGGCATATCCCTTCAGGAAATGCGCCGAATCGAAACTGCTTTCCGATCTGATATAGTACATCGCTTTCCTCCCAAACAGAGCAAAAAAGCTCCGCGGTCTGCACCGCGGAGCTGAAGTTCATCTTAAGATCCAAATGAAAACACCGATATATGCAGGCAGCATATATCGCAGCAGTCCTGGTTTTGTTTAACGACAGGATGGTACAAACGAACTGTCGGCGCGAACGCGCTAAATCAGTATAACACGGCTGACGCAATAGTCAAGAAAAGCCTGATTTCACTGATGCTGACGGCAGCAGATGCTTCATAGATGCCGCTGCCGGGATCCCTCAGTGCCGGTTATCCACGATCAGATTCTTATAGAAATCCACCGCGCCCGGCAGGCAGTCATAGCGAAGCGCTTCGTTGACTCCGTGGATCCCCTTCTTCTCCTCCTGCCCGTACACGATCGGCGCAAAGCGGATGCAGTTATCGCAGATCTCATCGTAAAAGGTGGCGTCAGTCGCCGCTGTCAGAATATAGGGACTGCTGATGCAGCCGGGGAATGTTTTGGCGGCGGTGTCTGCCACATAGCGGTAGACTTCGCCCTTGTAATCGATCATTCTGGTGCAGGCTGTCCCGTGGACCACTTCCATCTCCAGGTCATATCTGGCGGCGATCCTTCTCATGACTTCAAGGCTCTCTTCCATGTCCTGGTGATGGACAAAGCGCATATTCGCGCCCACCCATGCTTCCCGCGGCATGACATTATAGGCGTTGGATCCCGAAGCCATCGTAAACGTGATCGTTGTCCTGAGCATGGCAGCTGCCTGTCCGTTGATGCGCGGCGTGAACCACTCGACCGGTTTGCGGAAGAGCCACAGATTCTCAAGGATCAGCCGGATCGGAAAAGAAGCCGCAGGCGCAAGCGCCTCCAGCATAGCCCTTGTTTCCGGTTCCATCTCGCTGCGGAAGGGACAGTGCCGCTCCACATCGCACACAAAGGCCGAGAGCCTGGCGATCGGCGAGTTCTTCTGCGGGGTGCTGGCATGCCCGCCCTTTCCCCTGGCGATGAACTTCACGTTGGCTCTGCCCTTCTCCGATATGCCGATCATGGCGAAATTCCCCTTGATCCCCATCATCGGATCCGTGTAGAGACCGCCTCCTTCGTCGCATACCAGCCAGGGCTTCACTCCCCTCTTTCTAAGCTCTTCCACCAGAGCGGGACAGCCCGGTCCTCCCCACTCCTCAGTGCAGGAGGTCGAGAGCCATACGTCCTGTTCGGGCTCGTACCCTTCCGCAAGCAGTTCCTCCACCGCCTGAAAGAAAGCCATGCAGGAGCACTTCGTATCTACGGAGCCTCGGCCCCAGACTTTCCCTTCCGAGATTTCTCCCGAAAAAGGCGGCTTCGTCCACTCCCCGGAGACAGGCACCACGTCCTGGTGTCCCATGAGCACCACCGGATACTTATCCGATTTTCCTTTCCAGTGATAGAGAAGACTGCCGCCGATCTCTGTTTTGTCCAATCGCGCGTGTACCAGAGGGAACAGTTCCTCAAGGATCTTGTGATAGCCGAGAAATGTCTCCCGCTGGTCCGTGCCCGGATAGGAAGTCGTGTCGTATTTGACCATCCGCGACAGTTTCTCCGCATAGGGAAGGGCGCGCGGATTGTCTTCGGGTGGAACGTAGTCCGACTTCCGAGCCCGGATCGTCAGTGTATGTATCAGCGCAGCGGCTCCCAGGGCTGCCAGCACCAACAGAACTCCGATCAGAATTTTCATATACTCACTCCTGCTTATTTCTTCATCAATCTAAGGCTTTTTGTGTATAATGAACTTGCCCGAACAGCAGTACACTGTCTACTTTACACCATGAGGAGATCAAATACACTATGCCGTACAAACATATCGATATGACTAAATACCCCCGGCACGACCACTTCAGGCACTTCCTGACTATGAACCAGCCCTTTATATCCATAACCGTGCAGGTGGACATCTCCGACTGGCTTCCCGGACTTAAAGCGTCCGGCTGTCCCTTCTTCCTCAGCTTTCAGTACGCCGTCGTTCGGGCTGCCAACAAGATCCCGGAGTTTCGCCAGCGCATTTTGAACGAAGGGATCATAGAGTACGATTACTGTAATCCCTCCTACATAGTTGCCCTGCCTGACGACACCTACCGCTACTGCAACGTGAACGTCAACCAGCCTTTCCCCAGGTACCTCGAACAGAGCCGCGTCAAGCAGGATGCTGCCCTTCATTCTGAGCATCTCGAGGAGGAAGACGAAGATATTCTGAGCCTGTTTTTTGTGTCCACCGTCCCCTGGCTCAACTATACTGAAGCCATGATGCCCCTTCCGGACAACCGCTTTTCCATCCCAAGTTTCTGCTGGGGAGCCTATAAATCGGAGAAATACCTGGCGCTGGAGGACGGCCGGGTCGTGGAACGGGTCAAAACATCGATACCGGTGACACTTCTGGTAAATCACGCGCTCATTGACGGGCTCCACGTCAGCCGCTTCTTTCACTGCCTCGACGAGGAACTGAATAGTTTCGATTTTTCAACAAAGGAGTGACTGACGTCACTCCTTTACCATTGTGATCGTATAGTTTCCAGTCCCGCTCAGCTGTGTGATCCTGATCTGGTAGTTCTGCCCTTCTTTGAGCATCACAGACAGCCTGTCTTCGCTGCTCATCTCATCTGCGCCCTCAAGTCTGTCGCCCATCTGGCTGTAAACATACATCTTTACGCTGCAGCTTTCATCCATGTTGCCGATTGTGACCCGGTGCATTCCGGACTCGGCCGCTGTAAAGGTATAGGTCTTTTTCTGATCTCTGTAAGTGATCGCTCCGGGAACAATGCACCTGCCGCTTATATCTGAGGACGGCTCCTGCCTGCCGATCGCCAGCGTATATTCTCCGTTCTTTCCTGCCTGCGAGGCATCGATCCTGTAGGTCTCGCCCGCGTTCAGTTCCAGTGTTGCGCCATTTCCATTGGTCAGGTTGTCTCCGAAGATCTTAGCGCCCCTGGCGTCATAAATATCCGTTTTCAGCACGAATTCCTTATCGCCGCTTCCCAGATCAAATCGGTAAGTTCCGCTGTTCTCCGGCACAAAAGAGTAACTGTTGAACTGTCCCCTAAACTCTATGCTGTCCCGAATGAGGTCGAAATCAGACACATCCGAAGCCGCTTTATTCTGTCCGAAGAGCAGGACATATTTGCCTTCTCCTTCCGCTGTTTCCACAGAAACGGTATAAGTCTTGTCCTTTTCAAGGACACAATCCACTTCGCTTCCGTTCACAAGGCCGGTCTGTTTCACGACCTCCGCGCCTTCCGGTCCTTTGACCACGATCTGCGCCTTAAGTGTGCCCTCCACGCCGGTGAGGAAGAGGCTGCAGGGGCCGCCCGCCGCCTTCACAGCATACTCCTGTTTCCTTACAGTTCCCCTGAGTTCTCCGGAATACTCGGTGAAAGTGACCTTTTCCGCCGTAAATTCGTTTGTCTCCAAATCCGGTCCGTTCTCGCCCTCCTCAATCTGCTCATACAAGGCATCCAGCGCCTCGCAGGAGTAGATCTCGGAAGCCTCTTCCACGATCCTGTACGCCTCATCAAAATCTCCGGCATCGACCCGGTCGACTGCCTCTCTGGTCACATAGGCCACAAACGCGGCTCTGAGGTCCTCCGCCTTCTGCGTCAGCTGCTCGTCCTCGGGAAGGATTTCCAGTGCCTCGGCGATCCTGGCAAAAGCGCCCTCGAAATCGCCGTCCGCCGCCATTTGATCCGCCTCCCTGAAAGCGTTGCTCCGGACAAGTGTGTGATATTTTGACAGACAATTATCCCTGCACTTCAACAGTGCCTCATTTTCGGGAAGCAGTTCTATAGCCGCGTCGAGCTGTCCGATCGCCGCAAGATACTCCTTCTCTGTCTCCCGGCTCTCAGCATCCTTGATCAGCAGATCTACGCAAGACTTCACGTTCTTTAGTGCGTCCTCATAAACCGTTGAGGACTCCTCAATCTTAAGGAAAGCTTCGATCGCGGCGACATACTCCCGATTCTCCATGAATTTCACGCCTTCCTTAAAACTCTCGGAAGACACTTCATACAGCTGCACCTCCGCCAGGGCACTTTCCGCCATGTCAGAGAGCTCATCCTTCTCAAACCCTGTCAGAATATTCAGGTACGCACAGGTATCCTGATAACCGCACAGTTCATCCATATATCTGTCTCTGACAGTTTCCACGGCCTGCCGGGCTTTGGGATCCGCTTTCTGTTCCCGCGCCTCATGCCCCAGGATCTCGCCGTTATAGATGGTAACCGCATTTGCGTAGCGGGCAGCGTCGATGCTGTTCTCAAACCTTTTCACGGAAGTGTCCCGCATAAACCAGACGCCCGCTGCAGCAGCCAGGATCACCATCGTAAGCACGATCGCCTTGACCGGCGATTTCTTCCTCTTCCGGAAATCGGGATCTTCTTCCCGCACCTTCGATCCGCCCCGCGCGCCGCCTGCGGTTCCGCGATTTCCCCGCGTGTTTCCGGAGGCCGCTCGGTTTCCATTCGCTTTGCTGCCCGCAGTCGTGTAATTTTCACGCGCACCTCCGCCCGCAGCGCTCTGCGCCCCGGAAGCCGCTCTGCTTCCGGTCTTGCGGTACTTAAGCGGCCTGATCAGCTCGGTCTGGTCCTCCCCCGGCGCCGGGAGCGCGTATCCGTCGATCCTAAGCCTGATGTCCAGCCCCTCATCATCCTCAAGGTAAATCTTCTTGTCCCACAGCTGTCCTGACAGCACCTTCAGCGGATCCACCGTGAACATCCATCGGCCGTACTCATCATAGCACTCCGCCGTGATCGCAACCGTCTCGCCGTTTTTGATCTCCCAGAACAGCTCTTCCGGCACAAAATACCGCAGCGTCTCCGGCTGCCTGGTGCACAGGATTCGAATGTTGTTGAGCAGATTCTGGTCGGACTCACAAACATAGGTATGCGCAATATTCGGTTCGTCAAGTCTTGAGATCAGAAATTCCCGCTTCATTTATATCCTTTCAAATGCCGATTACGCCGGCTCAGTGCGATCTGATCGCCTCCATTACCAGCCTGACAATCATTTCCTGCTGTTCCTGTGCTGTGATCCCGGCCTCGCCATCGCCTTCCTGTCTGCCGTAGCTGCCGACAAAAGCATGGTTTCCGCCTTCGATCACCTTCTCAAGGTAATGTCCAGTAACGCTCGGAGCGAACTGTCGGCCTTCCTCTATTTTGGCTCTGTTCAGAACCCCGTCCTCAGATCCGTAAAGCACGATCTCCGTCAGGTCATCGTCCAGTTTCTTTGTCGCGTATGCCGCCAGAAGGACCAGACCCCGCAGTTCCTCCCCGTGATCTGCCGCGTAGACCGCGCTCATTGCGCCGCCCAGCGAGTGTCCGCCGATATACCAGTTCTCGTAATCATACTGCGCCATCACATCGGAAGCCTTGCCAATTCCTAAAAAAGCCAGACGGAAAGGCATCTTCACCAAGCATACGTCCATGCCCTCCTCTGCGAATCTGTGCAGGAGCGGCGCATATGCGGTCTCCTCCACTTTAGCTCCGGGGTAGAAAACCATCGCGTTCTCCTCCGAAGGCCCGTCCAGAAGCCATCCGTACTCCGTCTTTTCCACCCGCACCTGTTCGTCCGAGACCAGAAAAGCACCAACCGACGCATCGGCGTGATAATAAGTATTTACATATATGCCAGACGATACAGCAAGCACTGCAAGCAGCACTGCCGCCGCCATGGCAGCTCTCTTCACTATAAAGCTTTTCTCTTTCTTCTGCAAACCTTTGCTGTCTGCCATGTCCCGCTGCCTTTTTACTTCCGTCATGAATGATCTGTCTGCAAAAAAATGCGCTCTTAACGAGCGCATTTTCTGATGCCTTAAGGCTGTTTTCTTATTCCACAGTCGCATGCTCAGCAATATACTCTTCTACCTTCTCGGGCAGGATGTACTGCTGGATCAGATAAGGCCTTCCGTATTCTGCCTCGAGCTCTTCCGTCACGCCGTTCTCTGTCTTGAAGGTCTCATAGTCCTCATCCGAGACAGTGATACCGGCCTGAGCTGCCAGATCCTGGAAAGCCATGTTGTTGAGGCAGAACTTCTTGGCCTCATCCTCGAGGACCTTCTCATACTCCTGTGTATTAGCCGCGCCTTTATATTCCATAGCACTGCTGTATGAGAAGTTCATGCCATACTGCGCGTACATCTGAGCCATGTAGTTGAATTCTTCCTCATCGAGCGTCATCTGAAGAGATTTCAGATGTTTGAGGTAAGCTTCCGGATAATTGTCCGCGGAAATATTGTCGCTGATATAATTGCTGACTGCAGTGTTAAGATTGTTCCGGTAATTGGTATCTTTCAGATACTGCCTGTACTCCTCTGCGGTCTGCGCATAATCGGCGAGATTGGCCTTGACGAATTCATCGTTAAACTCGGGCAGTTCCTTGATCCCGTTAACTGTTACGGCAAAAACCGCTTCCTTCCCTGCCAGATCGGGGTTATTTGCATACTCTTCCGGGAAGGTCGCGTTGACAGTCACCTGATCGCCGGGATGTGTGCCGATGAGCTGCTGCTCAAAATCGTCGATGAAAGATCCGGAACCGATCGTCAGGTCATAGCCCTGCGCGCTTCCTCCGTCAAACTCTGTGCCGTCGATCGTTCCGACATAATCGATATTGACTACATCGCCGTCTTTGACAGTGAGGCTCGCGTCCGCATTAAGAGTTCTGTGATTCTCCAGCTGCCGGTTAATGTCTTCCTGCATCTTTTCGTCTGTGTATTCCACATCCGCCTTGGCGATCTTAACGGCATTAATGTCAAAAGTCTTGACATAATCACCTACATTGACGTCCTTAATGGTTCCGTCCTCATTCAGCATAGCGCTGTAATCGGTGGAAGCCACAGTCTTGTTCTTCTCAATATACCAGCGTCTTCCGTAAGCCGCGCCGATCAGCGCAATGACCACACATACTGCGGCGATCGCGATTCCCTTATTTCTTACAGCAGCGCGCTTTGCCTGCTCGCGCTCGTCCTTCGCGCGCTCACGCTTTGCCTTGCTGGCACTCATTCCATCATACTTCGTGTCCTTGTTCCCGGCCATAACGGTTATTCTCCTCTCAGTTTCATATTCACGGACCGTGTTCCGGCGGAACCGGGCCGTTCTTTACGTATTGCGGGCATCGTGTTCCCGCAAAACATTGCTATTATAACAGATTTTCACCGTTCATCTGTGGTAAATATGTGAAAATTTAAAAAAACCGCCATATTCCGTCTATGAACCGGACTCCGCGTTTTTTATATACATCCCTGCCAGAAAGCTGAACACTGCAGCAGTGACCGGGTACACGGTGCAAAACAGTGACTGTCCCCAATAGGCTGCCAGCGGGAAGAAGAATACCGCAGCATTTGTTCTCCAGAGTTTCTTCTTGAAGAACATTGCAGTCATCCGAGCCCAGAAAGCAATATACAGTCCGAGTCCGACAATCCCCTGCGCGAGGAGGATCTGCAGCGGATCACTGTGAGCTGTCACGACATTTCTCCCGGTCTCGACTTTAAGCTTCGCGAAAGCCGCAAAGAGCATTTCGGGTCCTATCCCCGTTATCTTCTCGCGAAGGGTGAGTTCCGTAAAATATTCCCATCCGCTCCTCCAGATCGCCCCGCGGTTATTTCCCAGTCCGTCACCGAAGTTCAAAACAGCGTAAGCTGCACACAGGACGATTACTGCCGCGGTCAATGATTCCAGCGCGATCATGAGATATCTCTCTTTCCCGCTCCGGAACAGTTTCCCGCAGACCGGATACAGGAGTATCCCGCACAGACAGATCAGTTCTGCTGAGGGACTGCCTATCAATACCTTCGAAAGGCCTTTAAACGTCGCTCTTTTGGCCTCGAACAGCGGAAAATACCTTACAAACAGAAGGCAGAGGCCATGGATGAGCAGCAGGAGCGCCGATCTCTTCAAGTACTGCTCCGCACTGAACACAAACAGCAGCATGAAAAACAGGCAGACGCCCACTCCCGCATAAGTGCTGTCGCTGTTGGCCATAATGATCCCCAAAGATCCAAGCACCGCGAAAATGCCGTACAGAACTTTCGCGGACCACTCCCTGCACGACATGAAGGCGCCCCAGAACAGAGGGAGCACAAGACACAGGTAGCCCGAATAGCTGTTGGCATTTCCGATCGTCGTAAGATAAGAATAGTACTGCTCCTTGATCAGTCCGTTCTGCAGCCCGAAAGCATTGATGCCGGCCGACTGGACTACTGCCAGAAAGTTGATGAGCATGTTGACCGCCATTACCGGGATCAGCAGGCGCGGGTCAAACTCAAAATACCCGGAAACTATGATCGTACCCGCGGTCAGGACCAGGGTCATCAGGGACCCGACGCACCAGCCTCTGCTCCCCAGAAATGACAGCCCGGGATTCTGCGACATCAATGAGGAAAACAGGGCCCAGATCCCGATCGCGGCGACCAGCAGCGCCGACTTTCCGGGTTTTCTGCCGTCAGTAAAAAGACCGCGCAGCACCGGAACGGCCGCCAGGACAACAGCCGGGATCGCAGCGCACAGATAAACGCGGGCCTTTAATTCAATTAAGCCAAAATAACTGTTCCGGATGAACAAAGGGACCAAGAGAAAAGAGACCGCTCCCAAACAGACAGCGGACCATTCTGACAGTTTGCCCGGCACCTTAGCTGAATTCATAAATAAGTCCCGTCCTTTACCCTTTGATTAAGATTCTTCGAAGATCAAACCAAGCATCTCCCATGCATAGGCGTCTTTTTTCTGTTCTGCAGCGTCGAGTTCCTCATAGGGCCGCATCAGGGGATGCAGTCTCTTCTCGTTGTCACGCTTTTCGCTCCGGCACCAGTTGTGCATCAGGTAGAAGTGCATCCAGCGCCGGTGTTCCATCTCCTGATACTCTTCTCCTCTGCTCTCTCTGCTGCTGCAGTAGACTTCATAAGCGCGCCTGCAGTTCTCCGGAGTGATCGAGGTGATCGTCTCGTCCCCCAGAAGATACCGTATTTTGACAAGAAGGTGATCCGCCGCGGCAATATTGGACTGTTTGAGGAAATAGCTCAGATCCTTCCATTCTGTCGGGCAGGAAGATCCGCGGTTGTAGATCTCGTTCATCATCACGGCCTGCCTGTTCAGGGAGTCCTTCATGACATATTCCTTTGTCAGGATCTGCTCTCCCCGGCCAAAAGACTGCACGCCCGGCATTTCCTCCGAGAGCCGCACATGCACATTCTTTCTGATGCCGAACCAGGTGCTGAGTTTCTCCAGAACGTCAAGGTTCATCGAGTCGTCGTCCCTGCAGATAATGATGCGGTCAGCCTTCCTGAGGACCTCCATCTTCTCATGCCATTTTTCTTTATAGAATACAAGCCTGTCTTCCTGCGGGTCTCCCGCAGTCAGCGCGCGGACCAGTTCGCCGTGCATGTCGGCAAATCCCGCTTCGTCCTCGAATACATGATATTCCGCTGTCCGGTCGGGCGCGTACACATTGGTGAGCAGCGCTCTCTCCAGAAGTGCGCTTCCGTATTTTCCGCATCCGATCAGCACAACGATCTTTTCCCTTTGCAGAAGAGGATGATACTGCCAGTACCATCGTCCCAGACACTCCGCCTTTCCAAACAGGTGCATGTCATCGGGCACTGTGTCGACCATCATATCCGCCATACAGTAACACTCTATGGAATTCTCAGCAGCAGCCAGTCCACCGCAGTAATTCTCCCAGGGGTCTTCCCCCATGAAAACGGCTGTAATTCCGCCGTCCCCTTCTTTGAGGTCCTTCAGCGCGGCCAGATCCGCTTCCGTGTAAATGATATTGTCCGGTCCTCCGGAATCTCCCGCATCCTCGCCGTGAAAGATGAGCATACACTTTTCTTCCTTGCTCAGCTCCTGCGCCAGGGTCATGGAGTCTCTGTTGGAACTTCCAAAGACATACCACTTCTTATCCCTGTTTCTGTAGAGCTTTGCCATAGGCAGAAACTGCTCTCCGATGATGCGGAAAGAGATGCTGATGACGGCAGATAAAACGCCAAGGCTGCACAGTGCAAGTATGGTCCCCAGCACTCTTCCGGTGCCGGTGACCGGAGACAGATCCCCATATCCCACGGTAGTCAGAGTGATCACCGAGTACCAGATCGCGTCCCAGATCGTTCTGATCGAAGATCCGTCCGCTCCTGACTCCACCAGGGTCAGGAGGACCACTATTACTGCGTACGCTCCGATTGCCCCTGCCACCAGTTTCAGATTGCGTTTCATTTTATACCCCCGCCTGTTCCTGTCTCAGGATCCTCGGAATGATCAGGACATTGTTGATATCGGACTGTTTGTAGTTCACATTTCTTCCGGTGATCTTCTTTTCTTTCTCAGAAAGCCGGTCCAGCTGATCGTAGGGGATCAGGCAGGCGTGAGCCCTCTCATCGGTATCTTTGCCGATCCTGGGGTTCGCGGGCCTTCCTTCCCGAAGATTTTCAATATATTCCCGGGCTCTTTTGTCAAATTCCTCCTCGGTCATCACTCTGTATCCGTTGCAAAAATGGAATGCGCACCAGCGCAGGTGTTCCATTTCACCCAGCACATCGAGTTTCTCTTCGCCGAGCAGTTTTTCCCAGTCGTCGTTCATAGCCTCCTCTCCGGTGCTCCCGGAAGCCCTGACGATCGCAGGCAGAAATTCGGCGGACGCTCTGGAGGACATCTTGCTGAAGGAATCGCAGGTCACCCACTTGTCCCAGTCGGATCTGTCTGAATCATCATAGACGCTGTTGATCAGGATTGCGTTCCTGTCCTCATTTACAGCAGACAGCATGTCGTAAGCATATACATTTTTGGTCAGGATCTCACTTCCGATCGCTTTCTGGTAACTCACATGATCTTTTACGCACTTGAGAACACAGATGTTCTCGGCGTTCAGCCTCCTGAGGTAGAGCATAAGATGATCGGCGATCTCCGTGTTCATCTCATCATCTCCCGTGCACACTCTTTGCTCCTGCCGTCGTCATTGTGCAGTTCGATCTCATACTGATTTACAAGATCCTTGCATTCCGCAAAGAGATAGCCGGCCTCCTGCCCGCTCATAGGAGAAAACACCGCGGCGTGGAATCTGCTTCCCACAAACTGGCCGTTCATGATCAGATGACGAAGGGCCGCCTGTCCGCACTCCCCCAGGCCTACCACGATACAGTCAAAATCCTGTAAGGCCCGGCCCTTCTCATCAAAACTGATGCACTCCCAGGGCGGACACAGCCTGATCATTGCCCTCGCCATAAGTTCCGAAGCCTCGAACACATTTACATACCCGAAGCCGTACTCGTCTTTCGAGACCTGAAGCATGGAGGCGATGATCTCCTCAGTTCCGGCCAGAGTCAGGCTCGTCTTTGCAGGGGATACCTTCATCTCTTCAAATGCATCTTTAAGTTTTAAGGCGTAGAAAAGATTCTTCTGCGGATTCTGGTCGAGCGCAAAGATCTCTATTTTGTCCCTGCTGCCGATCTTCAGCTTCCGGAGTTCCGGAATGGAGGACTGCGCGATTCCCTTTCCGGTAATGACCGCCATT
>CACZJD010000050.1 GCA_902781325.1 uncultured Lachnospiraceae bacterium
GTGCATGCTGTTCATGGACCGCTTCAAGGTGCCGCAGTTCACGGGGATTCTGGCCTATGAGGATCCGGAGATCCTGTTTAATGTATATGCGGATGAGGCGCTCCTCAAGCGCTATCGCTTCAGACAGATCCTCCCCGAGGAGGGCGCGCAGGCCGGAGAGATGGACAGAATTTGCTTTCCGCCGGAAGAGGCCAAGCCGATGGAGATCATGTGCAGATTCGTCGGGAAAATGCCTGAGCAGTTCCTTGTGGCTGTGGACCGTCGGACAGGGAAAGTCGCCGGGTTCCTGTGCGGGATTTCCTCGGATGAGGCGAGATTTAAGGACGAATTCTTTACAGATCTGTCGCTCAACGATCCCGCGGCGCAGACTGTGTACCTGTTGGGACTCGATATTTTGCCCGAGTATCGGGGTCAGGGACTTGCGAGGGAGCTTATGAAGCTCTATGGCATCTGGAGCCAGGTGAAGGGAAAGCACCGCATGGTCCTGACGGCGCACGAGGAGAAAATCGGGCTGTATGAGAAGCTCGGCTTTACGGATTTGGGTATCTCGGATTCCACGTGGGGCGGCGGGCTCTGGCATGAGATGGTTAAACCGCTTGAGGGCTGAACAGATAAGGAGACGACATAATGACAAAAAATACCACACTGAATCAGAATCTGGAGTTTGTGCGGCAGACTCTGACGCTCGCCGAGAAATATGACCACGCGGTCAACGTCCTGAGCTACGACCAGGAGACGATCTGCCCCATCGACGCGATGGAGGAGCAGGGCGAAGTCTGGGCTTTTCTTAATAACCAGTCCTACAAGCTGATCAAAGATCCCGCATTTATCGAGGCGGCGGAGTACCTGTATGAGCACAGAAACGAGCTGGAGGAGCTGGACCGCGTGATGGCGGAGCAGCTTCACAGAAACTACCTGCAGAGTAAAAACGTGACTCCCGAGCTTCAGCACGAGTTCATGCTGACTTTCAACCGCGCTTTCGTGAACTGGAGCAAGGCGAGAGAAGCCGGCGATTACAGTCTGTTTGCGCCCTCCCTGAAAGAAGTGGCGGACACCAACAGGCGTATGATCGAACTGCGAGGCGCGGACGCTGCGGGCAAGACTGCTTATGATACGCTGCTGGACGACTATGAGAGAGGCATGACTTCGGATGTGCTGGACGAGGTTTTTGGCGCGTGCAAAGAGCGCCTGATCCCTCTGCTTGAGAAGATAACAAAGAGCCCCAAGAAGATCCGCACGGACTTCCTGGAACGCCGCGTGGAGGACGAGCAGCAGGCGAAGATGGTGAAGTGGCTCCTCACGCAAATGGGCTTTAATCTCAATCGAGGCGCGTTCACGACATCAGAGCATCCCTTTACAGCGAGCATGGGGCGTTACGACACCCGCATCACGACGCACTATTATCCGACAAGATTCCTGTCCTCGATGTATTCGACCATTCACGAGGGCGGGCACGCGCTGTTCGATCAGAACCAGCCCCAGGAGAACCACGATCACTTCATCATAGGCGGCAAAACATTGGGTATGCACGAGTCGGTCTCCCGCTTCTATGAGAACAGGATCGGCCGGTCTGAAGCTTTCGTGCACTTCGTCTATCCCAAGGTCTGCGAGGTGTTCCCGCAGGTGATGGCAGATGTCTCCGAGAGGGAGTTTTACGAGGCGGTGAACGCGGTCAGTCCTTCGCTGATCCGCACCGAGGCGGACGAGTTCACCTACACTTTCCACATCATCATCCGCTATGAGATCGAGAAAGCGCTCTTCGCGGGCAAGATCAAGGTGGAAGATATTCCTGCGCTCTGGAACAGGAAATATCAGGAATACCTGGGCGTGTGCCCCACTTCCGACAGAGAGGGCGCGCTTCAGGATGTGCACTGGACTTCCGGCTTCGGCTATTTCCCGACCTACGCCATCGGCAACTTCTACAACGCCATGTACTACAACCGCCTGAAGGAAGAGGTGGATGTAAACGCCGCGATCCGCGAAGGAAACTTCGCGCCGCTCAACAACTGGATGATCGGGCATGTTTTTGACAGAGCAGACAGACTCTCGCCCAAAGAGTGGATCAAGGACATCACCGGCCGCGAATTCACTCCGGTGGATTTCCTGGACTACCTGGAGGCAAAATATTCCGAGCTCTACGAACTCTGATCCCGGAACCGGACGCTCAATCCTGTCAGTTTGGGATAATACTGCAAAATCTGTCAGTTTATTGTGGTTTCAGAGAGGCAATATTGTCAATATTTTGAATTGTGCGAAGCCCTCGGAGCGGTTAAAATGTTGCAATAAAGTTCATAAGAAGATTAATTCTAATACAGGAGGAATCAATGACAGAGAGAAGACCCGAAAATATGGAAAGAATCACAACTCCCGCTCTCGCGCAGGCGTTCATCGACGAGCAGGTTAAAGAACTCCGCGCGCAGATCGGCGATAACAAGGTACTGCTGGCACTGTCCGGAGGTGTTGATTCCTCTGTAGTAGCAGCGCTTCTGATCAAGGCAGTCGGCAAGCAGCTGATTTCCGTTCACGTAAACCACGGCCTTCTTCGCAAAGGCGAGCCCGAACAGGTCATCAGAGTTTTCCGCGACGAGATGAACGCGAACCTCATCTATGTCGACGCGGTAGACCGTTTCCTTGACAAACTCGCTGGCGTCTCCGATCCCGAAGAGAAGAGACACATCATCGGCGAGGAGTTCATCGACGTATTCGCTGACGAGGCCAGAAAGCTCGACGGCGTGAAGTTCCTGGCACAGGGAACCATCTGGCCCGACATTCTCGAGAGCGAAGCCGGCATCAAGGCGCACCACAACGCAGGCGGCCTTCCGGAAGATATCGCTTCCAGATTTGAGCTGGTAGAGCCCGTCAAGATCCTCTTTAAGGACGAAGTCCGTATGGTCGGCAGAGAGCTCGGCCTTCCCGCCAGCATGGTTGACCGCCAGCCCTTCCCGGGCCCCGGCCTCGGCGTACGCTGCCCCGGCGCGATCACCCGCGACAGACTCGAAGCAGTTCGCGAATCCGACGCGATCCTTCGCGAAGAGTTTGCCAAGAACGGCCTCGAGGGCAAAGTATGGCAGTATTTCACTGTCGTTCCGGACTTCAAGTCCACCGGCGTCAAGAACGGCAAGCGCACCTTTGACTGGCCTTGCATCATCCGTGCCATCAACACCACCGATGTTATGGAAGTCACAGTTGAGCACCTGTCCGATGAGCTGATCGACCACCTCGTTCAGCGCATTATCACAGAGGTCCCCGGCATCAACCGCGTCCTCTACGACTTTACTCCCAAGCCCCCGGCTACTGTAGAGTATGAATAATTAAGGCAAAACCGGGAGGCCGCATAAACACTGACTTTTTCGGGTATCATAGGTGGCTTTGACAGCATTCTGATAGCACTTAATAACCCTGCTGAACTGATGTAAAACAGTTCGGCAGGGTTTTCTGCGTTCTGGAAGGTTTTATACCCAAGAAAAAGATTGAGAGCAGCGTTGATTATTGATATAATTCTATTGAAAATTATTTGGGTATGCAGATAATATATTCAATAGGAGGAGCCGTGATTAAACGTGACAAGTATTTGAAACAACTGATCGATAAGCAGAACAATGGCCTGATCAAAGTGATCACCGGCCTTCGGCGCGTCGGGAAGAGCTATCTTCTTTTTAATATCTATTATGACTACCTGATCACAAACAATGTTCCGGAAGACCAGATCATCACACTGTCTCTGGATGATGATGAAAACGAGGAGTATCGTGACCCGAAAGCCCTGTCAAAGTATGTGAGAGAGCGGGTAACAGAAGCTTCAAAGACCTATTATATACTTCTGGATGAAATACAGATGGCGATCAGCGCTGAGGAGCTCTCGGGAAAAACAAAAACCATACAGATCTACAGTGTGTTGAATGGTTTATCTAAACTGCGTAACGTAGATCTGTATGTGACAGGAAGCAATTCCAGGTTTCTTTCAAAGGATGTCCTGACCGAATTCCGCGGCCGAGGAGACGAAGTGCATGTTTATCCGCTGTCTTTCTCGGAATATATGGAGGCCTACGACGGAGATCAGTTTACGGGATGGACAGATTATTACACATACGGCGGCCTGCCGCTGATCCTCTCACAAAAAACCGATGAGCAGAAAGCGGCATATTTAAGGAACCTGTTCCAGGAAACGTATCTTGTGGATATTATTGACAGAAATAAGATCCGTAATGATTACGAGCTTGGAAGCGTTATAAATATTCTCGCATCCAATATAGGCACTCTGACCAATCCGAAGCGCATAGCGGATACCTTCGCCTCAGAAGAGAAGAATCGTATTTCACAGAATACCGTCAGCGCCTTTATTTCATACCTGGAGGAATCCTTCCTGATCGATAAGGCGTTTCGCTACAATGTTAAGGGAAGAAAATACATAGGGACGCCTCTGAAATACTACTTTGAAGACGTGGGACTTCGCAATGCACGGCTGAATTTCCGCCAGCAGGAGGAGAACCACATCATGGAAAATATTGTCTATAATGAGCTGCGTTTCCGAGGATTCAATGTTGATGTCGGCGTAGTGGAAGTTTATGAAAGGGTGCCGGAGAAATCGAAGTCAGTCAAAGTTCAGCGGGAAGTAGACTTCGTGGCTAATCAGGGAAGCCGGCGCTACTATATTCAGGTTGCTTTTGAAATGCCTGACAAGGAAAAAGAAGAGCAGGAAAAAGCCTCTCTTCGAGGAATCAATGACTCTTTCAAGAAAATCATTATTGTAGGGAATCCGATTAAGGTGAAACGGGATGAAGACGGTTTTACAACCATGAGTATCTGGGATTTTCTGCTGAAAGAGAACAGTTTGGAATTATAACAGTTTGGAATTATGATAGAAGGTACGGGTATTTTCGGAGAAATTGTCATGACGGCACTCCTTTCGACTATAATACTATAACCTGACGCATATTATTTGGGCCACCTAAACGGTTTCACGAGTCCCCGGAAAGGCCAAAGAGGTATCGAAGATACGCTTTTGCTTCCTCCGGGCGAGGGCTGTTGGAGATCACACCGATGTAGAGAGCGCCGTCAAATCCGGCATCACGAAACAGCGGAAGAGAAGAAACGGCAAGCGCATTGGGGACCGTTTTCGTAATGACCTGCTCCTGCGCCGCATTTCCAAGCAGATAATCCACGGAATTGTCGGAGAGAATGACTTCGTTCTCTACAAGAGACGCAGAGAGCGCGTCCGGAAGCGCGGTCAGTTCCAAGAGATATCCCTGCCGCGAGAAGATATCGTAAGCTTCCTGATTCATCAGCACGAGGTCCAGCTTCTCGGCGCTGATCGCGCCGCCCAGTTTTACCTTGGACGCATAGGCGTATTCGTGATTGAGGGCGTCAGCGTCCTCCGACAGGTACAGATCGCGATAGAGATAGACTTCCTCCCTGCGTGTGTCACCGCCTGCTGCGGCCAGAAAGTCCTCCGTCAGGCTCTTTTCTACCTGTTCGCCGAAGGTGGTGTTGATCACGGCCAGATACAGTACGGGCCTTTTCTGTGTCAGCTGCCGGTGAAGGATGGAACCGAGAACGATCAGGGACAGCAGGACCAGAAGGATCGTCCATTTGTGATAGGTAAATATATGCTCCGCCTTTTGGGCTGGGCTCATCGCTTGAAAAGCCGCCTTGTGGGCGGCTTTTTCCTTTTCTGACAATTTGACCATCAGGCATTTTCCTCCGAGCTGTTATCAGGTGCATTGACCGGCCGTTCCTCCGGCGCTTCTTCCTCCCCCGGGGCATCCTCCGCATAATCCCCCGCCTTCTCTTCCTCTTCCGGGACATCCTCCGCATAGTCTTCCGGCGTACCGGAAACGGAGATCAGGAGGCTGTTCAGAATCCAGGAGCAGATCATGGCAACCAGCCCCATGCCGAATATGATCAGCGGCGTAAACACCGCGACCACGGCAAAAAACATGGCAAAATGGACAGCGAAAATCAGGATTGTCGCAAAGAGGTAGTGCGTGCCGATCAAAAAAGCGTTTTTGATCATGGCGGCGTTGGTGTTGTGCACGCTGGCCAGAAGGGGAAAGATGTATAAAAGCACGATCACATACATGATCGATGCTGCTATCACCAATGCCAGAATCAGTGTCCAGATCACGGGCATGATGCCGGTCGAACTCTTGCGCAGATGGTAGAGGATGTATCCGTCAGCACCTAAGAACAGGCCTGCCCCCAGAAGGATCAGCCAGAGCTGTGTTGCCTGCTTGAAATTTTCCTTAAAGGAATGGAAGAAAAGTTTCCATGCGTGGGACTCCTCATCGCGGATGACCTTCAGGCACGCGTAGTAAAGCGCTGTCGTGGAGGCACCGATGGTGACAATGGGCAGTGAACAGATAAACCAAAGTATATTCAGATAACAACTGCAGCTCAGTTTCAGAAGAAGCTGGCTGAATTTACTGTCATAAGAAAAAAATCTCATGGGAAAGGTCCTTTCAATCCAGTCTGGTTGAATCGCGCAAGATCAGTTCCGTTTCGGTATGAACGATACGGGAGTCCATAGACGGCTCATTTTTGCGGGAAAGGAGCAGATGTATGGCAGAGATCGCCATAACCTGCGTATGAATATGGACTGTGCTCAATGAGGGGCGGATCATGCGCGATTCGGGCGAATTGTCAAACCCGAGAATCATCACATCCTCCGGCACAGACTTCCCGATGGAGAATAAGCCGCGGAACAGGTCGCCGGCTATAAAATCGTTGGCGCAGATAAACACATCCGGCAGTTTCTCCAGCTCAGAGATCGACTCGATAATCTCATCGACACGATTGCAGCAGAAAATATGGCGATCGTCCACCGGGACATCCGCCATCAGCATGGCCATCCGAAATGCGGTGTAGCGCTCGTAAAAGGACTGGCAGTGATTATAGTTTCCGACGAAGCCGATGCGTTTTTTTCCTGCGTCCAGCATTACATTGACAAAGCGGGTGATCTCGGTCGTATTGTCCATGTAAAGCTGATCGGCGGGAAGGGGGCGGCCGTTTCTCTTGACAGGACCGTCCACAAATAGGACCGGGACGTCCAGACCACACAGCATGGTGTCGTAGTCATAATCGAACATTTCAATGCAGATGACAGCCTTCACAAGATCCTTGCGAAACGTGTGAGGGAGTGTCATTGTACGAAGATTTTCCTTTGTGACACGGTGCGTGTTCATTGTGTAGCCTGCCTGTGAAATCTCGCGCTGGAATTTGTCCAGCATTGTGGAGGCAAAGTGCGACTGTGTCAAAAAAGAAGAGGTCATAAGCGCGATCTCTCCCTGGTATTGGAAGGATGCGGGTAAGGGAGGCATTTCGTCGGATCCCAAAAAGGAACTGACGAAGGAGAACTGCTTGTATCCCATCTCCACAGCTTTCTGCAGGATCTTGTCGCGCGTAGATGGCGCTATGCCTTCGGAATTATTGATGGCTTTGGATACCGTGTTGCGGGAGATGCCGAGTTCATCGGCAATGTCCTGCAGAGTTACTTTCTTCATTTCGCAATACTCCGATTCCTGATTTTAATAAATGAACAGTGCCTGAATGTGATGGCTTATCTAAGACTGAATCGTGTAATTATACCATGAAAAAGATACATAGGTCAAATAATTGTCACCATATATAATGTGCAAATGTAAATATATAGATTACGCTATTTTGCAGTATTCAGGATGCTGAAAACATAAAAATCCATGGCTCTGCTTTGTTGGAATTGCCGAAAAACGTGCAAATGCACATAATAAAATTGACATACAACCATGCTGAGATTACAATTGCACTATCAAAGGTGCAAATGCATCAAATCAATTCGTGTGCGCACACGCCAAGATCTTTTTGCACCACGCATTTACTTGAGGAAGGGAGGTAAATCAATGAAAAAAACTTCGGAATCCGCTGCGGCCGGAAGCGGCGGAAATTCCAAACTGCACAACACATTAGTGTATTTTCGGCAGCATTGGCAGCTGTATGTGATCTTCATGCTGCCGGCATTCCTGTTGACGATCATCTTCCGCTACATTCCGATGGGCGGTATCGCGATCGCATTTACGGAATACAACCCGATCCGGGGAATCTTCGGAAGTGAATGGGTCGGATTCGAGCATTTCCGCCGTTTCCTGTCGTCTCCGGACTTCATGCGGTATCTGGTAAATACTTTGAAGCTGAGTGTCTTCGGATTACTGTGGGGCTTCCCGGCACCGATCCTGCTGGCCTTTTTGCTTAACCGCATTCTCAGCGCTAAGACCAAACAGAAAATTCAGCTCGTGCTCTATATGCCGAACTTTATCTCTGTCATCGTTCTCTGCGGTATTGTTCGTATTTTGCTGGCACCTACCGGCATGGTGAACATGCTGCTCGGTACTTCTTTCAACTTCATGACAATGCCTTCTGCTTTCCGAACGATCTACATCGCCTCCGGTATCTGGCAGGGCGCAGGCTGGGCATCCATCATTTATACTGCGGCGCTGTCTAATGCCAGTAAGGAATTGAAGGAAGCTGCCGTGATCGACGGGGCAAACATCATCCAGCAGATTCAGGCTGTTGAATGGCCTGCCATCAAGGACACAGTGCTGATCCAGTTCATCATGTCCGTCGGTAATATCATGTCCGTCGGCTTTGAAAAGGCATATGCACTGCAGACTGACCTTAACCTGAACGCGTCGGAGATCATCTCCACATACGTGTATAAGAAGGGTCTTCTGGATGGTGACTACGGTTTCTCCACCGCTGTCGGCCTGTTCAATACCGTTATCAATGTCATTCTTCTGGTAACAATGAACTCTCTTGTGAAGAAGATGAATGATGGCAAGGGTATCTAAGGGAGGTGCGGAATATGAAGACAAAAAAGAGAAGTGAATTTTCAAAGCTCCCCTCCGGCGATAAGACTTTGCTGATCATCGCCTATGTGATCCTTGGTTTGTTCCTTGTCGCGATCATTCTGCCGATCATCTATATTATCCTTGCTTCCTTTATCGATCCGGTCACGCTGCAGAACAGCGGCTTGACATTCGATTTCAGCAAGTGGACGCTGACTGCCTATGAACGAGTTCTGGGCAATTCGCAGATTTGGGTCGGCTTCAAGAACGCGCTGATCTACTCGATCCTGTTCACGATCATTTCCGTCGTAGTGACGCTGCTGGCGGCTTATCCCATGTCCCGTGCTGATTTTAAGGGAAGAGGATTTTTCAATACGATCTTCGTGATCACGATGTTCTTTGGCGGCGGCCTGATCCCCACTTACCTGCTGATCTCCAACCTGGGTATGCTGGACACCATTTGGGCAATCCTCATCCCCGGCGCCTTCAGCGTGTGGAATATGATCATTGCGCGTACCTACTACATGGGAATTCCCCGCGATCTGCAGGAAGCGGCGGAGATTGACGGTGCGACCGAGATGGTCTACTTTTTCCAGATCCTCCTGCCTGTCTGCACACCGATCATTGCGACGATCGCGATGTGGCAGTTCGTTGGTATGTGGAACAGCTATTTTGACGCGATGATCTACCTCAACAGCGCATCGAAGCAGCCCCTGCAGCTGGTACTTCGCGCAATCCTGATTCAAAGCCAGCCCGAACCCGGCATGGTCTCCGACATGCAGTCCACTGCCGCTCGTGCGCAGCTTGCGGAACTATTAAAGTACGCGACGATCATTATTTCAAGTTTGCCATTGATGATCATGTATCCCTTCTTCCAGAAGTACTTTGACAACGGCATTATGGCCGGCGCGGTCAAAGGCTGAGCAGTATTTTGGCGGAAGTGAGATAGTCAAAAAACAAAAAAGGAGAAAATCATGAAGCATAAAAGAGTATTAGCATTAGTGCTCGCTGGTGTTATGGCAGCGACTGTGCTTGCAGGCTGCAGCGGCGGTTCCTCTTCGTCCGGCGGCGCTGCGGCATCGACGGAAGACGTTGACCCTGCATCTCTGACATTCCCACTGGCGGAAAAGACTGAGATCTCCGGTCTCACCAGATATGCAGCCGGCACAGAATCTGAACCCAACAACCGCACGATCTACAAGCGCCTCGAGGAAAAGACAAATGTCCACGTTAACTGGAAGAGCATTCAGACTGACCAGTGGAGCGATAAGATCGCGCTTGAAATGTCCAACATTAAGACTCTGCCGGAGTTTATCTCTCCTGCCGGCCTTAGTGATACTGATATTCTCAAGTATGCCAAGCAGGGCGTTATCATCCCGCTTGAGGATTACATTGACAAGTATATGCCCAACCTTTGCAAGGTCTTCGAACAGGCTCCCGAGTACCGCGACATGTGCACGGACGAGAACGGCCACATCTGGACTCTGCCTTGGATCGAGCAGCTCGGTGTCGGAAAGACCGCTATTCAGACCATCGGCAACATGCCTTTCATCAACGTTGCATGGCTGAAGTTCCTCGGACTGGAAATGCCCAAGACAACGGATGAATTCGAGCAGGTCCTGATTGCTTTCCGCGATAATGCCGACGCACTCAAGAAGGAATTCAATATCGATGGCGACATCGTTCCTATGTCCTGCATCATCAGCGGCGGAAATGAGGACTGCACCATTCTTTGCAACGGTTTCGGAGAAGGCTACGGCGATCCCGATCCCGGCCGTCACATTGTTATTGACGACAACAAGAAGGTCGTCTGCACTGCTACAACAGAAGGCTGGCGTAAGGGGGTGGAATGGCTCCACAAGCTTTACACCGAGAACCTGATCGATCCTGATGCGTTCACACAGGAATGGTCCACCTATGTTGCAAAGGGTAAGTCCGGCCGCTTCGGCGTCTGCTTCTCCTGGGACGTGGCAAACATTGTTAATATCAGCATGGATGACATCGTTAACAATACCGGCGACTGGCAGCCTATGCCTATGCTTAAGGCGGATGTTCTCAATCTGACACCGCAGAACGGTTCCTATACTTCCGGTTTCGACCGGGGCCGCGGCGCCGTTGTGACTGCAAACGCAAAGAATCCTGCCCTGATCTGCGCATGGCTCGACCAGATGTATGATCCGCTTCAGTCCCCTCAGAACAACTGGGGCACCTACGGCGAAGATGATGAATTTGATATCTTCGTAATGGGAACCAACGACAAGGGTGAGCCGATGCTTCAGCACGCTCCTCTCGGCGATGCTTCTCCTGTTGAAGTCCGTGAAGCTGAGATGGTTGATGGCCCTCTTGCTGTTCTCGACAGCTACTACGGCGTATACGTCACCTGCCCGGATGACGCGCAGTATCGTCTGAACTGGATCAAGGATATTTACACGCCCGATATGCACACCAAGTATGTTTTCCCGAACGTATTCATGACGGCAGATGATACCAAGAATCTGTCCAACCTGAGCGCTGATATCGATAAATGCATCAAGACTGCCAGAGCAGATGGCATCATGAATGGCTTTACAGATGCGGAATGGAATCAGCTCCAGAGCGATCTGCAGTCCTACAAGCTGGATGAGTACCTCGCAATCTTCCAGAAGTATGTAGATTCTTCGTCTGACAGCGTATTATCCGCAGATTGATTTCCCCCCTTTTGTCTTGTGGCGACCCAAAATGATGAGAGAATTCTCTATCATTTTGGACGCCGCAACAAGAACATAGAACGAACCATGAAGTGATAACAAGAACAGCTTAATTCCATGACGGCAGTCCACTCCACTTTTTTGGACTGCCGGACATGAAAGAAAGGAGGAAAGGCCCTGCTCGGGCTGCGGCAGTGTGGAGACCTGCCGTAAGGCACGAGGCAATAGCCCGTGCGAGGACGTTCCATGCGGAGGCAGAACGTCCGGAGTAAATAAACATGGCGAGTGTTCAGCTCAATAACATTATGAAAGTATATCCTTATATCAGCGGCGAGGATAAGAAGAAAAACAAGAAAAAGAACGACAATGAGCCGGAAAAGAAAATCAATCTGCAGATCACAGACGAAGGCGTTGTGGCAGTGCAGCAGTTCAGCCTTGATATCAAAGACAAGGAATTCATCGTGCTGGTAGGCCCTTCCGGCTGCGGCAAATCCACCACCCTGCGCATGGTCGCCGGCCTTGAAGAGATCTCCGGCGGCGAGCTGATCATCGATGGCAAGGTTATGAATGATGTCGCTCCGAAGGATCGCGATATCGCCATGGTCTTCCAGAACTATGCTCTGTATCCGCACATGACAGTGTATGAAAACATGGCTTTCTCCTTAAAGCTCCGTCATACGGCTAAGGAAGAGATCGACAAGAAGGTCCGCGAAGCAGCCAGAATTCTTGATATCACCCAGTATCTTGAACGTAAGCCGAAGGCTCTGTCGGGCGGTCAGCGTCAGCGTGTCGCAATCGGTCGTGCGATCGTCCGTGCTCCGAAGGTGATGCTGATGGATGAGCCTCTGTCCAACCTGGACGCGAAGCTCCGCAACGAAATGCGTGCCGAGATCATAAAGCTGCGTAAGCGCATTGACACGACCTTCATGTATGTTACCCACGACCAGACGGAAGCCATGACGCTGGGCGATCGCATCGTCATCATGCGCGATGGTTACATCCAGCAGATCGGAACGCCGCAGGAAGTTTTCAATCATCCCGCAAATCTCTTTGTCGCCGGGTTCATCGGCATGCCCGTTATGAACTTCTTCGATGCAGAGCTTAAGCGTGAAGGCAACGAGTTCTTTGTTGTGCTCAGCGGTGTAAAGGTTAAGCTGGATGAGAAAAAGACAGCCCGCCTGCTGAAGAATGATGTTCAGAGCCAGCCGGTTACACTTGGTGTGCGTCCCGAGCACACAAATATCTCGGCTACCGGTGTTCCTGCCAAAGTAGATGTCAGTGAAATGATGGGATCTTCCGTGCACCTGCATGTC
Source organism: uncultured Lachnospiraceae bacterium (assembly GCA_902781325.1). Classification (GTDB taxonomy): domain Bacteria; phylum Bacillota; class Clostridia; order Lachnospirales; family Lachnospiraceae; genus CAG-791. The sequence continues at coordinate 12,817 of CACZJD010000050.1, forward strand.
GACGCTGACGGCCGTGATGTCATCATCATTGTTCCGACTCTTGACATGGAGAGCAGCTACAACTACGGAGATCTTGTTCACTTTACTTTCTCCGGTAATGTCGCACATGTTTTCTCTAAAGAGACAGATAAAAACCTCGAGTTCTAAAGATTACCGAGGGCTCAGTCTATAGTAAAAGCAGAGAATGATGTACCACTAACAGTGCAGGCGTAATGCGCCTGCTCTGTTGTTAGTAGCAGGAAATGCGGAGTATATTTAAATCCGACAGGGAGGTTATAAATGAGCAGTCAGGCACTCAGAGATGCCCGAAGATATGAAGAAGAATTCGAAAAGGAGATTCTGCCGGAAGAGAGACCGGCTTTTCACTTGTCGTCCCGCGTCGGGTGGATGAACGATCCCAACGGTTTTTCCCTGTATAAAGGGGAATACCATCTCTTTTACCAATATCACCCTTACGACTCACACTGGGGGCCTATGCATTGGGGACATGCCGTGAGCAGGGACCTTCTGCATTGGGAATACATGCCTGCCGCATTGGCACCGGACATGCCCTATGACAGGGATGGCTGCTTTTCCGGAGGGGCGCTGGTGATGAAGGACGGCACGCATATGCTCATGTACACCGGCATATGCAGGGAGGTGAAGGTCGGCGACTGGAACCGGGAGGTGCAGACACAATGCATTGCTTTCGGAGATGGTGAGAATTACACGAAGTACGCGGGCAACCCCGTTCTTTCCTTTGAGGACCTGCCGGAGGAGTGCAGCAGATACGACTTCAGGGATCCCCGCATATGGCAGGATGAAGACGGAACATTTAAGGCTGCTGCGGTGAGCTATTCCCTGAAAAAACAAAAGGAAGTGCTGCATGACCGTAATTCGGACAATTCGGACAGGCTTCTGGCTTCCACGATGATCCGGGAAGAAGAGGAGGGCGGACAGATCCTGCTGTTTACGGCACAGGATCCCTACCACTGGAAATTCGAGAAAAAGCTTGCGGTCAACGGGTACCGGATCGGAAGAATGTGGGAATGTCCGGACCTGTTTGAACTGGATGGCAAACAGGTTATCCTGGCCAGCGCGATGGATATGCTGCCTGACGGACTGGAATATCACAACGGCAACGGGACTTTCTGCCTGATCGGGGAGTACGATCCCGAGACCGGAAGATTTGTTCCCGAGGCGGATCAGAGCGTGGATTACGGGATTGATTTCTACGCGGAGCAGACAGTCCTCGCACCCGACGGACGCAGGATCATGATCGCGTGGATGCAGAACTGGGATACCTGCAACCTGCACACGAAGAGTATCCCCTGGTTTGGACAGATGACTCTGCCCAGGGAATTGTCCGTGAAGGACGGGCGGCTTTACCAGTGGCCGATCCGCGAGCTTCTTTCGATGAGACGGGACAAGGTACACTATGAGAATGTCCGTGTACGGGACGATGAGATCGAACTGGACGGGATCAGAGGAAGGCTCGTCGACATGGAACTGGAACTGAAGGTCATGGAGGATGACGAAGAGGGGCATTATCCCTTCCAGAAATTCGCTATTCACTTCGCCAGGGACGGCCGCTTCCACACCGGTATCAGTTTCCGTCCTGCGGAATCGACACTAAAGGTCGACCGAAAGTTCTCGGGCTCGCGGAGGGCGATCATCCACCAGAGGAGAACTTACGCAAAGCCCAAGGACGGCGTATTAAAGCTCCGGATCATTCTGGACCGCTTCAGCGCCGAGGTCTTTGTGAACGGCGGGGAAAAGGCCATGACGATCACATTCTATACGGATGTGCGCGCGGACGGGATCTCCTTCTTCGCGGACGGAGAGGCGGAGTTTTCCGTGACAAAATATCGTCTGCAGGAAAGATGATTCTGCCGCTTTCAGAAAGGCGGGTATACAAATGCGGAAACACAAAAATTTGCTTTCGTTCCTTCTCATAATGTCACTGCTTCTGACTGCCTGCGGCGGCGCAGGCAGTGCTCCGGCAAAGACCGACCAGGATGCGGCAGCGGATGCTGCCGCAGGAGAAGCCGGTGTAGATACGAGTGAGGAAGCATTTAAACCGGCTATTCCGGACGAGCCTTACGAAGCGGTGGAATACAGCCTGTATCCCTCGCCTGAGGGCGGCTATGTGGGCGATGTCATGCCCTACGTGACGGATGAAGGCGAACTGGAGCTGTATTATCTCTACGATACGGACATCAACGGCCAGGGATATCACCCGATCTACAAGTACAGCACACAGGAGCTCGTCGGTTTCAAGGACCATGGCATGGTGCTGAATTACGGCCTGATGTCCGATCCGGATCCGGCTATTGGAACCGGGTCCGTTATGATGGACGAAAGCGGTCTCTACCATCTCTTCTATACCGGACACAACGACACGGGAAACGGTGGAAAAGGCAAGGAATGCGTCATGCACGCCACCAGCACGGACAGGGAGAACTGGGTCAAAGACGAGAAAGTTCTGTTTTTTGCCCCGGAAGGGTATTCCAAGGACGACTTCCGAGACCCCGAAGTATTCTGGGTGGACAAGGACCAGTGCTACTGGCTCCTGATCGCGGCGAACGATAACGCGCTGGGAGGCGTGGTGCTCAAATATACTTCCGGAGATCTGAGGAACTGGGAGTTCATCGGGCCGATCTTTGCCCCTCGGAAACAGTATATGTGTGAGTGCCCCGACCTCTTTAGGATCGGGGACTACTGGTATATCACCTACAGCTGGGACTGTGTGACCTACTACGCGATGAGCGACTCCATCGACGGGCCTTTCACAGCGCCGGAGGACAACATCCTCGACGGAAAAGGTATGATAGATGGAAATGGATTTATCTTCTACGCCGCCAAAACAGCGGAAATCGACGGCAATACCTACCTCTGCGGATGGCTTGGAAGAGCGGGTGTATCCTCCGACTCCGGCATCTATCAGTGGGCGGGAAATGTGATGATCCACCAGCTGGTCCAGCATGAGGACGGAACGCTGGGCGTCAGGGCGCCTGAGCCTTACGAGAACTTTTTCACCGCCGACAAGCCTTTCAAAGCAGAGATGACAGTCGGTGAAGGCAAGATTAGCGGAAACAGCATTTCCCTCACTGCTCAGAAGGGTTCCTATTCCGTAGCGGATATGGGAACGCGTCCCGCCTCCATGACCTTGGAATGCGATGTTACGATCGACGAGGACGGCTGTGCAGGCTTTGCCTTCGGCGGAAGCGAAAAGGACGCGACGTATACGGCATTGTGTCTGGACGCCAGGCAGAACCTTCTGCATTACGAAGGGTATGAGATCTCGGACCTCGACACGATGGAGCCGCAGGCGCTCACCAAATTCGATTTTTCGAAAGGGGGCGTCCACCATGTCAAACTGGTCTGTGAGAATGAGATCGTCGTTCTCTACGTGGACGATCTGAAGGCGCTCAGCAGCAGGATCACCCATTCTATCGACGGGGCCCATATCGGCGTCTTTTCCAATGGATGCGGAGCGAGCTTCGAGAACATAACTATGAAACTGTCGGAATAACACTGTAAACGAAGCCTTGTGCTGCGATAATCCCGCAGCATGAGGCTTTTTTCGTACCCTGGTGCTTTGCGTGAGCTGTGCTGATTATGGTACAATAGCGGACAAACAGGTGTGTTTCATGCAGCACTTTCGATGATTCTATAAGCGAACATATAGCATAGTCAGAGGAGGCCGCGTTGAAAAAACTGATTACAGCAATGTTATGCCTGATGATCGCGGTTTGCGGCTGCGGAGCCGGTCAAAGCAGCACGGACGGCATGGGGACCGTGCAAAATACAGAACAGACCTCTGCAGGGCAAAGTACAGAACAGGCCTCCGAACAATTGGTCCCGGAAGTGGAAGCCGGTATTTCGAAGATCGATAAATACGGCAACATTTTCCTGACGATCGGCGCGGAAGCGATGGAAGACCTGGGTTATGAGACGGCGGACATCATCCGGGTCAGGATAAAAGATATCGAATCAGAGATGCCCATTGGGACAAGTTATACCGATGCCGACTCCGGAGAGCCTGTCTGCTGCTTTACAAGGCCTGCTTCCGGCCCGAGAAGCGTTGCTCTGGTGATCAATTCCGGAAGCATGGCGGAAGTCATGGGAATCGCGCGAAAGCAGCCGATCGACGAGGAACCGGGATACGAGTGGCAGTTTGCCGACGGATTCGACGAGTCGGTGGCGGTGTCCGTCTCCATGGTCCAAAAGCAGGGATATGCGGAAGAATACCGGATGCGACATTATCGCACTGGATATGTCGATGGATCTCTCTTCCGAGGATTTCAGGCAGAAGCTTGCCCGGGGCTATCGTTTTCTCGCCTCCCATGAAGGACCTTATCTGATCCACTGCAATGAAGGGAAAGACCGCACCGGATATGCGGCCGCTATTTTGGAATGTCTTATGGGCGCGGACGCCGAAGAGGTCATAGAGGACTATATGTTGACTTACTGCAACTTCTACGGTATCGAACCCGGCTCTGAGCAGTATGAAGAAATCGCGGACAAAAATATTGTTGCCAATCTGGAAAAGACATTCCGGATCTCATCGATCCGTGACAAGGATGCGGACCTTCAGGGCTGCGCGGAAGCCTACCTGAAGGAGATAGGGCTGAGCGGCGAAGAAATCTCGGCGCTGAAGGAAAGACTAAGTCGTTCTTATTGATTCATAACCCCTAAATCCCGAATGTGCAGCATTGGGGATTTAGGGGTTATCTGTTATTATAACGGAAGATTTTCAGCACGATCAAAATAGCATGCAAGGGAGATTATTATGGGCACTGAGGACAGGAATATCACTTCTGTGGGAAGGTATACTCCGCCAACATACAGCGAGAGCGCGCCCCGCGCGGTCGAGCTGGGCCCGCGACAACCCCCTCCCACAAGTTTTTTTTACATGAAAGCCTGCCGATACCGTTCCTCTCTTGGAGATTTCAGTCGTTTAGGCACAAATCCAGAATTTTCAAATCTATACACAACTAAAAATCGTAAAGTCACTTATCAATAAACATAATTTTGAATAGTTGGGCACAGCCATTTAAATCTGCCAGGTTATACCTAAGGCATGCGCTATTTTGACAACAATCTGTCAAAATAGCGCATGTGGATGATTTCTGTTGTGTACGGTGTTCAGAAATCACTGATCTGTGCCTAACTGCAGAATCCGTATATAGTCGCTTCTTCCGAACAAGACTCTGTCGACAAGAATTCGTTTGCTTTCCAGA
>CACZJD010000051.1 GCA_902781325.1 uncultured Lachnospiraceae bacterium
TATCCCGCCTGTCGCCCTCTTCACGACAAAGAAAGAAAAGAGGTAAATCTAATGGAAACGATCTCTCTGAGCTATCTGGCTGACCTGATTATTGTTTGCGGCTTTGCCGGGATGATCGGCACGATCGCCGGTACCGGCATCGGGCACCTGGTTCTCTTCATTGGCGGGAAGATCCGTGCTGCATGGAGAAAGCGCCACTCGAAGAAGGAAACGGAAACTGCTGAATAAACTTCACGACCGCTGCGGCAGGGCTCCAAACCCTGCCGCTTTTTGAAAGGAATCCATATGGAAATAAAGAATCTGTCTTTAGACCTTGAGACGAAATCAAGTGTCGACATCGGCAAGGCCGGTGCCTATAAGTACGCGGAGTCCCCGGACTTCGATATTTTGCTTTTCGGTGTGTCCGTCAACCACGGCCCCGTCACCGTGTATGATCTCGCCTGCGGAGATACCGTCCCGGAGGAGATCATCACGGCGCTGTCCGATGACCGGGTGACGAAGTGGGCCTACAACGCCAGTTTCGAGCGCGTCTGCCTGTCCGTCTGGCTGCGCCGGAACTACCCACAGCACTTTGTCTCCTACAGCGTCCCCGGCGATCCGGCCCAGAACTATCTTGATCCGGCATCATGGAAATGCACACTGGTCTGGGCCGCATACAATGGTCTGCCGCTGGGGCTGGAAAAGGTCGGTGCCGTTCTCGGCTTCGAGGAGCAGAAACTGAAAGAAGGCAAAGACCTGATCAAGTACTTCTGCTGTCCCTGCAAACCCACTAAGAGCAACGGTGGTCGGACATGGAACCTGCCGCACCACGCGCCGGACAAGTGGGCGCTGTTCAAAAAATATAACGAGCGCGATGTGCAGGTGGAGATGCAGATACAGGAGCGGCTGAAGAACTACCCGGTCCCGGACTTCGTCTGGGATGAATACCACCTTGATCAGGAGATCAACGATCGCGGCATGATCGATCAGCAGATGGTCGCGCAGGCGCTGCGGATCGACGAACTGTCAAAGGCTGATTTGACCGTCAGAATGCAAAAAAGGACCGGGCTGGACAATCCCAACTCGGTCGTGCAGATGAAAGACTATTTGACCCAGAACGGCATGGAGGTGGACAGCCTCGGGAAGAAGGACGTCGCTGCCATGATTAAAACAGCGCCGGAGGATCTGGCGGAGGTGCTCTCGCTCCGGCTGCAGCTCGCCAAGAGCTCCGTTCGGAAATACCAGGCGATGCAAAACGCGGTCTGCGCCGATGGCCGGTGCCACGGGATGTTTCAGTTCTACGGTGCCAACCGCAGTGGCCGCTGGGCCGGGAGGCTGATCCAGCTACAAAATTTGCCGCAAAACCACATGGACGACCTCGAGCAGGCACGGGATCTGGTGAAGGCCAGTGACTACGAAATGATGGACATGCTGTACGACAGCGTGCCGGGCGTCCTCTCGGAACTGATCCGGACAGCCTTCATCCCGCGTCCGGGATACAAGTTCATCGTCTCCGACTTCAGCGCGATCGAGGCAAGGGTCCTGAGTCACCTCGCCGGGGAGGAGTGGCGAACTGAGGTATTCCGTAAGGGCCGGGACATCTACTGCGAGAGCGCCAGCAGGATGTTCGGGTGCGTCGTTGAGAAGCACGGCCAGAACAGCCATCTTAGGCAAAAAGGAAAAATCGCTGAACTCGCCCTCGGCTATGGCGGCAGCACCGGTGCCCTCAAAGCGATGGGCGCTCTCGACATGGGTCTGACTGAAGACGAGCTCCAACCGCTGGTGGATATGTGGCGCAGCAGCAATCCGAAGATCACCGCATTCTGGTGGGCCGTCGACGCAGCCGTGAAAGACGCCATCAAGCAGCGGACCCAGACCCAGGTCGGCGATATCACCTTCGTGATGAAGAACGGGATGCTGTTCATCACGTTACCGTCCGGACGCAGGCTTTCCTACGTGAAACCCCGGATCGGCGAGAACCGTTTCGGAGGAGAGTCTGTCACCTACATGGGGATCGACGCCCAGAAGAAATGGAGCCGGATCGAAAGTTACGGCCCGAAATTCGTCGAAAACGTCGTGCAGGCCGTCAGTCGGGATATCCTGTCCTACGCCATGCGGACCCTGAGTTACTGCCAGATCGTCGGGCACGTCCATGACGAGCTCATCATCGAATGCAGTCCGGAAGTATCGCTGGATGCGGTCTGTGAACAGATGGGAAGAACCCCTCCGTGGATACCAGGCATCGAGCTCCGGGCCGATGGATACGAGTGCGGGTTTTATCAGAAACAATAAAAAACGGGCAGGGCCTACCGAATTGGTAAGTCCTGCCCGCCGCTTTTACTCGGCTGTTTCTGTCTTGTCAGGCTCCGGCTCCTTCACTGGCTCCGCTGCCGGTGCTACGGTGAGAGATTCCTTTTTCGCCTCAACCCTATAGTGACTCTTGGTGATACGGTCAATACCATATACCAGAACGATTCCTCCGATGGCGGCATACAGGCCGCCGTTTTCACTGTTCATCATCTTTTCAATTACCTCCATTTTAGACATCTGAATTCTCCTCCCGATATTCTTTGACGATCGCTTTTGCGCGGGCGACGAGCTGGTAAACTCGCGGCTCCGACACCCTGAGATCCCGTGCGATCTTCTTGACGGAATCCCCGAGCAGCTCCTTGGCCTCAAAGGCCTGCTTGATCCTGACGTCCTCCGCATTCATCCGAGCCCAGATTTCATCGCGTTCCGCTTTGACCATAACCTCGTGCTCCACGGAATCTGCCGGTGCCGGTTCCCAACCAGAGTCGAGCAGAACATCCAGTGATACCACCGGAGACTGCTTGTCTTCGGGTGTTCTGCCGTATGGGCACTCGGAGCACTTGTTTGTGTCGCGGCATCTCACAAAGGCTTTGCGCTTCCCGGGCACCATGCAGCGGGTGCTGAAATACCCGGCTGAATGAAGATTGTTGAGATACTCCCACTGGTATTCCGCAAACGCCCTGTTCGTCGTCTTGAAGAAGTACACGCGCATCTTCTGGCTGCTGCCAAAGTGCAGATACCTGCAGTCCTCCGTGGTGATGCCGTAGTTGGCCATGTCGGCCTGATCCCTGATTTCGATCGGCGCATCATACAAAATTTCACCGTTTTCGCCGATCGACGTCCCGTGCTTGAACTCACCGCTGTTACTTACATTGACCTTTTTTGTCCGAGCCATCCTCTTGGCCCTCCTTTCGCATGTGCGAACGGAGAGCCTCAAAGCAGCCGGAAGAAGGGTGCACTTAAGAGACCGGACACGAGAGGCTTTTTTGAAGCATCTCCGTTCAGTTCCAGTGCCGTCCCCTCCACAGGGCAGGCGACCTATTTAGTTTCCTGACGCGCTCCCAGTGGAGCCCTACTTCCGGATTTCGGGTGGTCACGCATCAGGGTTGAGTACCTCGGGTACTCAGCAGAAGCCGCAGCGCCTGTGGCCTCTGCTCGGCATCCGAGATACAAAAACGGCCAGGGAGCGCCCACGGTTTACGTGAGCACTCATCCTGGCCGTCAAGCAGCTCTGTGGATGATTATGCGGCTATTTCATAGCTCGTGATTTCGAATTTCTCTGTGCTGATCCTTCGCAGAATCGTGACGGTTGCATCCCTCTCGATCCAGTATTCACCTCCAATCGGGATGCGGGTTTTGGTCCGGACCTTCTTCCATTCGTGTTCGATCAGTCCGGTCGCAGCGTCGGCAAAGCAGGCGCAGCGGTTTTTACAATCGTTGACTCTTTCGAGCATTCATAATTCCTCCCATCTCTCCCCGGAACGCAAAAAGGCCGGGGTAGAATTATAGTCTTGCACCGGTATGGTGCTGCTACAATCTACCCCGGCCTGTCACACCTTTGGACTGCACGAGCAGGTAAATTTGTGGTTCTTGGTAATGGCTGGGCCGTACGCCTTTGACGGTCACGCGCCGTATGTGATCAGAAGTCTACGTTGTATTCCGGCAGCTTGTTCGTGTATGCCTTTTGCATCATCTCGTCGAAGTACGTATAGCCTACGAGTCGGTCGATGCCGCCTGTCTTTTCGACATAGGCGAGGGCCATTTTCCGGTTTACTATCGCCAGCTGCCCCTGATTCTTCTTCACCCCGTGGGTGGTGTACATGCGTGCGTTCTTGTCAGTCGTCGCGGTCTCCGCCATTAAGTATCCTCCTCATCTTCGATCATTTCCAGCGGATCAGGGAACTCTATGCCTGCCATTGGCTGGGTGGTGGGTGTCTTGAAAAATGATGCTGCTTCTTCGCCGTCGTAGCGCTTAAGCTGTGTCTCCTCGACGACTCGGCCTTCGTTCAGATCGACCAGCAGCGCGGTCATCAGTCCGTTCACCAGAATATCGTGATCGTTCAGCCGCTTCAGGAACAGGCGGTACAGATCACGGTCGATGAACACAAAGCTGTATTTCTCGTTCTCGTACAGCTCGCCTTCAAAACTGTCACTGGCGAAGACCGCACCGACCTTATTGATGAAGTTCCCGACATGTGCTTCGATCGACGATTCTGCACTGCCTTTCGGGATCTGCATCTGATCCAACGCGAACTTCCACGTGTTGCACGGCGACATTCCGCTGACCGAGAAGCCGAACGTGTAGTTCCGGGGGAAGACCCTGTCCCTCTGGTAGATGTACCCGTGAAGGGAGCGCCAGTTGGAGAATTCGTTAAGTTGCTGGAAGGAATACTCCCGGCTGGCGATCTCGTCTTGCAGGATGCGCTTCACATCGCGCTCGGTCTCCTCGACGGCATATTTACGACGGACTGCCGCCAACTGCTGCCTCGCAAGATCGCTGTCGTCCGCAGCCGACCGCATGCCGTTGGCCTCGGCCAGTTTATCCAGAGTGACGCCCGAGTCCGGTGGTGCGATCGCTGCGATCGCCCGCAGCAGGTCTATGCTTACCGGGCTGGACCCTTCTGTCCAGTTGCAAGCCCTCGAAAGCGTCGGTGCGCTGACCTTCACGTTGGGGGATGTGATCTTTATATCATCCGCGAACTTCGCCATGGACCGCTCGCCCTTGACCCTGTTGATCAGGTCCCTCAGCGCCGCTGCGTCCGGGTCTTTATATTGAATGTACCTCATGGCCTCATACCTCCTGTTCCATCTGAATGAAAGTTCGTTCCATCCTTACGGAATATAATATACACCCCACCGGTCGATTTGTCAATGGGTTTGTTCCATTTTTCCGAAATTTAATTTCATGTTCATGGAATAACTATTTCAGTCACCATCTGTGTAAGAAATAACGTACTGCGGGTCCGGCAGATCCAGCCAGTTCATCAAGCGGAGAAGATAATGTCCGTCAGGCGTCGTCTCGCCACCTTCCCACTTCTGGTAAGTGCGTACTGTGGTGCCGATGGCGTCGGCAACTTCCTGCTGCGTAAAACCAAGCTGCTTCCGCTTATCCTTAATCGAAGCGTAGTCAAATTCCATGTACAGCGGGCCAGCGTAGAGCTGATACCAGACGTCCTTCTTCCAGAAATCGTACATGTTCTTTCCATATATAACCGTCTTCGGGCTGAGCTCGATGGTTAACGACGAGTGAGGGCTCGACTTTTTCTGACTGCAGGTGATGCTGGCCGGGTTCTTAACTTTTATGTTAGTCCACCGGAGCACCGGATTCCCGTCGTCGTCCATGGGGAACTGACCGCTGAACTCTATCTTCTTTCCGTTGCGGAAGAACATCTCTCCGCTAACACCCGGTTCTTCCACCTCGTAGATAACAGGCTCTTGACCTGCCGCTTCCAGCGCCATGTTGTATTTCGAGATAAAAGACTCCGGGAAATAATCGGTCCAGCCCAGATCGTCGCAGAGGTGAAGGTACTTGGCCCAGGAGAGAAACGGCGCGGTTACCAGCCCGTACTGGTCAACGAGGTAGGAGAAGATCTGAGTAAGCGGGAATTGCTTTTCATAGAACATATATTCCAGCTCGACATATGCCTGCTCCAGCGCCTCTGCGTTTTCATTCATCTGTCGATCATAGATCGAATGCACCACGCAGCCCAGATTTCCAAAGATACGGATGTCCTCATAATTCGAGACGTAAAAATAGAACGGGATACGCCTGACAAACGTTGCGGTGGAGACAGGGTTAAAACCATATTCATCATCCAGATAGTGCGAGTATGAGTGATAACCACGGTCTTCACGATTGCCTTTCCCGAGGTCACAATACGCGAATACTTCATTTCCGACCATGTCGTGTGTATTCAGATATTTTTTCAGTTTTTCACGGTCAAAGAGATCCGCCGACACGTAGGTATCAATGATCTCGCTCTGGGCATTCGAAAGCATAAGCTCGTACCTCCTCTTGTGATACCCATATTATAATACGAAGAATCTGGGTAGTCCAGATGTCGATTTTTTCGTGAAACACCGTCTTAGAAAGGCATTTCGGCCTCGGCCCCTCTTGCGACTACCCATTTTCTTCGTTTTCTTACGTCACGACAGGCAAAAAAAGACCCGGCAGATCAAATTCGATCCACCGGGTATCATATCAATCTTCCTTCGGCACCGGGATATAAACCATTTTCAGCGGGATCATCTTCTGGTACTTGTCGTCCAGATCACTGTAGTACTTCAGGATCAGATCGACCAGCTCAGTTCCGTTGATTCCCCGGATGATGGGTGTACTCTCCAGATACTTCTGGGCGTTCTTTGTATAATTGGAAAGGGTAACGAACAGGCCGTAGTCGCCCTCACGCATCGCGCCTTTCAGGGATTGAATGGTCGTTTCCTTTATGTCGCTATCCTGGCTCTTCACCTGAACCAGAATTCGCGGCGGCAGTTCATCTTTATAAGCAGTGATGTCGATACCGCTGTCACCACCCTGTGGGGAAACCGTCGTGCGATATCCCATTGCACGGAGAAGATCCGCCACAAACTCTTCCAGCGCATAACCCTTGAGGTTCCGGCTCAGCTCCTTCAAAACGAAGTCCTTAGTGCTTTCAACAATATCTTCAGCGGTGGCTCCGACCGTGTCATCCTCATCATTCACAGCAGACGCCTTCTTGAAACCTTTATCCAGGGCCGCCAAGAATTCATCAGCATAGTTCTTCACCGCGAAAAATGTCATTGCAGATCCGATCTCATAAAGAGCACCTTGAGAGAAGGACGTGCGGGGGAGGTGCTTCAACCATTTAACCGCACGCTGCTGAACATACTCGTGCGCGTCGCCAACGTATGTATAGTCGCCGGTCACTTCACCGATATTGATCATGCGGTCGCTCTTGGACGGATAAACGACGTAGTCTCCGATCTGGACCTCGTGGCAAAACCGGTACAGCATTCCGACACCTGTCGGGATAGAGCCTTTCTTCGCGTCAGGAAACGCCTGCATGTATTTCGCTTTGAAATCATCACGGGTCGCCGGTATATCACGGAGGTCGCCGATTTCCTTCCAGCCGATGGCGATCTTGTCCTCCTTAAGGAACAGCGCCTCATCCTGTGTGTGGATACCCCAGATTTTCTTTTCCGTATCTGACATTGCGCTGCCTCCTTAAACTGCCATGTTGGCGCTCATCAGTTCTGCCTGCTTTATGACTGTATCAATCGCACCCTGTGCCTGCTCGGGAGGATACTTGTATTTCCGGAGCAGGTGTTTGACTTGGGTCCTCATGTACGCACGTGCGGATTGCTTTTTATCCCAGTCAACCGTCCGGCTGCGGCGAATGAGCTCTGTAAGCTCGTGTGCCATTTCGACGAGGACAGGTTCTTCCATCCTGCGCAGCACTTCGGGATCAGCAACGAGTGCGTCATAGAAGGCCAGCTCCTCATGCGACAGGCCCTTTTCTTCACCGGCTTTGTAGGCGTCGGTCATCTCTTTGGAGAGGTTCAAGAGCTCCTCGATGACTTCCGCGCTGGTGATCATCCGGTTGTTGTAGCGCTTCAGGACGCCCTGCATCTTTTCGGAGAAGAGCTGTGCCTTGACGACACCAGTCCGGGCAAAGACCCGGATGTTATCTTCGAGCAGGTTACGCAGCAGCTCGGCAGCAATATTCTTGTGCTTCATCCGCCGCACCTGTTCCATGTATTCGTCGGAAAGAATGGAGATCTCCGGATTCTTCTGGCCGGACTGTTCAAAGATGTTGACAACACCATCCTGTTCAATGGCCTGCTCCAGCATCCTGAGAATGCGGGCGTTGATCTCGTTTGCCGTAACCTTGCCCTTGCCAGCAACCTTGCAGAGACCGGCCTTAACGCACTTGAAGAATTCGATCTCTTTCTTTTCCTGTTCATCCAGCAGGCTGCGGCAGAGCGTTTCAGCCTGGCTGAGAGCTGTGGCCTCTGTGATGAACATCTTCTTTTCGTCTTCCTCGAACCCGAGCGCGAATTCCACACCGTCCGCAATGACCTTCAGGCGCTTAGTGTCGGAATCACCGAAGAAGTCCTTATAACTGAAGCCATAGAAGAAGTCACGCATGACCTCCAGCTTACCCATGCAAATCGCATAAGCAGCCTGCAGATCCGGCACCTTATCCTGATCGCGCCGCGTGTACTGGCTCAGTGCCAGCTTCAGTTCGGCGGCCATTCCGATATAATCGACGATTAGGCCAGCTTCCTTATCCGGGTACACACGGTTGACACGGGCGATAGCCTGCATCAGCGTGTGGCCCTTCATCGGCTTGTCAATGTACATCGTGGCCATTGACGGAACGTCGAAGCCTGTCAGCCACATATCAACGACGATGGCGATTTTGAATTCGCTGTTATTATCTTTGAACTCGATAGCAAGGCCGTCGCGGTATGCTTTGTTTCCGATAATGTCGTGCCATTCTTCCGGATCCTGGTTGCTGGAGGTCAGAACAACTTTGACCTTGTTCTTCCAGTCGGGCCGCTTATCCAACAGCTTCTGATACAGCTTAATGGCGATCCGTCTGGTCATGCAGACGATCATCGCCTTGCCGGTCAGAACATACTGCCGGTCTTCGTAATGGGCAATGATGTCATCCGCCAGCATTTCCATCCGCTCATTAGAGCCGACCAGCGCTTCGAGGCCGGAGAGATCCGCTTTCGACTTCTCGATTACTTCCTCGGTGGCGTCACCGGCCAGTTGAGCATATTCATCGTCGATCCGCTTCAGGGTTGCCTCGTTCAGTTTCAGTTTTGCTGTCCGGTTCTCGTAGTAGATTGGAACGGTCGCGCCGTCATCCACGGCCTGCGTCATATCGTAAATATCGATGTAGTTACCGAAGACCGCGATCGTGGACTTTTCTTTGAAATCGATCGGCGTGCCGGTAAAACCGATGAACGTGGCGTTGGGAAGGGAGGCCCGCATGTGCTTTGCCATGCCAGCCTTCCATTCACCGGTGTCACGGTCGAGCTTTTCATCCAGGCCATACTGTGACCGATGCGCTTCATCGGCGAGGAAGATGATGTTTCTGCGGGTGTTTATTACCTCGTCGCTGTCGCCGAATTTCTGAATGGTCGTGAAGATGATACCGCCAGCCTTCACGTCCAGAAGCTCGCGCAGGTGCTCACGGCTCTCTGCGTGTTTCGGTGTTTGCCGGAGCAGCAACTTGGAGCTGGCCGCAAACGTGTTATATAGCTGATTGTCCAGATCGTTTCGGTCTGTCAAGACCACGATGGTTGGGTTGTCGAATTCCGGTTCCGTGACGACGATCCCGGCATAGAAAACCATTGAGAGGCTCTTACCGGAGCCCTGTGTATGCCAAACGACACCGGCGCGACCAGTTTTATCTGCCAATGCCTGCCGAGTGCTGTCCACAGCCTTTCGGACAGCAAAGTACTGGTGATAACCCGCCAGAATCTTGACGGTCTTCCCACCAATGTCCTGAAAGACAATGAAATGCTGGATGATATCCAGAAGGCGTTCCTTCGGGAACATGCCATTCAGCGCGATGGTAAAGAAGTCCGTTGCGTTTTCCTGTGGCTTTTCGCCGTTTTCAGACTTCCATGACATGTACCGGGTAAAGTCCGCAGTGATGGTACCGACCTTGGTATTGATGCCGTCGCTGATCACGTTGAAGGCGTTGTACCAGAACAGGGAAGGAATATCCAGCTGATAGTTCTTCACCTGCTTGTAAGCCTCTTCTTCGGTGGTATCGGTGTTGGCCATGTTCTTGAGCTCGAACAAGACCATCGGGATGCCATTGATGAAGATCAGGATATCCGGGCGCTTGTTCTTGTACTCGATGATGGTGAACTGGTTTACGACCTTAAAATCGTTTGCTTCCGGTGCAGCGAAGTCGACCAGCCTCACTGTGAAGGTGCGGTTTTCACCATCCTTCTTGTAAGGAACGGGGACGCCTTCGATCAGATACTTGTGAAAGGAAGCGTTCAGATCTTCCAGACGCAAGAGGCCCAAGTTCTTGATTGCCTTAAACGCCTCGGAAACGATCTCCTGCGTGATGCCTGGATTGATATTCAGCATGGACGACCGAAAACAATCCTCAAGAATCACCTCATGATAGTCACGGGTGATATCCGGGCCGTAGACATATTCATAGCCTTTTTCTTGAAGCTCAGCAATAATCGCTTGCTCTAATGTATTTTCATTTACGGCCATGCGGTTCATCACTCCCTTTCATCATTGTTCGCCCTGCGCCTTATCAGATGCCAACTTCTGATATTGTTTTTTCCATGCTCGAGAAGGTTTCATGCAAATCCCGTCTTCTCTGGCAAAAGCACATATTTGCGGTAAACCGTTATTGCCACAAATATCCGGGTTGTTTTGTCGGCATCCTACCGTTTGGGATTCAGAATCACCCGCTTGCAGCGGAGCTCCAAAAGCCACTTTAATTCTGTTCTCTTTCATAACTACATCCCTAACAATTCAGTTCTTCCCGCTATTAATTCAGTGGTAAGAGCGTCCCTTATGGAGGCCAAACGAAAACTCTCTACACGGTTGTTAATGACCATATCGTATAACGGTGCAATGTCTGCTCCTGTTTGGTTGTAGTGTTCTTCGTTTAGAATAATAACCTCAGACTTTGATAGATCTTCTCGCTTAATGTGGCCCATTGTTGTTGCTTTTTCTTCAGCTATTTTTATAAACTTCTCCAAGTAATAGTTAGTCCAAAGGTAATAAAACCATTTATCAAATTTTTTAGAGGTAACCTTAAACAGATGCTGGTTCAAACCGCACTTTCCACCACACCAGAAATCTACAAGTAAACTCCCAGACCAGGAGAATATTACATCACCGTCTTGAATGATATAATCCTTCTTTATTGAGGGAGTACATAATTCGCTGTCCATATCACAGAAGCCCTGACGCAGCTCTCGGATTTTCATGACAGGAATTCCTTCTTCTTTTTCGCTTGGCCGATATTTCTGCATAGCTAAACCGTTCAGGTATTCAGCAATATCGGTCAGACTACCTTTCTGCCATTCCGGATGCTCATCACTAAGATCAAGGATGTTTTTCTTGAACAATGTTTGTGCTTGAGCCATTAAGTTATCATTTATACGTTCATTCAGTGATATTTGTTCATCAAATGCTGATAAGACTTCAACTATTTTCTTCTGAATGCTAATGTCAGGAAGAGGGATAACTACATTACCCAAATCAGCAATAGTTATCTGAGACTGAGCTGAGCCCGAATCCAAATAACGCAGATTATTGACTTGGAAATAATAATATAAGTATTCAGGCAAAACTCTTCCGGAATCCTTTATCTCGGCAGAAATCGAAAGATTCGTTAGATAGCATTTTTCTTTAGTGAGTTTAACGTCGCCCGTTCCACCGACCCCTCTTGCAACAACAACAATGGTTCGTTCCTCGGTGTTATACTCTGGATAATACCCGACATAACGATAACCGCTGAACACAGGATACCCATCCGCCTGTAGCTTTTTCTTGTCGGGCATTTTTCCGTACTTAAAAACAGCTATATCTTTAAATAATACTTCCTCATACATCATAGCCCATACCTCCGAGTTGAATCCGAATTCTATTCTGGAGATCATTAGACTTTGAAAACAATTCGTTAAGCTCTGATGTTAGCCTGTCCATTTTCTCTTCAAACGGCTCATCTTCTTCTCGGCCATCAGCTTCACCAACATAACGTCCCGGCATCAAAATATACTCTTGAGCTGCAATTTCTTCACGAGTTGCAACAGCACAGAATCCCGGGATATCCACATAACCATCGCCAGTTCTCCATTTATGGTATGTGGTCGCGATGTACGAGATGTCTTCTGCAGAAAGCTCCTTAACTTTTCTGTCAATCATGTGCCCTAAATTACGAGCATTAATGAACAGTACTTTGTTGCTTGTTTGAGCGTTTTTTCCTTTTCTCATGATCCACAGTGATACTGCAATACCGGTAGAATAGAAAAGCTGCCCCGGCAACGTGACAATACATTCGACAACATCACCATTGACCATGTTGGTCCTAATAGTCCCCTCGTTGTTGGTTATGCTGCCAAGTGACCCGTTTGCCAATACCGTTCCGGCAACGCCGCCAGCAGGATTAAGATGATGCACCATATGTTGCAGCCAAGCAAAGTTAGCGTTACTTGTAGGTGGCACCCCATATTTCCAGCGAATATCATCTTGTAACCGATCACCGCCCCAGTCTGAAACATTAAAAGGAGGATTAGCAAGAATATAGTTCGCTTTTAAAGTTTTATGAAGGTCATCATGAAAAGTATCCGCATTGTGGGAACCTAAGTTGGCTTCAAGTCCTCGAATTGCAAGATTCATCTTTGCCAATTTCCACGTAGTTGGATTGCTTTCTTGACCGAAGATAGATATATCACGAACATTACCCTGATGTTCTTTCACAAAACGAGCAGACTGACAGAACATACCGCCGGAACCGCAGCATGGGTCGTAAATCTGTCCATCAAACGGTTCAATCATTTCAACAAGAGTACGGACAACACAGGACGGGGTATAGAATTCGCCACCCAGTTTGCCTTCGGCAGATGCGAACTTACCGAGGAAGTATTCGTAAACGCGACCCAGCACATCCTTCTCTTGAGCAGCAGAAGTGCCAACGTCGATATTGGTGAACAGAGTGACGAGTTCACCGAGGCGGGTCTTATCAAGCTCCTGACGGGAGTAGTTCTTTGTCAGAACACCCTTTAGGGAGTCGTTTTCTTTTTCGATTATCTCCATCGCAGCATCAATGACCTCGCCAATGTCCGGGTTGGTGGCGTGGGCTTTGATGGTCTCCCAGCGGGCTTCCTTCGGGACCCAGAAGATATTGTCGGCCAGGTATTCATCGCGATCTTCCTCATCACCATATCCCTCGGCTTTCAGGGCATTATATTTCTCGGTGAAGGAGTCAGAGACATACTTCAAGAAGATCAGTCCCAGAACGACATGCTTATATTCAGCCGCATCCATATTGGAGCGCAATTTATCGGCAGCTTGCCAGAGCTGCTCTTCAAATCCAACGGTAGTGGTTCCTGATGCCATATTAGAATTCCTCCATCTTAGTTTTCTTCATTATACTGAGCGGTCTGTACCATTTTCCGGACTCGCCTTATATCGTCAGGCTTTTCGGCATCGTCCGGGATAAGCCATGTGTTTCCTCGAAGAATAGCGCCTTCGATCCTCCCTTCACGGCACAGGGTAGTGACGCGCCGTCTGGAGATATCCCATTTCTCAGCCATCTGAGTAGTAGTCAGTAGTTCCATAGAGTTCCTCCATATAAACGAGCTCACGATTACACTTTATATTATATTCCCCGAGAGGAACAATTTCAAGTAGGAGAACGAAATTTTCACAGTTATGAAACGATGAAATGAGTGAAATGCTGTCAGCAAAATCGTATTCTCAACCTACCCAAAATAGTAAAATCATTTTCTCGTTTTTGCCGAAATAGTAATTTCCTTTTCTCGTTTCCCCAAATAGTAAAATCGGAGCCACAACCCTCGTTTTCGATATGTTTCCCAAGATAAAAAAGAGGGTCCCCGTCACGCGGAGCACGATTCACTCCCAGTGACGGAAACCCCTTGATTTCAGGCTTTTCGCGGCCCTTTTCAGCCATTATGTGTTAGTAGACAGACGGTCTCGACGTGGCCTGAGACCACGATTGCACTAACTCATTTTTTCGACCGTTCGCTAATCGGCAGTCAGGAACTTGTCCACGATTTCGACCGTTCG
>CACZJD010000052.1 GCA_902781325.1 uncultured Lachnospiraceae bacterium
TGATCTTATCGATATTAACCGCCTGCGTAAGTCTCTTTTTCATTTCTTTCATTGCCATAGTAGTTCCCCTCCGACTAAAGCCATTGTAGTACTATATTTAAGTATAATCCAAATTGAGTCCAAATCAAGCGGTCATACAGCCTGAGATTGTACAAAAAAGAAACAAAGGATTCAAAAATCAGACTTCATCGTTCATGCTGTCTTCCAAAGCGTCCACGATGGTCTCCACCACCTTGGTCGCTTTCTTCTGCACGATCTCCGGCGCGTAAGGGAAAGTATAGGATACATCGGAAGCCTCCAGAAGCGGCAGATCGTTGATGGAATCTCCGATCCCGTAAAGCTTGATATCTCCGTAAGTCTCTCTCATATACTCGCGCAGGAATTCCACGCCCTTGCCCTTGGAGCAGCCCTTGGGCGCGATGTCGATCTCGATGACGTTCTGGAACGCGTTTACGCTCTCGCCCCAGATCTCATTGATCTCAGCGGCCATTCTCTCAGCCTCGTCCAGGCTCTCCGTGTGGATACTGACCTGGTGGATCAGTCCCTTAGGGCAGTCCGCGACGCTCTTTACCACATAATATTTGCCCGGATAGTCCATCGGAGCGAACACGCAGATGTCTCCTTCCACATCCAGAGTAAATCTGTAATTCTCGATCCCGTATTTGTCCAGGATCTGCTGGGCGACTACAGGGTCCACACCGCGCTTTCTGATCTCTTTAAGATCCTTGTCGACGATGTTCGCGCCGCTGCTGGTGATGTAGAAATCTGGCTCCACAAATCCTGTGATGAAAGGTGTCAGGCCTCCCACCTGTCTGCCGGTGCAAAGTCCGAACAGGTGACCCGCCTTCTGATACTCGCGGATCTTCTCTACATTCTCCGCGGGCAGTTTGCGGTCATCTTCCGCTTTATAAAAATACAGCGTACCGTCGAAATCACTTGCAAATACTTTCTTCATTATATTTACCTCCGCTGGTCTGTTCAGACTACAAAATCATCCTTGACGGACGCTTTAAGCTTCCAGATCTTTATCTGCACATCGCCGCTTGCGGTATAGTGGAACTCCTCCGCTGTCGGATAGCTGTGTGCCGTAAATGTCGCCTCTCCGTCGTTGGCAAAATATTCAACAGAGCTTCTGTCTACGAATATATCCAGTTTCTTCAGACCGCTCGCGAGCGGCATATCGAGCACTTCGCCGACATGCTCGTTGCAGCGGTTGGTCATACCGGTCTTATCAAATGTGCATATGCCCTTCGCGGCATCGAAGTGCATCGTGAGACCGCCGGTTCCGTCCGCTTTTGTGAAGAGGTTAAGGTCCGCGTCTCCCCCGCCGAAGGTCACTTCGATCTCGCACGCTGCGGGCAGAGTTCCGTCTGCAGGCGCCTCGCCGTCACGCAGTCCGTAAACAGCGCTTACAGGAGTCTGGATGAGCTTGCCGTCCACAATGCGCAGCTCCCTGGGCAGGCTCATGCTGCCCTCCCAGTCCTCGGGCTCCGTGCAGTAGTGATTGTCCGGAAGGCCGATCCATCCGATCAGGATCGCCTTTTCAGGATCGCCGACATTGGAAGCTCCCTGAGCCGCGTAGAAGTCGAATCCGAAGTCCAGATACTGATAGTCGCTGTCCGGCGTGAAGGTAAGTGTATCATAGTCCATTGTGCCGATCAGGTATACGTTGTGATTAGTGCTCTCGGCTCTGCCGGGGAGTTTAGTATACTGAGGAGAGAAGATCAGCAGGTCCTTGCCGCTGATATTGACGATGTAAGGGCACTCCCACATTCCGCCAAAGCTTTCATAACCGGGGACGTTAAGCTGTCCTGCGAAACTCCATCCGCTCAGCAGTTCCTTGGACTTGTAGATCAGGATCGTGCCCTTCTTGTCAAGAGTCTGGGCGCCGATCAGGATGTAGTACATATCCTTCTCTTCGTTATAGATGACCTTGGGATCTCTCTGGTGCTCGCTATAGTCATCGCGGGGACCGAATAAAGGCTCAGGAAGCTTCTCCGGATTGCCGTCCGCTCCGAGGATCGCCGCGCAGGTCCAGGGCGTGCGAACCCAGTTCTCATCCCTGTGATTGCCCGTGTAGAAGAAATACAGGTCATCTCCCGCGGAGATCGCGGATCCTGAATGCGTTCCCTTGTTGTCATAATCTCTGTCAGGCTTAAGGCCGACGCCTGCGTTCTTCCAGTGCACAAGGTCCTCGCTGGTCACATGATACCAGTACTTGAGGCCGTGGACTGCTCCCCAAGGGCACCACTGGTAGAAAAGATGCCATACACCCTTATGATAGGTAAATCCATTCGGATCACTGGACAGTCCCGTAACGGGCTGTACATGGTATAACTGCCTGTATACGGACTTTGAAATCTTTTCATGCAGATCTTTTATCTCGTCTGCGCTCTGAAGCACTCTGTAGCGCTCGTCTCTGCTCCATTCCCTCATTTGTAACCTCCCTGGCATAAATATGAAGAGCTGTCAGTAATATATATCCATTTTACCATGTCAAAATAGTGCTAGTCACCCATGTTTGTGCATTTTCGCCATTTTTTCATCCGATAACCGCTTCTCTTTAGTACAAAAAAAGACGCACCGGAGAATTCATTCTCCGATGCGCCCCTTATTTACATTAAACAGGCAGTTTATATGCAAAAACTAATGGATCATATATTCTGAATGAACTTCATCAACGGTCTGTCAGGAAAGAGCAGCTGTGATGATAGCCATGGAATAAACCTCGATCGCGTTGCAGCCGCGGGAGAGGTCGTTGATCTGAGCGTTCAGACCCAGAAGGATCGGGCCGTAAGCTTCGAAGTTACCCATACGCTGGGCGATCTTATAGCCGATGTTGCCTGCGTTGATATCAGGGAAGATGAAGGTGTTGGCATAACCAGCCACCTTGGAGCCGGGCTTCTTCTGCTGGCCTACGTTAGGAGCAACTGCAGCGTCAAACTGCATCTCGCCGTCGATCGGAAGATCCGGATACTTCTCCTGAGCTTTCTTCGTAGCGTTCTGAACCTTAGTAACGGAAGGATCCTTTGCAGATCCTGCTGTAGAGAAGGAAAGGAATGCGACCTTGGGGTCGATACCGAATACCTTCGCGCACTCAGCGGTCTCGCCTGCGATCTCGACCAGATCATCCTCAGAAGGATTGATGTTGATCGCGCAGTCACCCATAGCGATAACTTCTCTTCCGCCGGTAGCGGCGCCACGGACCAGAATGAAGCAGGAAGATACGATGCTGTTGCCGGGTTTCGTCTTGATGATCTGCAGAGCAGGGCGAACTGTATCAGCTGTGGAATATGTGGCACCGCCGAGCAGGCAGTCCGCAACGCCCATCTTTACAAGCATAGTTCCGAAATAGTTAGCCTGGGAGAGGATCGGTCTTGCTTTCTCGGGAGTCATTCCTTTGCTCTTTCTAAGTTCACAGAAAAGATCAACCATCTCGTCAAAACGGTCATACTTGAGAGGATCGATGATCTGCGCGCCGCGAATGTTATAGCCTTCCTCTTCAGCCGCGTTAATGATCTCATCTTCATTGCCGATCAGGATAGGTGTAAGGAAATTGCTGGCCAGGAGGCGGGAAGCTGCCTCAAGGATTCTTGCATCGGTTCCTTCAGTGAAAACAATCGTCTTGGGATTCGCTTTCAGTTTCTTGATCATTCCACCAAAACCATAAGCACTCATAAGTAATACCTCCTAAATATTGTAATCATCCGTAATTCAAATATAACACAAAAAAAGGCCGAATTATCACCCGAATTGTTTAATTGTCGGGACAATTGAAAAGTTATTTATTTATCAATAAGCGTCTTTTGTACTTTTGTGATATACTGCAATGAAGTGTGAAAGCACATATTATCACCCCGGAGGTAATAGTAATGAAGATAAGTCAAATCCTCAGGTCAAACCCTGTCACGATTTCCATGGAGGTCTTTCCTCCCAAGTCCGATGTGAAACTCGATTCGGTTCGCGCCACCGTGCGCGAGATCGCACAGCTTCATCCCGCCTTTGTGAGCTGCACATACGGCGCGGGGGGAGGCACCAGCCAGTACACAGTCGAGATCGCCCGGGATATCATGGAAGAAGGCGTCGCCTCCATGGCTCATCTCACCTGTGTAAGTTCCACAAGGGACAGCGTTCGCAGCCAGATTGCAAAGATTCGCAGCGCCGGGATTGAGAACATTCTCGCCCTAAGGGGAGATATTCCCAAGGATATGGAATTCCCCAGCCGCAGGTACTACGAGCATGCCATACAGCTCGTTGAGCAGATCCGCGCCGAGTATCCGGACGCCTGCGTCGGAGGAGCCTGTTATCCCGAGAAGCATCCGGAAGCTTTCAACAAGGATGAGGACATCCGCCATATAAAAGATAAAGTAGACGCGGGCTGTGATTTTCTGACTACACAGATGTTCTTCAACAACTCGATCTACTACAATTACCTGTATCGCCTCAGAGAGGCAGGGGTCACCGTCCCCATTCTCGCCGGCATCATGCCTGTCACCAGCCGCCGGCAGATGGAGCGCTCCATCCAGCTCTCGGGATGCGTCATTCCGCCCGAGCTCGCCGCGCTTGTCGACCGCTTCGGGGACTCCCCTGAAGCCATGCAGAAGGCCGGGATCATTTACGCTTCCCATCAGATCATTGACCTGATCGCAAACGGATGCGGTCATATCCATGTCTATACCATGAATAAACCGGAGGTCGCAGAGGGGATCCTCTACAACCTCCGGGGAATCATATGATCTTACCGGATCAAAATACAGGCCGGTTTAACTCCGGTCCGCCGCGGTTTATTTATTCGCGCCGCAGCGCGTCAATAGGATTGAGATTGGCTGCCTGAACAGAAGGCAGAAATCCGAAGATCACGCCGATCGCCATTGAAAACAGCACGCTGAGTATGATTGCCGGTATGCTGATGGCGACCGGCGTTCCTGCTGCCCGGGAAATCACCTCCGCGAGAATGATCCCTGAGATTACTCCAATAATGCCGCCCAGACTCGTCAGCACCACTGCCTCTGTCAGGAACTGAGCCAGGATCCTGTTGTCCCTTGCGCCGAGCGCTTTTTTGAGCCCGATCTCGTTGGTTCTCTCCGTCACGGACACAAGCATGATGTTCATGACGCCGATTCCGCCGACCAGCAGCGCAATACTGGCTATCCAGATCAGAAGGCTGTTGGTACTGTTGGCGAGTTCCTGCTTATTGCGCGCCTTCTCCAGAAGATCTTCCGCTTTATAGGTAACCGCATTGTCATTCTGAGAACTGCCGCCGACAGCTTTCTTCATGATCTTCTCCACCGCTCTGCCCATCTCGCTCATCTTCTCTGTGGTCACTGCCCTTGCTACGCAGTCCCTGGGCTCGTCATAATTATAGAGGATCGGCCAGTCTGCGTCGGGTATGAGCACTATTCCGTACTCTTCCCGGTTGTAAGTCTCATAATCCTGCAGGGTCTCGATGACCGGCTGGAAATCATCTGATTTCTGCACCAGCCCCACCACTGTAAAGGGTTCTCCGGAGAGTTCAACGACCCGTCCGACCGGATCCTTCTCGGGAAAGAGCAGTTCCGCAGCCTTTTCATCCAAAAGCGCCACCTTATGAAATTTTGAATAATCTGTTTCCACAAAGGGCCTGCCTTTGAATACAACAAATCCCACTGTGGACAGATAATGTGTGTCGATGCCGAAAACACTGCCGCCCGTAAGACTGTTTACTCCGGCACTGATCCCGCCGGCGTATTTTCTCTTTACATAAAAGGAAGCATCTGCCACGCTCTCGAGACTCCGGATTTCTTCTTTCTGCGACTCTGTCACAGGGATCACATTGTCCGGAAGCCCCGCGTCCATCCAGTATTCCGAATCACCCTGCTTGAGGGAAACGGTCACGTTGTTATTGCCTGCGCCGATCAGATTCTGCATGATCTGCTCATTCGTCCCTTTTATGATAGATACGATCGCGATAATCGAAGCGATGCCGATGATCACGCCCAGCATCGTCAGAAAAGACCTCAGTCTGTGGGACCAGATTCCCTTCAGCGCAAGTCTTATGTTTTCACCCATATCCGTTCTCCTTGTGTTCCTTCACGGATCGTTCTGACCGTTTTGCGCCTGCGCTCAATTATAGAGTTCTCCCATAGTAGACTCCCTGGTCTTGGCGCCATCCTTCACGTTTTTTCCATAAGGGAAAGCGATCCAGTCACTCTCACTGAGGCCGTCAAGCACCTCATATCCCGAGTCGCTCAGCGTCCCGGTGACTATGTACTGCTTTCTGAGTCTTTTATCCTCGCTGCGGACATAGACATACTTTTTGCTGCCTTCTTCCCGAACAAAAGCCTTAGGGACTGTCATGGTGCCTCCGCTTTCTGAGCTGCCTCCGGCTGACTTGTAGGATACTTCCACCCAATCACCGTTCTGAAGCGAAGCATCCCTGTCGAGAAGATTGGCCGTAAAGGGGAAATACGTCTCTGTGCCTTCCCCGCCGAACATCCCGGTGTTGTCCGGATAGGGGGAGATGCTCTTGATCTCGGCTTCATACTGCCCTCCGCTCTGCCAGGAAGTGACAGTCACAATATCGCCTTCTTTCAGAGTTCCGAGTTTACTCTCCTTGATCCCGCTTCTCACGAACAGCCCTTCCGAACCCGCCACTGTAATAAAAGAGCTTCCGTCCGTAGGCGGTGATTTCGGATCTCCTGCTGTCTTTACAACACCGTTCATATTGGCTGTAACAACGCCCTTATCCAGAGCTTTCCGGGCTTTCTCAATCTTAATCTCCGACTCCCTGAGGTTCAGTTCGAGGTCCCTGAGTTTGTCTTTTGCCTCCCGCCTGGCCTTCGCCAATTCGTCGCTGGTATAGGAAGTATCCGAAGACAGAAGCTTATTGCCGCTGTTTCCGGAGGATGTGTCGGACGCTGTGGACGGTTCCGTCTCTACTGCGCCGCTCTCCTGCTGCGTCTGCACGGGTTCGGACTCCTGAATATCACCTGATGATTCCTCCGCGGGCTTTTCCGCTTTCTCCGGGCTTCCATCCGTTCCGCCCTGAGAGCCTTGCGGCTCTGAAGCTCCGGAATTGTTATCTGAGCCTTCGCCTGCTGACTGACTTTCCCCGCTTCCTGAGGTTCCTGTGCTTTCTTCGCTCCCGGTTCCGCTTCCGTCCGCAGTCTGTGTCTTGCCCTCCTCGGCTTTACTCAGCAGGGCTCTGATCTCTTCCTCTCTCTCCTCGAGCAGAACTTTGAGCTGCTCCTCACTTAACTTGTCAAAAAAGCTGCGCAGGCTCTCCGGATCCAATTCTTTTGTCTGTTCCTCAGACAGGCCGCCGAAGAGGACCGCAAGGCCTTCCGGATCCAGCTCCGCGATCTGCTCTTTAGTGAGTCCCGACAGCATCGTCGAAATGACGGCCGGGTCGATCTCCCCAATCTGTTCCGGTTTAAGATTCTGCGCAAGAGCCGTAAACATAAATGAGAGAGTCTCATCATCCAAGAGAGCAGCTGCCGCTGCAAACTCCGCGGCAAAATCCGCCTGCTCTTCTTTGCTCAGTTCGTTCAGCATCGCCGCGAAAAGCGCTCCCCGCTCCTGCTGTTCCTCCTCTTTCTCAGTGAGGATCATGAGTTTGTCCAGCATGGCTGCGAGCCAGGCGCCGCGCTCCTCTTCCGGTACGTCCAAAAAGATCTTCCGCAGAAGAACTGCCATCTGCTCCGGATCGTTCATTGCAGCGTAACTGGTCTTTCCTGTTCTCAGATCAACCTCTATGTCATAACCGGGATCCAGCAGCATGATGTCCTGAATCCACGCTTTCTGGAGTTTCTGGGCGCTGTCTACGCAGGCCAGTTCGATATAGAGCTGCTTGAATTGAAGCTTTTCCGCGGTTTTCTGCCACTTCTTTATAAAATCCCCGGTCATGATCACGGAGTCCCCTTTGCACAAAAATACATAAGGGGCAAATTCTGTTCCAAGGATCTCATATTCCGATCCCTCACTGACAGGTTTGGCGTCAGCATTAAGGATTTTCTCATGAACTGTGGCCTTCGCGAGGACTTCTGCCGGATCCGTTTCAATGAAATCTCCGATCAGACCAAAATCACCTCCATCGGAAACCGGGGAAGTGTTCTCCAAGGTCTTAATATTCTCCTTGGCGACTAAGATGTCCAGTTCTATTTTCTCGCGATTGACCTCTTCCTTCTCCAGACTCAGTCTTGTACTCTCTGTGTCATAGCGCAGCAGCACGTCGCCCTTGCGGACGGCCTGTCCCTCCTGCACGACGACCTCCTGAACTTTCTCCGTGTCCGAGAGATAGATATTCTGCTCCGCTTCCGTTGTGATCTTGCCCGACACACTGTTCTGCCAGTCCAGGTAATTCCCGTAATTGAGATCGGACACAGGGACCACTGCCACAGTTGACGAAGTGGTGGCGCGGACAGCCGACGCAATGCCTGCGACTGCCGCAAATGTGAGCACTACGGCGATCAGTGCCGCTGTTATTCTCTTTTTATTGCCTCCCAGCTTATCCATCATTTCTCAGTTTTCCTCCAATAGGCCCAGCACGCCGTCTTTGATCTCCACTCTGTTTGCCGCGCGCTTTGCGATCCCGCTGTCGTGGGTGATCATCAGGACTGTGACTCCTTCGGCGTTCAGTTCTTCAAAGAGGTCCATGACCTGAGCGCCTGACCGGGAATCCAGTGCTCCCGTCGGCTCGTCCGCGAGGACGATCCTGGGGTTGTTGACCAGCGCCCTTGCGATGGCGACCCTCTGCTTCTGTCCGCCGGACAGTTGGTTGGGCATAAAGTCCATTCTGTCAGACAAGCCTACCCGGCACAGGGCTTCCTCTGCTCTTTCTTTCCTGAGTTTTCTCGGGATATTGGCGTAAGTCAGCGGAAGTTCCACGTTCTCCAGCGCGGTCTGTCCGCCCAGCAGCTGGAAATTCTGGAAGACGAAACCGATCTTTTCAAGCCGCAGGTCCGCCAGCTCGTTGCGGGAAAGGCTCCCGACTTCTCTTCCGTCGATCAGAAGACTTCCGCTGGTGGCCTTATCCAGGCATCCGATCAGATTCATCAGCGTCGATTTTCCGGAGCCCGAGGGCCCGATAACCGCCGTGTAATCCCCCTCATTCATCACAAAATTGATGTCCTTCAGCACAGGAATCTCTATTTTGCCCTGGTAGTAGTTCTTATAGATATTTCTGCACTCTACGATCTTTTTCATCCCTGACCTCCGGCTGCCTCGGAGGGCTCCGTTTCCATACCCTCGGACGGCACTGCTTCCGCGCCTTCTTCGGACATTGTCTCCGTATTTTCTGTCTCCTCGGGCTTCTCACTCATCGGTGCGGTCTTCATGCCCGGAGTGAGCGTCCCATCCGGAATGCAGATGGAATCCTCCGGCGAAAGCCCTTCGGAAATTTTCACCCTGCCGAGTTCTTCCCTGACCTCGGAAATCGTTACCTCCTGTTTCTGCAGTCTCCCCCGTACATCCTTCCACACAAAAGGATGCTCGGGATCTGTCTGGTCCACCATGTAGGAGGCCAGCCAGATACCTTCACCTGTGCTCTCTTCACCCTGCTCAAGGTCGGGCTCTATGTACACATGCTGTCCCATGATCAGGCCGTCGCTGTTCTCCAGTTCCACGTAAAATGGGTATTTCGAGCTTCTGCTCTCCGAATTTCCCGTTCCGTACCCGGCATTATCGTTTGTCAGCGCGTTCTCCGTGTCTATCTTGGTGATCTTTCCTCTCCACACACTGTCATTGACTCTCGAGTGTACAAGGACAGGCGCGTCGATGTAGAGGTCTCCGATGTTCTGTTCATTGACCGTTCCCTTGACACGGTAAGTGCCGACCTTCATGACCGTGATAAAACTGTTGTCACCGTTTCCCGAGGAGGACCCGCTCTCATTGATGCTCTTGACAACTCCCGCGATGCCGCTCTTCACTTCCGCGTTCTCGATGTTGTCCTCCAGTTTCTCGATCTCTTTTTCTTTCATCTGAATATCCAGATCCTTGTCCTTGAGCGTTAGATTCTGCTCCTTGATCTGAACTGTATAATTGGCCTGTTCGGAAGAGGAGGCACTTTTCTTCTCCTTCTCCAGCTGCGCGATCGTCTCCACAGTGCTGTCATATTCGTTGTGGAGCCGTTCGAGATCGATCCTTGCCTGCTGCAGGTCCTCCTCATATTTCGTCGTGCTGTAAACAAAGAGTGCCTGGCCTTCTTCGACCTCCTCGCCCTCCGAGACATAGATCTCCTCGATCTCCGCGTCGGCGTTCTTATTCACCGACCAGGTGCCCTGAGCTTCAATGATGCCGGCGAAACGGTTGATCATGCCAAGTGATGCGTTTTGTCCCGTGAGGTTCGCCACAGTCTCGACATAGGCCGTCCCCCCTTCTGTTCCGCGTGCTCCTGCCTGTCTGAATAGAAACGCTGCGGCCGCGATCACAATAATTGCAGCAGCCGCGATCCATATTTTATATTTCTGGACAAATTCCGTCATAGTTATGCTCTCCGTTGTCGATAGAATTCGGTTCTCTTATAGTTATACTCCGATGTCGGCCGAAATCCATAGCAAATTTCCCCGCTGTCAGGCAAAAAAAGGGAGTCCGCCCGGTCTTAACGGCTTTGCGCTGCCGCCCGAACGTGACTCCCCTCAGTGATTCAGTTATTCTTCTACAATTCTGATCGTGTCGATCACCTGATCCTCATAAGGTCTGTTGTTCCATCTGTTGGTGGGAACCCCCGCGATCTTATCCACGACTTCTATGCCCCTGACTACTTTGCCAAATGCCGCGTACTGTCCGTCCAGATAGTTCGCGTCTCCATGCATGATAAAGAACTGGCTTCCCGCGCTGTTGGGATCCTGGGCTCTTGCCATGCTGATCACGCCCCTCTTGTGCGCGATCGGATTGTCCCATCCGTTTGCCGCGAACTCTCCCTTAATATGCCAGCCGGGACCGCCCATTCCGGTCCCTTCCGGATCGCCGCCCTGGATCATGAATCCGGGGATGATCCTGTGGAAGATCAGTCCGTCATAGAATTTGTCCTTCACCAGTTTCTCAAAGTTCTCCACAGTGACGGGCGCCGCTTTTTTGTCAAGCTCGAGGTCGATCACGCCGCCGTCCTTCATAGTTATACGAATCATATTGATCAGTTTCCTTTCATCGCCGGGCTGCCCCGGTCAAAATACAGCCATCCGCGGACGCCCGCCTTTTCTCTGTTTCAGAGCCTCACCAGCACGGCGCGCTTATTGAGCTCCGCGTGCCTTTTCACGGCGGTCATTCTGGAATAGTGTACAGCGCCTTCCGGCATCAAGGGGTCATTGAACACGAGTTCATTGACATCACTGCCGATCAGAAGCATACACTGGGCTCCCGCGGTCCACCGGATCGTCCTTCCATCCTTTTTACACACCCAGCTGTAGCCGGGGTGGGTGGGCTTCATATTCTCACTCGCCCAGTAGATCACAGGTACACCCTTACCTATTCCTTCTGTCAGGAGTTCATCGGTGGATCTGCCGGTAGCGTCCTCCGCCCTGTAGGGAACTCCTTTCTGCAAGAAGCAGTCATTCATCGCCTTGATCAGAACACCCGGATAGCAGCCGAAAGAATTCTTCTCATAAGGGCTCCCGGCGAATTCCTTCTCCGGATCGCACCCTATAAGCTTCCCTTCCTTGCGGCTCATCTGTCCCTGAGTCAGGAAGAAATCCACGAACTCATTTACTGTGATCCTGATCCCCAGATACCTCAGAAGCATTACCGCGCACAGGCACTCATCGCCGGCCGGCCACTCGTCTGTCTGTTCGATATGCGGAACTTTTAAAATTGTTCCCACAGCTGCCTCCTTTGCACTTTCCGCCTTTTACCAGACGCTCTGTGCGTGCTTTTCATAAAAAGCGTTGATCTTGTCATAAGTGTCGTCATCGATCACATGCTCGATCCTGCAGGCTTCTTCTTCTGCTGTCTCAGGCTCCACACCGATCGCGAGCAGGCATTTCTCCAAAAGCTTGTGCCTGGAATAGATCCTCTGTGCAACCTCTTCGCCCTTGGGAGTCAATGTGATATAACCGTTCAGGTCCATCTCCACCATGCCTTCCGACTTCAGTTTCTTCATCGCAATACTGATGCTCGGCTTGGAATAGTTCAACTTATTGACGATATCAATGGACCTGACATTTCCGTGCTTCTCACGCAACATCAGAATTGTCTCAAGATAGTCTTCAGACGACTCATGGCTTTTCTTCATATCCTAAATACCTCATTCAAAAATCTGAAAGATCATAATGAAAACTCGAAGATCACCGCGCCGTATGCCGGAAGGTCGAATTCGATGTACTGATCTCTTTTATCGCACTCACCTTTTTGAGCCTTAATCACTTCTGGCACACTTGTCTCGCCGGCACCGCCGAATACCAGTTCCGTGCTGTTGAGCAGAAGCTTGTACTGCTTGCGGACCGGAACACCGACTCTGTAGCCTTCCCTCTTCATAGGCGTCATGTTCAGGACGAACAAAAGGGCTTTCTTCTGGGAAGGGCACTTGCGGAAGAAGGAATAGATGCTTCTGTCAGCGTCATCCGCGTTGATCCACTCAAATCCGGACCAGTCGTCGTCGATCTCATACAGGCACTTGTGGCTTCTGTAGATCTCAAGAAGTCTCTGCACATAGTACTTCATGCCGATGTTGAGATAGTTGTCGTCCTTGCCCTCTTCAAGTCTCCACCACTCGAGCTCCGTCGCCTCGTTCCACTCATGCTCCTGGCCGAATTCCTGGCCCATGAACAGCAGTTTTTTGCCTTCGTGGCCGAACATGAAAGTATAGCC
>CACZJD010000053.1 GCA_902781325.1 uncultured Lachnospiraceae bacterium
CCGCCGTCCAGGGGCTCCACATCCATGTAGCCCGCCTGGTCGATGGGCCGGTCTGTCACACGCCCCTCACCATCTCTGCAGAATACGTAAAATTCCATTTCCGAGCCGAACTTGACGTCCACACCGGCGGCGGCCGCGGCTTTTACTGCGTCTTTAAGGATCTTTCTCGTGTCACACTCGAACAGCGTTCCGTCCGGATAGCAGATATCGCAGAACATGCGGCAGACTCTCCCGTCCGTCGGTCTCCAGGGCACAATAGCCAGAGTGGACGGGTCGGGCCGAAGGAACAGATCGCTCCTTATATCCACGCCGAAACCCGCGATGGCGCTTCCGTCAATGGAGATCCCGAAGCGCATCGCGCGCTCCAGTTCCCCTGCCATGATGGCTATATTTTTCTGTCTTCCGAACACGTCAAAATAGGCCAGCCGGATAAATTCCACATTCTCTTCTTCTATGAATGTCAACAACTCTTCGTAGGTTCTCATCTGTTCTCCTGTATGTCACAATGCACGTTTTTAAATGCTTATGTTTATGGTTTTACGCTTCCACTTTGTATGTATAACAGACTTTTTAATCTGTGTAAATCGGTTTTCTTCTCAGAGAAAACCGTCTGTTTCCATCTCTGTCTCTGTCTTTCATGGTCACTGCCGCCTGGATCAGCCCCGCAAACAGAGGATGAGCCCGGTTGGGTCTTGAGAGGAACTCAGGGTGAGACTGAATTCCAATATAGAAAGGATGAAGATCCCACTCGATGATCTCCGCGATCCTTCCGTCCGGCGACACGCCCGAGAAAGTCAGTCCCGCTGCCACCAGTTCATCCCTCATTTCATTGTTCACTTCGTAGCGGTGGCGGTGCCTCTCATAGATCAGATCCTTCCCATACAGTTTATGGGCCAGTGTATCGGGCTTAAGTACGCATGGATAAGCTCCCAGCCGCATCGTTCCGCCAAGCTGCGTCACTCCCTTCTGCTCCGGCATCAGGTCGATCACGGGATGTTTCGTCTCAGAATCGAACTCCGCGCTGGCCGCGTCCTTCCACCCCGCCACATTTCGGGCGAATTCCACCAGAGCCATTTGCATGCCAAAACATATCCCCAGAAAAGGGATCCCTCTCTCTCTGGCATACTGAGCCGCCAGGATCATTCCTTCAGTGCCTCTGCCTCCGAAGCCTCCCGGAATGACCATCCCGTCTATTCCGCGCAGATCTTCCTCCGGACGCAGTTTCTCTGAATCCACCCACTTGATCTCCACCTCCGCCTCGTTGGCAAAGCCGCCGTGATGCAGCGCCTCCACAACGCTCAGATAGGAATCGTGCAGCTGTGTGTACTTTCCTACCAGCGCGATCGTCACATGCGTTTTCGGATGCCTCCTGGCTTCCACGATCCGGATCCAGTCCTCCAGATGCGGTTCCGGGCAGGGGATCCTCAGGCATTCGCACACTGTCTGCGCGAGGTGTTCCTCTTCCATCATCAGCGGCACTTCGTAGATCGAGTCCGCATTCAGGTTCTGGATCACATGGGTCACCGGCACATTGCAGAAGAGCGCTATTTTGTCCCTGAGAGCCTGCGGGACCTCCAGTTCAGAACGGCACACAATGATGTCCGCCCGGATTCCCATGCGCTGCAGTTCGCGCACGCTGGCCTGAGTAGGTTTGGTCTTGAGCTCCTCGGATCCGTGCAGATAGGGCATCAGAGTCACATGGATCATGCAGCAGGTGCCCACGGGCTTCTCCTGCATGAACTGGCGGATGGCCTCATATATAGGCTGGGACTCGATGTCACCGACAGTGCCGCCGACTTCAATGATGGCGATGGTGTCATCGGAATCATCGTCTCCCACATAGAACCTGCTCTTGATCTCGTTAGTGACATGGGGAATAACCTGCACGGTGCCTCCGCCATAGTCGCCCCGGCGCTCTTTGTTGAGGACGGACCAGTATATTTTGCCCGACGTGACGTTGCTGTTATGGTCAAGGCTCTCGTCTATGAAGCGCTCGTAGTGGCCCAGGTCGAGGTCTGTCTCCGTACCGTCGTCTGTCACGAAGACCTCTCCGTGCTGGATCGGGTTCATCGTTCCGGGGTCGATATTGAGGTAGGGATCAAACTTCTGCATAGTCACCTTATAACCTCGGGACTTCAAAAGACGCCCCAATGACGCCGCCGTGATCCCCTTTCCAAGGCCTGATACAACACCGCCAGTCACAAACACATACTTGTTCATTTGCGATTCCTTTCCATTTCACAGCAAATGGGGTGCTGCGCCTTGGCGGCGCAATACCCCTTGATCAAACCTGTATTATTGCTCCCGCAGTGAGGTGTACCCCATCAGGAACTCGTCTACTTCCCTGGCGCAGCCGCGCCCCTCGACGATGTTCCAGACCACCAGAGACTGGCCCCGGTGCATGTCTCCTGCGGTGAAAACTTTTTCTTTATTTGTCCTGTAATGGTCAGGGCCGTCCGCCGTCTCCACGACGCCCCTTCCTGTGAGCCGTACGCCGAAAGCCTCTGCCGTATAATTCTCGCAGCCCACAAATCCCGCCGCGATCAGAAGCAGATCACAGGGAAGGATCTTCTCGCTGCCCTCAATTTCCGTGAGCTTTCCGCCTGCAAACTTAACCTCGACGGTGCGGATCTTTTTGAGCTTCCCGTTCTTTGTGATCAGTTCCTTTACTGTTGTTGAGAACACGCGGGGATCTTTTCCGAATCTGGCAGCTGCCTCTTCGTGGCCGTAATCGGTCTTGAGCACCCTCGGCCATTCCGGCCAGGGATTAGAGGGTGCTCTCACCGAGGGAGGTGCAGGCATCATTTCCAGCGCAGTGACACTCTTACAGCCTTGGCGCAGGACTGTTCCGATACAGTCGTTTCCCGTATCGCCGCCTCCTACGATCACGACATGTTTCCCTTTGGCTGTTCCTCTTGTCTCTCTGCCTCCGGAAAGGAGTCTTTTTGTGTTCTCAGTGAGGAAATCCACAGCAAAGCGGACGCCGGGCACCTGCTGCGCCGGCACGGGACCGGACGGTTCCTCCTGCGTAGCTCCCGCGATTTCCCTCACCGATACCGACAGGGATCTCGCTTTTTTGGCACCGCACGCAAGGATCACCGCGTCGTATTCTTTCAGGATCGCATCCGCTCTCTCCGCGTCCACGTTCACGCCGGTGCGGAAAGTCACCCCTTCCGCCTCCATGAGCTTCTGCCGGCGCTCGATAACGGATTTATCAAGTTTCATATTCGGGATCCCGTACATTAGCAGTCCGCCGATCCGGTCCTCCCGCTCGAATACCGTCACCAGGTGGCCCCTGTGGTTGAGCTGGTCCGCCGCCGCAAGGCCCGAGGGACCGCTGCCGATGACCGCCACTTTTTTGCCGCTGCGCTTTGCGGGAATCCGGGGCTGCATCCAGCCGCTTTGGAAAGCTGTCTCAATGATATAGAGCTCGTTGTCGTGGATCGTGACGGGATCGTCATTCATCCCGCAGATGCAGGCCTTCTCACACAAAGCCGGACATACGCGGCCGGTGAATTCCGGGAAATTGCTTGTCTTGAGGAGCCTTGAGAGCGCGTGATGCATGTGATCTGAGTAAATCTGGTCGTTCCACTCGGGGATCATGTTGTGGAGGGGACACCCCGTCACCATTCCGCTCAGTTTCATTGCGCTCTGGCAGAGCGGCACGCCGCAGTTCATGCAGCGCGCGCCCTGCTGTCTCCTCTCTTCGGAGCTTATGGGGAGGTGGAATTCACAGTAATCCTGCAGCCGCTCCAACGGTGCCCTGTCGATATTATTCTGTCTGGTGTATTCCAGAAATCCTGTCGCTTTTCCCATGACTGCACCTCAGCTTCCCGTAACTTCCTTGAACGCTTCAAATACCGCCGTTTCATACGGCATCCCCTGCTCCTCATTCCTGCTGATAGCTGTCAGCATCCGCTGATAGTCGTTGGGGACGACCTTTTTGAAGTAAGGAATGTACTGCTCGAAATTCTCTATGACCCTGAGGCCCAGTTTCGACCCGGTCTCCGACACATAATCTGTCAAAATACCGCGCAGCTCCTCGATCTCGTATTTCTCCGTCAGCTCCTGCAGCGATACCATGTCTTTATTCATCCTGCGGTAAAGACTGTGATCGGTGTCGAGCACATAGGCGATGCCTCCGCTCATACCTGCCGCGAAGTTCTTGCCTGTCCGTCCCAGGATCACCGCTCTGCCTCCGGTCATGTACTCCAGGCCGTGGTCGCCGCAGCCCTCCGCCACCGCAATTGCGCCTGAGTTGCGCACACAGAAGCGCTCGCCGGCAATGCCGCAAATATAGGCTTTTCCGGCTGTCGCGCCGTAGAGCGCTACGTTGCCGAGAATGATGTTCTCGCTTGCTTCAAACCTGCTCCGCTCGTCGGGCACCAGAACCAGCTTGCCGCCGGACAATCCTTTGCCAAATCCGTCATTCGCATCGCCCGTGAGCCGGATCGTAAGGCCTCCGGGCAGGAATGCGCCAAAAGATTGTCCTCCGCCGCCCTCTGCGCGGACCACAAAAGTGTCCTCCTTCAGAACATTGCCGAATCTCTTTGTGATCTCCGAGCCCAGGATCGTGCCGAAAGCGCGATCTGTGGAAGAGACTTTAAGGGATTTCTCGTAGCGGCCGATATCGACGCTGCCCTCTGCCGCGCCGGACGCAGCCTCTTTGGCAAGTCCTTCCGCGAAGGCGGGCATGAGGACCGCCATATCCGGTGTGGTCTCCAGTTTGAAATCATAGAGATTCTTGGGGGCATAGAGGCCGCACGAGCCGCTCTCTTCGCCCTGCTGCAGGACGGGCATGGGAGCCTCTCCCAGGATCTCCCTCATGTCCACTTTGAAAGCCCTGTCGGTGATCAGTTCCCTGCGTACCCTCAGGCAGTCCGTTCTGCCCGTCATCTCCGCCATGGACCGGAAGCCCAAATGCGCCATGAGTTCCCGCACCTGTTCCGCGATAAAGAACATAAAGCGGGTCACATGCTCGGGGCGTCCGCAGAAGCGGTCTCTGAGTTTCTTGTTCTGGGTGGCGATGCCGACGGGACATGTGTCCTTGGAACAGACGCGCATCATCATGCAGCCTAAGGTTACCAGCGGAGCGGTGGCAAAACCGAACTCCTCCGCGCCCAAAAGCGCCGCGATGGCAACGTCCCTGCCGCTCATGAGCTTCCCGTCTGTCTCCAGAACAACTCTGTCGCGCAGGCCGTTCTGCGTCAGGCACCTGTGCGCCTCGGAGAGGCCCAGTTCCCAGGGAAGGCCCGCATTGTGTATGGAGCTTCCGGGTGCAGCGCCGGTCCCTCCGTCATAACCGGCGATGGTGCCTACCCCTGCCTCCGATACAAGTTTGACATTGATCCTGGCGTCCCTGTTGGCGTTCTTAAGATCGTAAATCAGCTGCGCCAGGTCCTCAATGGAATAAATATCATGATGGGGCGGCGGCGAGATCAAAGCGACCCCGGGGGTCGAATATCGGGTCTGCGCCACCCACGGATACACTTTTTTGCCCGGAAGATGTCCGCCTTCGCCGGGCTTTGCGCCCTGGGCCATCTTGATCTGGATCTCTTCCGCGCTGCACAGGTACGCGCTCGTGACACCGAAGCGCCCGGAAGCTACCTGCTTGATTTTGCTGTTTTTGTTCGTTCCGAAGCGGTCTGTCTTCTCTCCGCCCTCTCCTGTGTTGGAATGGGCGCCAATGGAGTTCATCGCGATCGCGAGAGTCTCATGCGCCTCCTCTGACAGAGAGCCGTAGCTCATCGCGCCTGTCTTGAAGCGCTTTACGATCTCTGACGCAGGTTCCACCTCTTCAATCGGAACAGGGTCCCCCGCGGGGACGAATTCCAGAAGACCGCGCAGTGTGTGGGGTCTCTTCGCATCGTCCACAAGATCTGTGTATTCCCTGAATTTCTCATAGGAATCCGTTCTCACCGCTCTCTGCAGGGCGATTATCGTCTCGGGGCTGTACATATGGTCTTCTTTGTCCCTGCCGCTGCGCAAGTAGTGGAAGCCCACGGAGTCCAGGGTTTCGTCCACTCCCAGTCCCAGAGGGTCAAAAGCATGATCGTGCCGGAAGGCCACTCCCTCCTCTATTTCCTTGATGCCGATACCGCCCACACGGCTGACTGTACCGGTGAAGTAGCGGTCGATCACATCTTTTCCCAGTCCGATGGCTTCGAAGATCCTGGCCGACTGATAGGACTGAAGAGTGGAAATACCCATCTTAGCCGCTATTTTGACAACGCCGAATAACAGAGCGTGGTTATAATCCTCTACGGCCGTGTGATAATCTTTGTCCAAAATACCCAGTTCGATCAGCTCCCCAATGCACTCATGCGCCAGATAAGGGTTGACAGCCCGTGCGCCGAATCCAAGGAGCGTCGCGACCTGGTGTACGTCTCTGGGCTCGCCGCTCTCCAGGATCAGGGATACAGCTGTTCGCTTTTTCGTGCGGACCAGGTGCTCCTCCACACTGGAGACCGCCAGCAGGGACGGGATGGCCACGTGGTTCTCGTCCACGCCGCGGTCTGAAAGGATGATTATATTGGCTCCGGCAGCTGCGGCGCGGTCAACTGCGATGTTGAGCTGCTCCAGAGCCCGTGCAAGGGAGGTGTTTTTGTAATAAAGAAGCGGCACTGTCCTGGTGTGGAAGCCGGGTTTGTCCAGGTTCCGGATCTTGAGAAGGTCTACGCCTGTCAGGATCGGGTTGTTGACTTCCAGAACCGTGCAGTTAGCGCTCTTTTCCTGCAGGAGATCGCCGTCCGAGCCGATGTATACGGTGGTATCGGTCACTATTTTCTCCCTGAGGGAGTCAATGGGCGGGTTAGTAACCTGGGCAAAGAGCTGCTTGAAGTAGTTGAACAGTAGCTGATGCTCTTTGGAGAGCACCGCCAATGGAGCGTCGTGGCCCATGGAGAGGGTCGGTTCCACTCCGTTTTCCGCCATGGGAAGGATCTCGTCCTTGACGTCCTCATAGGTATAGCCGAAAACCTTGTACAGCCTGTCGCGCATCTGCTGGGTGTGAACCGGGATCTTGCGGTTGGGGATCTCAAGGTTCGACAGATGGAGGAGATTGCGGTCCAGCCATTCACCATAAGGGCTCCTCCCTGCGTAGTAGGACTTGCACTCCTCGTCGGAGATGATCCTCTTCTGTCCCGTGTCCACCAGAAGGATCCTGCCGGGCTCAAGGCGGGCTTTCTTGACGATGCGCTCAGGTTCGATGTCCAGAACACCGACCTCTGAGGACAGAATCAGGCGGTTGTCGTCGGTGATGTAGTACCTGGAGGGGCGCAGGCCGTTTCGGTCCAACGTGGCGCCCAGCACTTCGCCGTCGGAGAAAAGGATCGCCGCCGGCCCGTCCCAGGGCTCCATCATCGTGGCGTAATAGTGGTAGAAGTCTTTCTTGTCCTCGCTCATGAAGGTGTTGTGCTTCCAGGGCTCAGGGATGATCACCATCATGGCCAGAGCCAGGGGCATGCCGTTCATGTAGAGGAATTCCAGCGTGTTGTCGAGCATGGCGGAGTCAGAGCCGCTGCGGTCGACAACGGGGAATATTTTGTCAATGTCGCTGTCCATCAGGGGGCTGGTCATGGTCTCTTCCCTTGCCAGCATCCTGTCGATGTTGCCGCGGATGGTATTGATCTCGCCGTTGTGGGCGATCATGCGGTAGGGGTGAGCGCGGTGCCAGGACGGCATTGTATTGGTGGAAAAACGGGAGTGCACGATGGCAATGGCGGACTCGTAATCCTCCGACTGCAGGTCTTCATAAAACCTGCGGAGCTGCCCCACAAGGAACATTCCCTTGTAAACGATGGTCCTTGAACTCAGGGAGCAGATGTAAGTGTCCTCGGAGGACTGCTCGAATTCGCGGCGGATCACGTAGAGCCTTCTGTCGAAGTCGATGCCCTTCTCTATTTTGGCAGGCCTTTTGATGAAGCACTGCGCGATGTAAGGCATGCAGTCGACGGCGACCTTGCCGAGGATCTCCTCGTGTACCGGGACGTCGCGCCAGCCAAGGATCTCCATGCCGCTCTTGTCGGCGATGACCTCGAACATGCGCATGGCAAAAGTGCGCTTCAAAGTCTCCTGCGGCAGGAAAAACATTCCGATGCCGTAGTCGCCTTCTCCGCCCAGCTTTATGCCGGCTTCCTGCGCCGCTTTCTTAAAGAACTTGTGCGAGATCTGTGCAAGAATGCCGACGCCGTCTCCGACCTCGCCGGTGGCGTCCTTGCCTGCCCTGTGCTCCAGTTTCTCCACGATATGCAGCGCATCGTCCAGAACCTTGTGGTCCTTCCTTCCGTCAATATTTACAATGCTTCCGATGCCGCAGGCATCGTGCTCCTGTTGGTACCACATTTTTTCAGCCTTTCTTGATCATGGCCTCTGGGGTAGTTTATCCACAAGTGTCTGCAAACTACCCCAGAGGTCGGTTGAACGCAGAGGTCGGTTGAACGTCTTATCTGAGCGAGAACAGCATCCTCTCATAAGTCGGATACGGCAGATATTCATCCGGGATGATTGCCTCGGCGCTGTCGGTCCAGCTGCGGAGCTCATCCATTTCTGCCAGAATAGTCTCATGATAGAATTTGGCCTGTTCCAGGATATCCCCGATCTGCTCAGCCTTGGCGGTATCCTCCGCCAGCTTGTTCATCGCGAATACGATCTGCTCACTGGTCTCATCCAGGGTCTTTAAGATCTCACTCTCATAAGTGCACTTGCTGTCCGGAAGAAGATCTCTCTTCTTAAGCGCTTCAGTTGTCACATCCTTCATGTATCGAACCAGGCCGGTTGTGAAGTCCTTGCGAACCATTTCCATCAGTGTCAACGCTTCGATGTGCACTGTCTTCGCGTAGTTCTCAAGCAGGATCTCATAGCGGGAATAGATCTCTTCTTTGGTAAAGATCCCATATTTGGTGAAGAGGCCGATGCTCTTATCAGAGATAAAGTGAGGCATCGCATCCGGCAGGGAGACGAGGTTTGCAAGACCTCTGCGGCCGGCTTCCTCAACCCACTCGTCGGTGTATCCGTTTCCGTTGAAGAGGATCCTCTTGTGTCTGGTGAGCATCTCCTTGAGGACTGCGTGTACCTCGTCCTCCATGTGGGCGGGATCCACGTCACACAGTTTTTCATAGATCGCTGTCAGCTTATCCGCAACTGCCGTGTTCAGCACGATGTTGGGATTTGCCACGGAAAGGGAGCTTCCGGGCATACGGAACTCAAACTTGTTTCCGGTGAACGCAAACGGTGAAGTGCGGTTTCTGTCTGTCGTGTCGCGGGTGATGTGCGGCAGGACGTGGGCGCCCATGCCCATCTGTGTTTTGCCGCCGCCCTTAATGGCCGTGCCTTTTTCAATGGAGATGAGCACCTTCTCCAACTCGTCTCCGACGAAAATAGAGATGATCGCGGGCGGAGCCTCGTTTCCTCCGAGTCTGTGGTCGTTTCCGGCTGTCGCTACGGAGATCCTGAGCACTTCCTGGTACTCATCCACTGCCGCGATTACCGCCACCAGAAATACCTGGAACCGCAGGTTATCTCCGGGCTTCCTGCCGGGATCCAGCAGGTTAATGCCTGTGTCGGTGCCGATGGACCAGTTGTTGTGCTTGCCGGATCCGTTGATGCCCTCGAAAGGCTTCTCATGCAGCAGGCAGGCATATCCGAACTTGTCCGCGACCTTCTTCATCACTTCCATGGTCAGCTGGTTGTGGTCCACTGCGACGTTGGCTGTCTCGAATACCGGCGCCAGCTCGTGCTGGGACGGGGCGACCTCGTTGTGCTTGGTCTTGGCCGGAACGCCCAGCTCCCAGAGCTCTTTGTCCAGTTCATGCATATATTCGGACACCTTGGGCTTCAATACGCCAAAATAGTGATCCTCCATCTCCTGTCCCTTGGGCGCCGGCGCTCCCATCAGCGTGCGTCCCGTGAGGAGCAGGTCCTTTCTCTTCTTATAGAGATCCTTGTCGATCAGGAAATATTCCTGCTCGGAGCCTACAGTTGTGTCGACGTGGGTCACATCAGTATCGCCCAGAAGGTGCAATACTTTGACCGCTGCGTCTGAGAGGGCTTCCATGGACCGCAGTAAAGGAGTTT
Source organism: uncultured Lachnospiraceae bacterium (assembly GCA_902781325.1). Lineage (GTDB taxonomy): Bacteria > Bacillota > Clostridia > Lachnospirales > Lachnospiraceae > CAG-791. Next base: position 10,075 of record CACZJD010000053.1, read on the forward strand.
TCTTATCCAGCGCTTCGCCGCCATAGGAGCAGAAAGCTGTCGGAATATAGAGCGATCCGTCCTTGACAAATGCAGGGGAACTGGGATCCCATGCGGTGTATCCGCGGGCTTCAAAAGTAGCCCTGAGGCCGCCTGACGGGAAGCTGGAGGCATCCGGCTCGCCCTTGACGAGCTCCTTGCCGGAGAAGTCCATGATCACCTGGCCGTCCTCGGTGGGGGAAATGAAGCCGTCATGCTTCTCGGCGGTAAGGCCTGTCATGGGCTGGAACCAGTGCGTGAAATGGGTAGCGCCCTTCTCAATGGCCCATTCTTTCATGACTGCTGCCACGGTATTGGCCACGTCCAGCTCCAGGTGCGTGCCGTTCTTGCTGGTCTTGCGCACTGCCTTGTATATATCCTTCGGGAGACGCTCCCGCATGACCTTGTCATTAAATACCATGCTTCCGTAGATTTCGGGGATGTTCATGATTTACCTCCTTAAATTTATAGTTGGTATCAGGTATCCGGCACTCCCGGATCACAAATGCTTCGCATTGGGGAGCACTGAATAAAAACAAAGAAAGGTGCCTTAACAAGACGGTCGTCACCGTCTGTTAAGACACCTTTGCCTTTGAGTCATTATTATACATAGTGGGCAGTGAATGTCAACACTGTTTTGTATACAATTATACTATTATTCCACATCCTGCAGCGCATCGAAATCTTCCTCGCCGGTTCTTACTTTCACGACTCTCGCCACATCATACACAAAGATCTTGCCGTCACCGATATGCCCGGTGTACAGAGTCTTCTTAGCAGCATCGATCACACTCTGAACGGGGATCTTGGAGACAACAACTTCAACTTTGACCTTAGGAAGAAGCGTTGAATCGACTACAGCACCTCTGTACCTTTCTTCCGATCCCTTCTGGATGCCGCAGCCCATGACCTGGGACATGGTCATTCCGGTCACGCCCAGTTCATTGAGAGCGTGCTTTAGTTCGTCGAACTTGCTCATGCGGCAGATGATGGAAACTCTGTGCATTCCTGTATCAGCCCGAAGCATCATCGAACCTGCGGCGGATCCGCTCTCTTTTGCACTCGCCGCAGCTGTTCCTGCTACCTTTACCGCTGCGCCGATCTGTGCCGCGGAAGCTTTTGCATAATCATCTTCGCCCAGATAGGTATTCTCGTTAACATCCATGACCATGTTGGATACATCACTCACAGAAAAGCCGGAGTAAGCGCTGGCCAGGCCGTGTTCATGCATATCGAGGCCGTCAATTTCTACCTGTGCCGGCACGCGCAGCCCGATTGCGCGGTCAATCAGTTTGAACACAACAAACATTGCGAGAAGCACATAGGCGTCAATCGCGACAATCCCCAGTGCCTGAACGCCGAAAAGTTTTGCCCCTCCTCCGTAGAAGAGACCCTTCATGACGCCATCTTCACCTGTACTAAACAGGCCGACCGCAATCGTGCCCCAGATTCCGTTTACCATATGGACCGACACGGCGCCGACCGGGTCATCGATCCTGGCAATATTATCAAAAAATTCCACTGACAGGACAACCAGGAAGCCTGCCACTATACCGATTACAAAGGCGCCAAAGGGCGAAACACAGTCACAGCCCGCCGTGATCGCCACAAGGCCTGCCAAAGATGCGTTCAGGGTCATGGAGACATCCGGTTTTCCATAGCGAATCCATGTAAAGATCATCGTCACAACGGTCGCGACCGCCGCCGCCAGGTTCGTGTTCATGAATGCCAGCGACGCGTGGAAGGCGTCCGCGCCGTCCGCCATGGAAGCGGTGGAGCCGCCGTTAAATCCAAACCAGCAGAACCACAGGATGAAGACGCCCAGCGCCACAGCCATCATGTTGTGCCCCGGGATCGCCCTGACCTTGCCGTCCCGGTCGTACTTGCCGATGCGGGGTCCCAGCATCCAGGCTCCCAGACATGCGATGGCTCCTCCTACATTGTGCACCACTGCGCTTCCGGCAAAATCGTGAAAGCCAAGGCCAGACAGCCAGCCGCCGCCCCAGGCCCAGTGCCCTCCGATCGGATAGATCAAAAGAGAGATCGCCGCTGAGTACATGCAGTAAGCCTTAAAGTTCGTGCGCTCCGCCATGGACCCCGAGACGATCGTCGCTGCCGTCGCGCAGAAAACGGTCTGGAAGATCACATAGCACCACAGAGGCATTGTCTGCGGCACAACTGTATTTTCAGCGCCGTAGATCCCGCGGATCATGGGATCGAGCCGCCCGATGATCGGAGCAGTGCTCCCGAACATGATCCCGAATCCGACCAGCCAATAGCACGGCGTTCCGATACAAAAGTCCATTAAGTTCTTCATCAAAATATTGCCTGTATTTTTTGCCCTGGTAAGACCCGCTTCACACAGCGCAAATCCCGCCTGCATGAAGTAGATCAGGGCGGTCGCCACCAGTACCCAGATCACAGTTGATACATCATAGTTCATTGTATTTCCTCCTTTTCTCTATCTCACCTCCCGTATGGCCGTGCACCCTGTCATACATAGAAAAAGGAGCCCGGACCTTACGGATCCGGACTCCTTTGCCCTGATGAGATATTTATTTAATAACAAAGGCGCTGCCGGTGATCATCCTGCAGCGCCTTTGCTTTATGTTGCCTATTATACACATCTGGGTTTTGATGTCAAACACTTTTTTGTATACAATAATACATTTTCTTCTGCAAACGACCTCTGTGCAACCTATACAATCCCGCACACGGCATGATTCTTCACGGAATCCAGCCAGTAGAACAAACTCTCAGGCTCTCTCACGGTGACCATCCCGAAAAGATCTGTCCGATCCGGGCAGATCTGTCCGAACAGGTCCGGTTCGTCCTTAAGGAGCAGCGGGTCATACCGCTGCGTTTTCCGGTCGTTAAAGACTGCGCTGTAACACATCTCCGCCTCAACCATGTCCTGGAACATATGGCTTCCGTAACTGAGTTCGGGCATAAAGCCCGCCCGGCTGTCCGACACCTCGCAGATCTCGCCAAAACAGGATATATCTGCAAAGCTGACAGGAACACCGAGTTCCGGTGAAGATGTGCCGATCCGCCCGGGCGTCATCAGAAGCAGGTTCTTACCGCTTCCGGAATAATACCGGTTGATCGCTCCGACCGCTTCTGCCACTTTATGCTTTTGTGCATAGGGAAACGCGCCGTACATAGCCGGATCGATCTGGACGATAACGTCCACCTTTCTCTTTTTTGACGTGCCCATGGACGCGTCCCGCACATCAAAGAGCGTCCCCTTGAGTTCGATTCCCTCCAGCTTCACTTCTTCGCTCTCTCCTCCCAGATAGAGCGGCCTGCATTGCAGCAAGTTGATGACAAAATCGCCGTCTTTGTCCATATTGATCGCATATTCAATGTCCACCGCTGTCCCGTAGACCCGCTCAAGCGTCTTGAGGATCCTCTGCATCAGTCCGGTGAACACGCGGTTTTCCAGAAGCCGTTGACAGCTGACAAACCAGACGTCCCTGTAGATGCCCCGGTCACTGAGCATTCTCTCCGCCTCATAGTCGTGCTCCATTACCATCCGTTTATACCAAAGCGGCAGCACATCCAGGAGCTGCTCCAGCCGCACCTCCTTATAGCGGTTTTCCCTGCAGTCCAGCACATCCACATTTCTCTGCGAGAAACGGTGCTTCTGCGCGGCACTCGTATAGACCGTGATCTCCGGCCGATCCAGGTTGGAGAGCCTGGGATAATCCTCTCTCGTTCTGTCCACGGCCTTTGTCCCCAGCCCCATGACCATTCGGAGCATTCCTGCCGAAGGGTCCATGTTCGGATACCACTGATAGGCGCTGTGACTGTAGCCGACGCCCGCCACGCAAGGCATATAGTACCTTTCGTAGTAACTTCCGGAAACCCTCTGCACGAGAATTGCCATCTGTTCATCTTTTCCTGCCAGCCCCCTTCGCAGCCGGTACTCCAGCGCTGACCGGTCCATAGTGCTTGCGTAGACCTGCCGCACTGCGTTCTCGAATGCTTCCAGCCGCTCAGCCATATTCCCTCTGTTCACACAGAAAACGGACTCGTATTTGCCCGCAAACGCGTTGCCGAATCCGTCCTCCAGAAAACTCGAGGATCTGACGATGAAGGGATTCTGGCCAAAATATTCCAGCACACTCTCAAATTGCTCCCGGATCTTCCCCGGAAACTTGCCGGTCAGAAGGCGCTCCCTGAGTTCTCCAGCCGCCTCAAAATAACCTTCCTCTGACCGCTGCCTTATTCTAAGGCGCCAGTCCCCGTTGCTCACGATGTATGTGTAGAAAACATCCGAGCCGATGTAGAAAGAATCGTGAGGCTCGGCATAAGCGCGGTAGTCCTTCAGTTCTGTCTCCGCGATCTTGCGGGCCAGCAGCATGCCGCAGGCCTTTCCTCCTATAGCGCCGCTGCCGATCATGCGGTCGCGCACCACGAAGTAATCTTTGGGCATAAAGTATTTCTGCACAAGTTCCTTCAGGTAACTGTCTTTGGTCATCATGCTGTCGATGATCTGGTCCTCCATATGCCCGGTGAAATACCCCGCCGCGTAAGCCGCCTTGGCCATGCTGTAGAAACGGTCATAGCTGTCGATATTTTGGTCCTGGCTCTGCTGTCTTATCTCGTGGACCGTCTGGTAATACCTGCTGATGCCAACGCCGTCGTCGATCAGGCGCAGCTCTCCTTCCTCCTTCCTGCAGCCGTGCGGCAAGAACATCGTCTCCGAATTCCGCTGCCATACTTTGACCGGGTGCAGATAGATCCACTTCTCGTTCGTGTAAACATTCAGAAGAAGCTGCGTCGTCTCCCGGATCCTCGCGATCGCGTCAAAAGAGTGCCTTCCGCGCAGGATCGGGAAATAAGCCACAGTATCGAGCTCAAACAGATACGGACAGGTGACCCGGAAAAAGTTCCCCATCATCAGGTCTGTGTACCAGACGGACTGCAGCTCCGACAGACAGTCAAAGACATAAAACGCGTCCTTTCCGTGGCGAGTGATCTCGTCATGGATCGCAACTGTAAAGGACTCAAAACCGGCGTCCGGATCAAACTCCGCAACCTGCACATGATCAAGCATATCAGCCTGTGACAGGATCGGAGGATGCTGTGCAAACCGGATATAGACAATATCTCTCTTGTCATTAATCGCCTGCGCTACGAATGGCAGCGCGAACATCCTGAATTCCTCGACATCCGACACCTCCCATACAACATTGTCGCCCATTCGAATATAATCCAGGATCTCATCTAACTGCGAGATCCCGCTCTTTACTTTATCAAATGCTGCCATAGGGACTCCTCCTTTCTGCCGTGATCTTTTCGTTATCCGGCAAATAAAAAGCGGCAGGGATGTCATCATCAGAAAATGCTCATTTCATTTTCCGATCACGACATCCTTGCCGCTTAGATAGAACGATATTTCGTTGTAATTAATTAAATTATTGCGCGTACGGTTTTCCGTGTCAAGAAACAAGCGGAGATTACTTTCCGTACCTGAGCGGCGTCGAAACCTTTTCATTGAAGAACTGAATGATCGGCCCCATGCAGAATGCTGTCAAAACAGTTCCGATCCCCACTTTTGCTCCCAACAGGCCTCCTGTCAGGACACAGATGAAATCAGTGACAATACGGACAACCCTGAAAGCCCATCCTTTCCTGTCAGAAATCGTCAGTGCGATCCAGTCATAGGCTGAGACTCCCATATCCGCGACAAAATACAGAGAGGCCGCAAGAGAAGCCAGGATCAGGGCAATGATCATCAGGACAACTCTCAAAAGGACTGACGGGGAAGGAAAAGCCCTTTGAAGAAGCACTCCTGTGTATTCCACCACATATCCCAAAAGAAACAGGTTGATTATGGTTCCAAGTCCGATCATGCGCCTGTTAAAAAAGAACATGAAGGCAAGCAGGATCGCGTTCAGGATCACATAAAAGGTGCCGTAGGAAATCGGAGTAAGCCCCCACAATCCATGGGCAAAAACCTGAAAGGGGTCCATGCCAAATGCCGTAAAACCAAATATTCCTGCCGCGACACCGGACAGAAAAACTCCTATAATACACATGATCAGCCGCTTCTTAGATTCGTCCATTTTGGGTTTCCCTTCCTGTTTGTTGTTTTTTACGTGACATACACTAGTAGTTTACTACCTTCTGCGCCATTTATTAATGGCAAAATAAGCACTGTTGACAAGCCTTACTTCCATATGTAATCTTAATAAATCATAAGGCGCAATGACGTGCCGGATCTTTGTTGATACCGGAGTCATTGCGCCTTTTTGTTGTTTAATGAATCATTGAGGTATAAGTTATGGAGATCCATGAAGAATGTGGAGTTTTCGGAGTGATGACTAAGGAACCTGCTGATGTGGCAGCATTATGCTATTATGGTCTGTATGCGCTGCAGCACAGAGGGCAGGAAAGCTGCGGTATAGTCGTCAATGAGGATGGAATCTTTCACTCCCACAAAGACCTGGGGCTGGTAAGTGAGGTATTTACCTCAGATGTTCTCTCCCGTTTGCCAAAAGGCAGAATAGCTGTAGCACACGCCAGATACGGAACGACCGGAGCCACAAATCGACGCAATTGCCAGCCCATAGAGGTGAATCATCAAAAGGGACATATGGCAATTGCACACAATGGAAATCTCTCCAATGCCGCGGCGCTTCGCTCGGAGCTGGAACTCTCCGGCGCTATCTTTCACACAACCAGCGATACCGAGACCATTGCCTACATCATAACCAGAGAACGCCTTCGCGCGCCTTCCATCGAGGAAGCCGTCAGCCGCGCTATGAATACGCTGGACGGCGCCTACTCACTTGTGATCATGTCTCCGCAGAAACTGATCTGCGCAAGGGATCCCTATGGCTTCAGGCCGCTGTGTTACGGACAAACGGCTGATGGCAGTTATGTAGTTGCCTCCGAGAGTTGTGCCCTGGACGCGGCAGGCGCATGTTTTATCCGAAACGTAGAACCCGGCGAGATACTGGTCTTCACCTCTGAGGGAATTCTCTCCCGAAGAGAGCATTGCTGCAGCCGTGAAAGTCGGATCTGCATCTTCGAATATATCTATTTTGCCCGGCCGGACTCTGTCATTGACGGAGTCTCAGTTCATGCGGCGAGACAGCGCGCAGGTGCAGCACTGTCTCAAACACATCCTGTAAGTGCTGATGTCGTAGTCGGTGTTCCGGACTCCGGACTTGACGCTGCTATCGGTTACTCGCAGGCTTCGGGGATTCCATACGGAATCGGCCTGATCAAGAACAAATATATCGGCCGCACATTCATCGCACCGGATGCGCGGGCTGATCAGGTCCGAATCAAACTTGCGCCGATTCGTGAAACCGTTGAAGGCAAGCGTATAGTCCTGATTGATGACTCCATTGTTCGCGGAACAACCTGTGAAAGGATCGTCAGGCTTCTTCGGGAGGCCGGCGCCAAAGAGATCCATATGCGCGTCACAGCGCCTCCCTTTCTCTTCCCTTGCTATTATGGGACCGATATTGACTCTCAGGAAAACCTGATTGCCTGCCGCCATTCGGTTTCCGAAATCTGCCATATGATCGGAGCAGATTCCCTCGGATATCTTCCTGTCCAGAAACTGCAGTGTCTGACAGGGCATACGCATTTCTGCAGTGCATGTTTCTGCGGGGAGTATCCGACACCTGTCCCTAAAGCAAACAGCAAGCGGAGATTCGAGCAGCGACTATCTGAGAGGAGTGAATGACCCCCGCATCGCCCTCTTGACAAATCCCCGCTGCATCCTATAATTTTTCTCAAATGAAATATTGCATATTAAAAGGCGCAATGACGTGCCGGAGCTCGAAAGCTTCGGGGGTCATTGCGCCTTTTTGCGCGCAAGCAATGAGCCATATACAGACAGAAAGGACCTCCCTTTATGAAAAGAAAATGTGACCGCCGGATCATCCTCGAAGACGGGTCCTGGTACTGCGGCTATGGATTTGGCGACATGCAGGACAAGATCCTGGAGATCGTATTCAATACTTCCATGGTCGGTTACCAGGAAATCCTCTCTGATCCTTCTTATACGGACCAGGCCGTCGTCATGACTTATCCGTTGATCGGCAACTACGGCATGGCCGATGAGGACTATGAGACTGATATTCCCACGATCGGCGCGCTGATCGTACACGAGTACAATGACGAACCGTCCAATTTCCGGAGCAAGTCCTCTCTCGGCGAAGTTATGAAGAAGTATGGTATTGCAGGGATCAGCGGCGTGGATACAAGAAAACTTAACCGCTCTATCAGGGATTATGGAACGCGTAAATGCCTGATCACAGACATCTCGACGCCTCTCGAAGAAGGTGTGTCAGCAGCAAAGTAATCTGGCACTCCCCCTCACAGTCTCCCGCTTCTCTCTGCGTCGTTCTCATTGACTGCGGCATGAAGAAGAACATCCTCCGCTCCCTGAACCTGCGCGGATGCGATGTCACGGTCGTCCCCTGGAACACGACCTCTGGGGTCATTTGCACCCTGAATCCGGACGGAATCATGATCTCCAACGGCCCCGGCGATCCCACAGATGTGCCGGAGACCATCGAGACAGTTCGGGCGCTGCGCGGCAAATATCCCATCTTCGGTATCTGCCTGGGGCATCAGATCCTGTCCCTCGCCTATGGGGCCAGAACCTATAAGCTCAAGTTCGGTCACCGCGGAGGCAATCACCCGGTGAGAGATCTGGCTACAAGCCGCATCGAGATCACTTCCCAGAACCACTCTTATGCCGTGGATGCTGAATCTCTCGCGCAGACAGAGCTCACCGTGACGCATGTCAATATTTTGGACAATACGATTGAAGGTGTGAAACGTGAAGAAGACCGCGCCTTCAGCGTTCAGTATCACCCGGAGAGTTCGCCGGGACCGCAGGACAGCGCATACCTCTTCGACCGTTTTATCGAACTGATGCAGTCCGCCAAAAAGGAGGTGCCCCATGCCTAAACGCACCGATATCCACAAGATCCTCGTCATAGGTTCCGGTCCCATCGTGATCGGTCAGGCCGCTGAGTTTGACTATGCCGGCACGCAGGCCTGCCTTGCCCTGAAAGAGGAGGGCTATGAGGTCATCCTGTGCAATTCCAATCCGGCGACGATCATGACTGACACGTCGATTGCCGACAAAGTCTACATGGAACCCCTGACTTTGGAATACATTGCCAAAATAGTGCGCAAAGAGCGGCCCGACGCTATTTTGCCTGGAATTGGCGGGCAGACCGGTCTCAATCTGGCCATGCAGCTTGAAAAGAAAGGAATCCTCGCAGAGTGCCGCACAGAGCTGCTGGGCACGAAAAGCCGGTCCATCGAGCAGGCGGAGGACCGCGAACTGTTCAAAAAATTGTGCCTGCGCCTGGGTGAACCTGTACTGCCATCAGAGATCGCCTGTTCCATGGAAGAAGGTCTTCAGGCAGCGCGTGACATCGGATATCCGGTCGTACTGCGGCCTGCCTTCACACTCGGCGGCACGGGCGGGGGCTTTGCGGACAGTGAAGAAGAATTTATCCCCATCATGAAA
>CACZJD010000054.1 GCA_902781325.1 uncultured Lachnospiraceae bacterium
AACTTGTATCACGAAAAAGAAGATTTTATGTACAAGCTATTTGGTGTCATCAGTACGGATGAGGAGGCGGAAGCCTACTGGGATGATATCGACCAAAATAGGGCTTTATAAATTATATCAATCGCACACTGGATCCGGGGCAACCGCCCCGGATCTTTTGTTTTCTCCGGCACGTAATCAAAACATATGCTCAGAAGATGTCATTCTCGTCTTAAGCTGGCCGTTTTTATGGCCAACTTTGTAAGCGCAGCGATTTTGGGAATGAAATCCGATCCTCCGAGCTGTATCGCGTTGTTTTTTACCAATAAACTCTTTTAAACACGCTTTTTATTCCATCTGTAAGCGACTAAGTGCATTTAGCGCATCCCATCGGTCAGATTTGCGGAGCAAATCGTCCGCGATGCGGAGCGAGCGTCCACTTTTATGATTGATATACCTCTATAATGATGTTTGCCATCGGCTAGATGGTGAATAAATCATTAAGGAGGTTGTAGCCATGTTAGACTACAAAACAATTCTTACTCTGCGCTATTCAGCCGGTCTAAGCGGCAGCGAGATTGCCCGCCGGATAGATAACGCAAGTAAAACGTGAGTCAATGACTTCCTTCGTGCTTTCGAAAGGAGTGAACGTATATCGTTTCCTCTTCCGGAAGGCATCACCAACTATGGTATATACCAGCTGGTGTATGGACATGATCCCGGTACAAACAACCGCAGCAATGATTATGAAAAACCTGATTTCGGGTCTATTCATAAACAGATGACTGACCGGAAGAACATGACGCTGGTTTACCTGTGGGGCAAGTACAACAAGCAATGCATCTCTGAGGAAAAGAAGCCGTACCAGTACCGTCAGTTCTGTGACCTGTATGCCAGGTGGTGTGAAGAGAACTATGATGGGGCTCGACCTCTGGGGTAGTTTGTTACTTAATTATAATCATCGACTTGGATTTGCCGGTCTCTTGCGGGGCGACCTTGAGATTGACCTCTGGGGGCTTGCGATCGTTTTCGGTACACACGCCTCTTTTTCTTACTTTCTCGTCCCCACAGGATCGTCCTGCTCGACAATTTCTTTCCTTTGGAATTCCTTACTTCACATTTTTCGGTACAGAAGTCTCAATAGCGGTGAATTACGTCCATGATTGTTCCCTGACAATTTCTGATTCTTGGTTTTTCTCTGACATCTATTCAGAAATCATGCTTTTGAGGGACGAGGATATTTTCAAATCAATCTTCTGTACCGAATCCTTTATCGCCTAGTTTGCAGATTGATGTGGACACACTATTTTGTCCCTTCTTTGTGGACGATAACTTTCTAAAAATGGCGCTCTGTACCTACTCGGGGACCCCTGCCTTGGTACCTACCTCAATCTTAACGACCTCTGGGGGTCAGACCCCTCAACTGGATCGGTGGTCAGACCCCTAAGGTCTGCGTGTGGTTTTCAATTAATTTCTGCCATCATTTTTATCTGCCGAATTTAATTGAAATTATTGGCCGAATGATGTATACTCCATGGCAAGGAGGTGATGTTTGTGATCGCGCTTGAAACAAGTCAGAAATACTACACGACCAGCGAGCTGAAAGACATGGGTTATTCTTACTACAAGATTGGCAAGATGGAAGAGAATGGCCAACTGCACCGCATCAACAGGACCACATATGAGAATCTCTCCTATAAGGGCGATGAGAATGATTTCATCAACGCTGCTGCATATGTGCCGGATGGTGTGATCTGCCTGATGAGTGCTGCCCGATATTATGAGCTTACAAATTTCCTTCCCGATGTTATCGATGTTGCGATCGACCGGAAGAAAAAAGTCAGCACTCTTCCCGACTGGCCGGAGATCAAGCTATACTATTTTGATCCTTCCCGTATGGATACCGGTGTCATGGAGATTGCAGAAGGCCACGATTCATTCCGTATCTTTGATATTGAAAAGACCGTCATTGATGTCATTTACTACCGCAATAAGATAGGCATTGAAGAAACTTCAGAAGTACTTCGTAACTACCTGAAAAGGCAGGACCGGCAGATCGACCGACTCTATACCTATGCCAAGATGCTGCGTTGTGAAGCTATTGTAAGAGCATATCTGGAGGTGCTTGTTTGATGAATGCAGATTCCGTAAAGGCAAGACTGAAGAATTTCGCTGTCAGCTCCGGCTGCACGTTCCAAGAAGCTCTCGTCTATTACGGACTTGAGCGGACGATCTACCGAATCTCGGTATCTCAGTATGCCAGCCATTTTGTTCTAAAAGGCGGCATCTTTCTGTATGCCGTCTTCGACAGAAAGTACTCGCGTGCCACCACAGATGTTGACCTTCTGGCCAGATGTATCTCAAACAGCGCTGAAGAAATGAAAGCCGTCATGCATGATATCCTTGCTCAGGACACGGATGACGCACTTGTTTTCGACCTTGATTCCATTACGGCAGAAGATATCACAGAATTCAAAGAGTACCACGGACTGCATATCTCAGCGGTCGCATATCTTGACCAGACCAGAATTCCGATCGGAATTGATATTGGATTTGGTGATGTTATTTATCCGAATACTGTGGAGATGGAATTTCCTGTGATCTTGGACATGGAAGCACCCAGAGTAAACGCATATTCTCTGGAGTCTTCTATTGCAGAGAAGCTGGAAGCCATAGTTAAAAACGGTTTTCTAAACAGCCGCTATAAGGACTTCTACGACATTTATGTGCTCTCCGAGAAGTATCCATTCAACTATGAAAAACTGCAAAATGCTGTCACAGAAACATTCACAAACCGGAAGACACTAATGACAATGGACACAGCAGCATTCAGCGATGAGTTTCTTGGTGATACGATGCATCAGACTAGATGGAACTCGTTCCTGAAAAAGAAAAAAGCTCTGATCCCGGTCTCCATGAATGATGCTATGGATCGGATCAAGACATTTGTAACACCCCTTCTGGCTCAAATCGATGAACCTGTTACTGAATGGGATCCGCACGAGGGATGTTGGAAATAAAGATAAACTGCAGAGAAGTGCCTGACACAATGAACTAAATGCTCAAGGTGTCAGGCACTCTTCTTTGGCCCAGAACTATGTGTCCGTAAGGACTTGCGGGTTCGAATCCCGTCTTCGGCGTTCACAAATGAACCTGTATGTGCCGATTATTCCTCTAATCAATGCAGTGCATCCAGCAAAGAAAGGTCAAAATCTTCTGTGATCAGAGATCGCACAGAAATCCCGCATACGGAAATTTAAACAGGCGTATCTTCATGCCGAACCATTCCGCGGTGGTGCTTTCCGCAGTGCCTGCAATGATCTCCTGCGCACCGCCGATCAGTTTCTTGATGAGATCAGGACTTACAGGGAAAGTTCCGTGTGAAGGGTAAACGACATCGAACCTGTCCCTGTACTCCAGGACATGCTGCAGGCTTGCCACATACCGTTCAATGTTCCTGGCTTTCCCGAACATAAATATGTTTCCATCCTGTATGGCATCCCCGCCGATCAGCACCCTGTTCTTAACGTCCAGGATCGCAATACTGCCCGGCGTGTGCCCCGGGTTATCAATAATCTCCAGCGGACGGTCACCCAGGTCGATGATATCCCCCTCTTTTACAGGGATCATCCTGGTTCTTACATCTGACACTGTTTGCTGTGTGCCGAAAGCATAGTTTTCCGCCTCAGCAGGGCTCATATAGAACGTGTCAAAAGACGGATTCCCGGATATGTGGTCCCTGTCTGCATGCGTGTTGATCAGGATCAGCGGAAGATCTGAGAAGCTTTCCGCGATCTTCTTTGCGTCTGGTGTATTCATTCCGGTATCTATCAGAAGCGCTTTCTCAGAACCTTCCAAGAGGAAAAACCTGACACCTCCGTCCTCGATCCTGACGGTATCATTATTGATCCGAATGACCTCTGCCATCACATCCTCCTTCCGCTTAACAATATCCTGAATCTTTGCTACAGCTTCCAAGAAGATCATCCAGCATCGTATACGGATCTCCGCACATACCGCCGCCGCATTCTTTGATCATGTACTCCCCGCATATGGAGCAGCGATACAGTTCTAAAACACAGTCCTCCACGGACCCGCCTGAAGAGTCATAATTCATAGTTCCATAATTCTTGGATGTGATGAATTCCCATATGTGTTCATGCTCGTTTTTCATAAGGCCCTCCATCGGCTCCTTTTACTAAAAGGCTTACTGCGTCATCCGCAATAAGCCTTTCCACTGTTTCATATATCTATTGGGACAACTATGTTTATTATACCGATTATCTGCAGGCAATTCACTATTTTGCCCTGCTTGTTCCTGAACTAATTCCTGTCTTGGTCGCAGGTTAGACATTCTTAATTCCTGTCTGGCAAGAATTTTCCATCCATTTGCGATCCCAGTCAAATCCGATGGTGCGCGGAAAGCTTGTTTGGCATTTTCCCTACATCCATTTGCGGTCTCGACAAAATCCGATTGCATGAAAAAAGCTTGTTTGGCACTTGCCCTACATCCTTTTTCGGCCTCGACAAAATCCGATTGCATGAAAAAAGCTTGTTTGGCACTTGCCCTACATCCTTTTTCGGTCTCGACAAAATCCGATGGTGTTCCTGACAAAAAGCGTTCAAATTCGCTACATCGCTTTTCAGCTTGGGCAGAATCCGATGGTGCACCTGCCAAAAGCGCTCAAATAACCTACATCCATCTACGCTTTCAATCAAATCCGATGGAGAGCAAACCTTATAACGCCAAATCAGGCTCCATCCAAGTCTGGCTTCAAGCCAATTCCGATGGAGAGCACGCGACAGCCCCACATTACCGGTAGTTTTTGGGGCAGCAAAAAGGCACCCCGAAGGGTGCCTCGGCCTGGGGGTCTGTCCCCCGCAACTTTGGGGGTCTGCCCCCCTCAGCTTTGTTCCTTCTGCCTAGAAATCCACCAAATAGATCCCAATCGCTATTTTGGTAAAGCTTCCTTTCTTCTCGATCCCCTTGATCTTGGCGGCCAGCATCTTGCCGGCGTCCAGCAGGCGGGCAAAGATGATGTTGTCCTTCTCGGGGACATATCCGAGCTTCTTTTTGTCTGCCGTGAGGATGAGGATCGCATTGCTGTCGAATTTGTTGTTCTCGCGAAGGAGGGAGAGCTGGTCGCCGACTTTGATCTCCTCCAGGACGGAAGGGTCGCTGAGGTGAGTCGTGCCGGCCACAAAGGAGTCGAAAAGGTGGATCTCCCTGATCAGCGGCTGCAGAAGGTCTCCGATCGCGTGTTGTTCCATTGCCAGGACGAGCTCGCCTGTCTGGTTGGTGGTCAGTTCATTCGCCATACGATCTGGATACCTCCTTTCCGAAGGATCTTCTCCGTGAGATCTTTGAGTTCCTGATGATAGTTCTTGTAGGTCTCAAGTTCACTCGTGAGTTCCTGTTTCTTCTGTTCGACTGCGCTTTCATCTTCAAGGAGTTCGCGGTAAGTGTAGGGTTCCTTGCTCTTAATGCTCTCGATTTCCTTCCGGACCTGGCTGATCCTCTCTTCCAGATCAGGGATCTCAACCCTGGTCGCGCCGTCGATGGCAAGGTCTTTCAGGGCTTTCCTTGCGAGGACTTCCAGCTCGGCGAGCGACTTTACGTCATTGCGGCCATACGCTTCCGTGATCCGGAGCCACAGTTTCATGAGGACTTCCTCCCTGTCTGTCTCGGGGCGGATATCCGGGTGCAGGAGCTTGGCAAGGCGCCTGTACAATGTTTTGGCACGTTCCACTTCGTAAGTTGTGGAAATGCCTGCCTCCATGCAGGCCTTGTGCTCCTTGATCAGGCGGCGCAGCTCTGCCTGGTAGGAGGCCATTTCCTGTTCCAGTTTCTTCTCCAGTGCTTCCGCGTCGATGGGCTCTCCGCGGTTGGCCGCTGTCTGGTAATGCGCGATCAGTTTCTTCTGGCGGATGCAGGCGACTTTCTCCTCGAAGATGTCCGTCATCAGCTGTCCGAAGGTCTGCACATACACTGTCCAGATCTGGCCGGCCTCCTTGGCCAGGCGGTCGCGCTCCAGAAGCAACTCTTCATATTGGGCGTAGCTTGTATTTTCTGCTCTTACCGGTTTCATTTCTCCCTCCATTTTTCGTCTTTCACAACCTCAAGATCATAAAGTTCTTCGTAAAGAGAGGTCAGCAGTTCCTCTCCGATCTGTGCTTTTTCAAAAAAGTCATCTATTGTGCGGTACCAGTCCCCGTCAAAGCGAATGACGACCGCTTTATATTGTTCTGCGCCGCGCGGATCTTCTTCTATCAGGGCTTCTGTTCCGCTCGGCTCTTCTTCTATCAGGGCTTCCACTTCGTGCACTTCCCCTTCAAAACAGAACCGCACAAGGCAAGGTTTCCGAAGCAGCTCATAGAGGTCAAACAGTCCGATATGATTGGGATCGGGCCTGCGCAGCTCGTAAATCCTGCCGGTCAGTTCCTTCATGATCGTCCGATCGCCAAAGAAAGCACTGTCGCGTATCCTGCGGGCGATGAGCGCTCTGGAAGTGTCGTACAGTTTCAGCGCTTTTTTCGTCTTGCCGTCTCCGGCCAGAAGCTCTCCCATCCTCAGGTACACTTCAGGAAGCTTGCTGTATGGCCTGCTGAGATAGTAATTGCTGCTTCTCCTGAATTCCCGGTACAGTTCTTCGATGATCTCTCTGTGTTTTGACTCGTCCCGCTCCACGTACAGACCCCTGCGGTACATGTCGGCCACCTTGTAGGCCGCGTTGACATCTCCTCTCAGCCGCGCCATGTCAAAATAGTGAAACGCCTTCTCATAGTCCCGCGTGCCGGTCCGCCCGTAATACCAGATATATCCGAGGCAGAGCAGCGCAGCCGTGTTGTCATATTCAGCAGCAAGCTCATAGTACTTGCAGGCAAGCTCGAACTGCTTCTGCTCGTAGTACAAGCCGCCGAGCTCCAGCATATATCCGGGATCCTTCGTCTCTGTGATCAGGTAGTCCAGCGCTTCCGTTACCAGAAAGCGGTCCTCGTCATTCGGATTGGAAAGGCGGTAGAAATCTTCACAAATTTTGTGGGCTTCGATGATGGTCATGGGGTCACCTCCTTGTGTCAGGAGTGTCAGGGGGTCTGTTCCGCTGACATCTCTTGTCTAGGTGTGTCAGGGGGACAGTCCCGCTGACATCTCTTGTCTATGGTCTAATTGTCTCAGATGGAGTGTGCATTTGTTTGCACGGAATGGGTGTTCGGGTTCGGGGGTTCTTCGCTTTTGGGGCTGTCCCTGCTTGGCAAGAATTCTCCAACCATTTGCGGTCTCGGTAAAATCCGATGGTGTGCGAAAAGCTTGTCTGGCACTTGCTCTACATCCATTTTCGGTCTCGACAAAATACGATGGTATGAAAAAGCTTGTCTGGCACTTGCTCTACATCCATTTTCGGCCTAGACAAAAGTCGATGGTATGAAAAAAGCTTGTTTGGCACTTGCTCTACATCCATTTTCTGTCTCGACTAATTCCGATGGTGCTCCAGACAAAAAGTGTTCAAATTCACACCATCGCTTTTCAGCTTCGACCGAATCCGATGGTGCACCTGCCAAAAACGCTCAAATTCGCTACATCCATCTACCCTTTCAGTCAAATCCGATGGAGAACAAGCCTTAAAACGCCAAATCGGGCTACATCCAAGTCCGGCTTCAAGCCAATTCCGATGGAGAGCAAGCGACTAGCCCCGTTTTACCAATGGCTGCTTACAATGATTACTTCAGAACTTTACTAAATTATAATCATCAGCCCAGATTTTCCGGTCTCTTGCGGGGCGACCTCTGGGGTAGTTTGTCCGGAGCGACCTCAGGAAAAGCGACCTCTGGGGTAGTTTGTCCACAGGTGTGGACAATCCACAGGTGTGGACAAACTACCCCAGAGGTCGCTTTTTACCGCAAATGTACTATGGTAAAATAATCTGCGTCTATACAAGTGAAAGGGCGTTGAGCATAGTGGCTGAAAGGACTATTTTGCCATTGATCTGAAAAGCTTCTATGCTTCCGTAAAATGTCAGAAACTGAGAGGTGAAATATAATGGCGAGACTTACATGCGTATACTGCAATAACGTGATCAGCAGAAGCGACACGAAGTGTCCGTACTGCGGAGCTGAAACCGAAAGCTCCATCAAAAAGTTTACGGCGGTGAGAGAAGCTGATATAGAGAATAACAAAACTCTCCTGGCGGCTCTGAATAAGTGCCGGAGAAAACAAGTGATCAGCCTTGTCTGCGCAACACTCGCATTAGTCATCTTATCAGCGCTGCTGTTTAAGTTTGTCACACCGTCGACAGCAAAGACCATCCTTTTTGTTGTGTTGGTCTTAGCATACGCTGTCTGCCTTGGCGTTGGCATCAAAGGCATTCGCAAAAACAGTGCTGAGCGTCGCGAATTGAACGCCCGTCTGGATGGACTGTCACACGATATCATCTTCGATTGCGAAGAAGTAGAGCCTTATAAGATGATCAATGATGTGAAGAGCATGCCCAATGAGGGCTGCTTTAAGGAGGGCCTTCAGCAGATTGCCTTTAAGGTCAGCATCACCAATGGAAGCGCCAATAAAAGAGAGTTTACTCTGGTCGATGAATTTTTTGCCAAAAACGACCAATTCGGGTACCACGGGTACCACGTTCGCCTGAATGCCGACGGCATCAGTATGGAAGACTGCAAACTGGTCCCATTCTTTGGGCATCACGAAGAGAGCAATAAGGTCTTTGAGCCGCCCCTGTATAAAGATGGCTTTCAAAAAATTGTGCTCAGGCCGCATGACTCGCTCAGCGGCTGGGTCGCGTTTTATGTAGATCCGAAAGCTAAAGACCTTGAGCTCTTGTTCGCGGATGATTATGTGATGATGAAAAACCCTGCGCTTGCAGATGATAGCGCAGGGTGAATAGATGCTGGCGTCTGAGTAAAATCGACCTCTGGGGTAGTTTGTCTTTTGCCACGTCAGAATGCAATATCCTGATAACCTATTTCATCAATCTCTTCGTTTACAAAGCGTATGCCAAGCCCGTTCTCTTCATCCCACGAGCAGCTGAACGCCTGATCATCTTTAAGATGCTTTCAGTGTGGTCAAGCGGCGGATAATCAGCATTGTATTCCTGGTCATATCCGAGTTCTTTCCTCAGGCCGAGGTAGTATTCCTTGATTGCTTCGGCGGTATCACTCATGATCCGTTCCCACGTCTCCATGAATGCTCTGAAAGAATTGTGCTGATAATCTGTAATGGGGTCATCTTCCTCCCCCGACACCGTCAAGGCGATCTCTTCCATTCTGCCAAAACAGTTAAACTCCACCGTTCCGTTCCAGCCATATTCGTATTCCAGGTTTCCAAATACAGGATCTTTCATCGCGCTATTCCTCCCCTGATCACTGTTTCTTCTTGGCCCAACTTATAATTCCAAAAACAATGAAAGAAATAACAAAACCTCCCAATAGAGTAAGTACTAAACTCCCCGGATCAAAACTGATCCAGGTAGAGCCTGAAACAGGATGATCCTGAGACGACATCGGGAAAGTACGATTTAGCAGCATTCCAAATCCACTCCAGCCCATCCACTCGCCGCCATATAGTTGTTTTGCCAACAGAAAACGTCCATTAACTGCATATGAGATCAGGTTGACAGCTGCGCCTATGATCTCGATCGCAAATGCGGCTATGATTGATTTGATCAGTTGTTTTTTCATTTTGGAGATCCTTTCCGCTATGGGTCTTTCCGCTATGGGTCTTTCCGCTATAGAACTTTCTGGGGTTTCATGGCTGTATTGGGTCAGCCATGTTCATTATAGCGAGTAATGGTTGGGAAAGCGACCTCTGGGGTGGTTTGTTCACCCCAGAGGTCATTTTTCCACATTTGGGACAAACTACCCCAGAGGTCGGTTGGTCCACAGAGGTCGGTTGGTCGCACTTGGAGAGAAATTGCCACCTCTCGCCAAATATGCTACTCTTATCTTAAGCAAGTCATATTTCAATTCTCAGCGGCATCCGTCGCATCAGGTGGTATTCTCCACAGAAATTCCTTGCTCGGGAGGAACATGTATGGCAAAAAAGTATGAGGAGCTGACTTTCAAACGACGTTTCAGAGAAATTGCAGGCATTCCTGAGTTACATCGCCTCAGGTATGCCCAGCGACGGTTTCACAAACGAATTGGAAAATGAGGTAAAGAAAGCCCGCGACCACATTCCATGGAGGACAGAGTATATGACTTTCTTGGAACAGCTTGAAAAAGAACGGGAAGAAGGACGCGCAGAAGAACGTATCAATACTGAGCGCGAACGAGCACGTGCCGATGCCGCTGAGAATCGTGCGGATGCTGCTGAGAGCCGTGCGGATGAACTTGAGAAGGAAATTCTTGAACTGAAAAAACAGCTTGAATCACTTAAGCAGAAGTGAACCGGATTGAAATAAGGTCGGGTAGATGAGGGGTTAATCCCTACATCTATCCGACCTTTTTTTACTTAGAAAGTGACGTCTGGTGATATTTTGTCAATTGAATTCTCGCTGTCTCAGCAGATTGCCACCCACTTGTTGGCCGGGGTTTCCCCACGCGATATGCAGTCGAGCAGGTTGTAAAGCTGCCTCCTCTTCTGGCGATGGTCTCTCTCTCTCGCTATCTCGTAGTACTTCTTTTCCCTCCTGGTGTTCTGAGGAAGCTTGCGATAGTCATCAGCAATTATCTTCTTCGCCTCATCATGTTTGATAATGTACTGGATAATGCTGTTGGGGGAGGCCGAAAGCTTGACGTCAACCTGGTGGTGGTATTTCCCGTGCATCATCTGCTCTGTGGTAAGAGCCGGGTCAAACCGGTTCAGATGATAGAGCCTGTACTGCATGTCCGCTTTCGTGTAAATCTTCCAGAAGCCGACATCCGTCCGGATATACAGAGTGTCTGTGTCATAGGCCATGGTAAACTGCACGCCATAACGTCTGGTCATCTGCTTCAAGTATGACTGATTGATACGGTAATAAGCACGGGTTGTGCTGCAATACTTGCAGGGGCGGTAGCCCATATGAACAGCCTGGTCGCGTCTTACGTCTTCCCTGTTAAAATATCGAATCCGATTGTCGTAAGGGCATCCCGGTAAGTGGAATACTTTGCTTCTTGAGGTGGTACTCAGCATCACATTCATCTCTGTTCTCTCCTTTCTGATTCTTAGACCTGTTGTCTATCTTGTCTATGGTCTAATTGTCTCAGAAAGGGTGTGCATTTGTTTGCACGGCCTGGATGTTCGGAATGGCCGGGCGGTGCCTCCCGGCCTGGGCAGTGGTTTATTTCCTGTCTGGCAAGAATTTTCCATCCATATCGGCCTGTCGCCATATCGGATGGGGCTTAAAATTCCTGTTTGGCCAAAAATCTCCATCCAAGTCAGGCTTGTCGTCTAATCCGCTGGTGCTTGAAAGTTTGTCTGGCAAGAATTTTCCATCCATCCCGGCTTGTCGGCTTATCCGATGGTGCATGAAATGCCTGACCGGGCACAAGCTCTCCATCCAAATTCAAACTTCGATCAAGTCCGATGGTGAGCAAGTCTTTAAAACGCCAAATTGGGCACCATCCAAGTCTGGCCTTAAGCCAAATCCGATGGTAAGCAAGCCTTAAACGCCAATTTGCTCACCATCCAAATCACAGCTTCAATCAAATCCGATGGTGAATAAGCCTTAAATCGCCAAATCGGGCTCCATCCATATTTGGCCCCAAGCCGATTCCGCTGGAAATCACCCCCGCTTAAGCTGATTCCGCCGGAAAGCAAGCCCTTGCCCAAGCCGATTCCGCCGGAAAACAAGCCCCGCCCCAACCAAAAGTTAACCCCGTCCCCTGCGGTCTGTTATCACTCAAACATCGTCCTTACACTTTCGCCCTGTTTTCTGACTGTTTCCCCTTTCTCAGCAGGATTTACAGACTTAACGCGCAATTTCAAGTATACTTATTGTATGTAGATTCCGAACATATTGTTGATTCAACGAAAGGGGAATATATGAGCAAAACACTTATAATCGGAGGCGTCGCTGCCGGCGCGGGATGCGCGGCAAGACTTCGCAGGCTTGATGAAGATGCACAGATCGTCCTGCTCGAGCGCGGGGGATTCATTTCTTATGCCAACTGTGGACTGCCCTATCATGTGGGTGATGTAATAAAGGCGAGAGAATCTCTTCTTGTCACCCCGGTCGAGGTCATGCGCAGCCGCTACAATGTAGATGTGCGGACCTGCAATGAGGCACTCTCCATTGACAGGAATAATAAGACCGTTCTTGTTAAAAATCATATAACCGGCGAAGAATACATCGAGTCCTATGACAAGCTCGTCATTGCGACCGGATCCTCCCCGCTGCGACCCCGCATTCCGGGGATTGACTCTCCACGCATTCTGACCCTTTGGACCGTTCCGGATACCGACCACATCCGCGAATTGATCCGCGGGCTCGGGACAAAGAGCGCGGTCGTCGTCGGAGGCGGTTTCATCGGCCTTGAAATGGCGGATAATCTCCATCACGCCGGCCTCAGCGTTTCCATCGTCGAAGCCACAGACCAGGTCATGGCGCCCGTAGATCCCGAGATGGCCGAAATCCTGCACAACAATATCCGCAGCAACGGTGTAGGCCTGTACCTTGCAGACGGCGTTGCCTCCTTCGAGGACAAGGGCGCGTCTGTGGATGTCAAACTCAGCAGCGGAACAGTCCTGAGCGCTGACATTGTCATCCTCTCCATCGGCGTGCGCCCCAACAGCCAGATCGCGAAGGACGCCGGCCTCGAGCTCAACGCACGCGGCGGTATCATCGTAAATGATCATATGCAGACTGCTGATCCCGACATCTATGCAGCCGGAGATGTCGTCGAAGTGGAGGATTTCATCTTTGGCGACCGCACTATGGTCCCCCTGGCGGGGCCTGCCAACAAACAGGCCCGCATTGTCGCCGACAACATCTGCGGCATTCCTTCCACTTACAAGGGGACTCAAGGTTCCTCGGTGGCTCAGGTTTTTGACATGGCAGCTGCCTCCACGGGAGCAAATGAAAAGGCTCTCATCCGCCGCGGCCTGGTACGTGGAAAGGACTACACCTCCATTCTCATCAACCAGAACTCCCACGCGGGCTACTATCCCGGCGCGGTGCCGATCTACCTCAAGCTCTTGTTCTCTGTCGACGGCAGCAAAATATACGGAGCCCAGATCATTGGCCAGGACGGAGTGGACAAGCGAATCGACACAATTGGAACTGCGATCCGTCTCGGAGCCGGTGTATCGGCCCTCAAGGATCTCGAGCTGGCATACGCGCCGCCCTTCAATTCCGCAAAGGATCCTGTCAATATGGCAGGCTTCACGGCCGAAAACGTGCTGCGCGGCTTCGTAAAGTTCTCCGACTGGAAGATCCCGGAAGACGCCGTGATCCTGGATATCCGCGAGGAGCCCGAAGTCGCCGAATATGCTTTCCCCGGCGCCGTGTGCATCCCTTTAGGACAGCTACGCAGCCGCCTGAACGAACTTGACCGCGGCGCTCACTATGTTGTCATGTGCGCAGGAGGCGTGCGCGCCTACAACGCGGCCCGGATTCTTACGCAGAACGGGTTCGGCAATGTCGAGGTCTACCCGGCGGGTTCAAAGTTCTACCGGCTTCTTCATTCCGAACAGTGATAGTTCTTTTCTCATTAACGATTTAGGGGCTGCCGCATTAAGCGTGAAGGTTCAAAACCTACGCTTTTGCGGCACGCTTCTTTTCAAGTTACATTGAATTCACGGGGATTCACTTCATATCAGGACAACACAAAAACCGGCATAATATATCGGTGATCTTCCATTCCGAAGGGCAGATCTCCCGGAACTCTTCTATCATAATTTCACTATTTAATTGCGAATCATTACGCGTCCTCATTCTCTCTCAGATACTCCAGACGCTCTTTCAGTCTCACTTCCTGATCCTTCTGGATATCAGGGAACATGGACAGGATCGGCTCGACGCCGGACTGCTTCCGGATGCGGCGGTCCACATAGTTCTGCGTGCACTTCATGACCATAGGGGAAAGGGTGAGCACACCGATCAGGTTGGGGATCATCATCAGGCCGTTGAAGGTATCAGAAATATCCCAGGCGAGCTGAGCTTCCATAACAGAACCGAGAAGGACTACGATCGAGAAAATCACGCGATAGCCCATGATCGCTTTGGTCCCGAACAGATACTCAAAAGCCTTGGAACCGTAGTGGCTCCAGCCAAGAACCGTTGAATACGCGAACAGGAAGATCGCGATGGCGATAAACATGGATCCGCCCTTGCCAAAAGATTGCTCGAACGCATAGCTTACCAAAGAGCTCGAACCGATTTCTTCCGCCACAGCTGTGAGCTGTCCGGTCGAAAGATCCACGCACCCGGATGTGAGGATCGTGAGCGCAGTCAGTGTACAGACCACAATAGTGTCCGCAAACACTTCGAAGATGCCCCACATGCCCTGTTTTACAGGTTCAATAACGTTGGAGCTTGAATGTACCATAACAGAAGAACCAAGACCTGCCTCGTTGGAGAACACGCCTCTCTTCATACCCATCTGCATCGCCTTCGCGATACCGGCTCCGACTATGCCTCCCGCAGCCGATTTCATAGCAAAAGCACCCTTAAAGATCGACACTAAAACTGCAGGGATCTGCGTCGCATGCATCATGATGATCACAAGTGTGCCAACCAGATAGAGGACGACCATAAAAGGAACCAGCTTCTCTGTAAAAGCCGCTACTCTCTTAAGTCCGCCCACGATGACCAGGGCAACTGCAAGGAAAATGAAAATGCCTATGGCCAGATTAGGAATATGAAAAGCATGGTTGATGTTCTTTGTCATACTGTTTACCTGGCTCATATTACCGATACCAAAGGAAGCCAGTACGCAGAACGCAGAGAACAGTACCGCCAGAACCGCGCCGAGCTGCTTGCAGTTCTTCTTTCCGCCAAGTCCGTCGCGAAGGTAATACATGGCGCCTCCGCACCACTCTCCTTCTGAATTCTTGCGTCTGTAAAGAATACCCAGGACGTTCTCAGAAAAGTTGGTCATCATTCCGAAGAAGGCAATCAGCCACATCCAGAAAACCGCGCCCGGTCCGCCCACTGCGATGGCACCTGCCACACCGACGATATTACCGGTACCTACGGTTGCCGCTAATGCGGTACACAGGGACTGAAACTGAGAGATCGACTGATCCTTTGTATGTGCCGTGATTCTACTGTCTCCGAAGATCTGTCCGATCGTATGGCTCACCCAGTACTTAAAGTGAGAGATCTGGTAGAATTTGGTCAGGCAGGTCATCAATACTCCTGTGAACGCCAGAAGGATAAGTGCAGGCCATCCCCAGACAAGACCATTGATCAAACTGTTGACATCTGTGATCGTTTGCATAATAACTACTCCTTTTCGCCTTTTGAAAAAACTCTTTCAACAAAAAAGGCAAAGATGTCCCTTGACCTTCCGGTCAAGGGACATCTTTGCCATTGATGTATTCTATATTACTTTTTTCACGATGTCAATAATGAGGCCGGCACAGACACAAGGATATCAATCGCTTTATAGAACAATTTTTAGTTTACAAATAAACTGTTTTCAACATATCATATTCCTCAGAGTTTTACTGCATCTCCCGTTCCGTCAGGGAAAGAAAGGAAAATCATGGTTAAAGATCTGATCGTCAAAAACAGAAGTTATCGCGGATATGATGAGAGCTGCGTATTTACCAGAGAACAGCTTATGAATTATGTGGACGGCGCAAGATTCTGTGCTTCCAGTATTAATATCCAGCCCCTCAAGTATTTTATTGCCTATGACAAGGAAGATGTTGACAAGATCCAGTGCAGAATCAAGTGGGCCAGGCAGCTCCCCCAGATGACATTGCCACATCCCGGCATGTGCCCTACAGGTTTTGTTGTCATATGCCAGGATAAGAACATCTCCGATAATCTGAGCCGCTGCTGGTTGTCGCTTTTGGCAAGCCTGCTGAGACCATTGTCCTCACTGATGTCGGCGAAGATGGAAATACCGCCTATTACCGGGATGAAAATGACGTTCATTACGTTCCCAAGAGGAGCCTCGAAGAGTTGCTGATCAATTGATCCAGATCGGAACATCACATTTTTCTAAAATCGGTATACAATTATACTTGCATACTCATCAAAACAATGATATATTTTGTATCAATTAAGGCGAAGGAGTCTACTGGCAGGATCAGTAGGCTCCTTTTTTGCTGTATCAGATCTGCAAACGGAGGTATCAGCTTGAAACCAGTGATCGGATTGATTCCGCTTTATGACGATGACAAAGAAAGCCTTTGGATGCTGCCGGGCTATATGAGAGCCGTTGAAACATGCGGCGGACTGCCTGTCATGCTTCCGCTCACAAATGACGAGGCTGACCTCTCTCAGGCGTATCAATGGTGTGATGGGATTCTATTTACAGGAGGACACGATGTCTCTCCCTCTGTATATGGAGAGCCTCAAAAGGAAAGCTGCGGCCGGACATGCCCGGCCAGAGATCAAATGGAGGGGTTTTTACTGGACAAGTGTCTGCAGGATCATAAGCCGCTTCTCGGCATCTGCAGAGGCATCCAGTTCATAAACGCCCGTCTCGGAGGCACGCTCTACCAGGATCTGCCGAGTGAATATGAAAGCGGGGTGGAACACCACATGACACCTCCCTACGACAGGACAGCCCACAATGTGGAGGTACTGAAAGGCACAAAGCTCGCAGGCATCATCGGAGAAGGCGTCCATGGCGTCAACAGTTATCACCACCAGGCGATCAAGGCGCTTTCCCCCCTCGTTAATGTAATGGCCTATTCGGAAGACGGCCTGGTCGAGGCGATCGAAGTCAAAGATCAGGAGTTTGCCGTGGCAATACAGTGGCACCCGGAGTTTTCCTACAAGTCGGATCCGGACAGTATAAAGCTTGTCCAGGCATTTATCGATGCTTGTACATAAAGTAAGAAAGGAGAAACAAACAAATGAAAAGAAAATTAATTTCCCTCTTAATGGCAGGTACTCTCGCACTTTCCCTGGCCGCCTGCGGAGGAAGTTCTTCCGCTCCTGCGGCAGACAGTAATGCCGATGCAGCCGCAGAAGAAACCCAGGCAGAGGAAGCGCCCGCAGAATCCGCTGAGGCAGCCGATGAAACTGCAGGCGCTTCCGGCAAGGTATGGAAGATCGTCACAGATACAGCTTTCAAGCCTTTTGAATACACCGATGACAACGGCGATTTTGTGGGAATTGATATGGATATCCTGGCAGCGGTCGCCGAGGATCAGGGTTTTACCTATGAGCTGCAGATCCTTGGATGGGACGCTTCCATCGCAGCATGCCAGGCCGGTCAGGCGGATGGCATGATCGCAGGCGCTTCCATCACTGAAGAGAGAAAAGCATCCGGCTGGATCTTCTCAGATGGTTACTACGACGCAAACCAGAGCATGGCTGTAGAGGCTTCCTCCGATATCACCGG
The DNA here is from genome assembly GCA_902781325.1 of uncultured Lachnospiraceae bacterium. Classification (GTDB taxonomy): domain Bacteria; phylum Bacillota; class Clostridia; order Lachnospirales; family Lachnospiraceae; genus CAG-791. The sequence goes on from CACZJD010000054.1 coordinate 17,437, forward strand.
CTTTGACGGCCTCAGCGGCAAATCTGTAGCCGTTAAGACAGGCACCATGAGCGCCGCTTATGCAGAGAGCCTTATGGAACAGTATGGATTTACCATTACCTATTTCGAGGACTCTCCCACTATGTATCAGGCAGTCGTGGGCGGACAGGTAGCAGCCTGCTTCGATGATACGCCGATCATGGCATCCAACATCAAAGATACCGGTATCGCCATGAAAATAGTGGAAGGCACAGGAAACGATCCTGCAGCTTACGGTTTCGCAATCTTCAACGCTGACAACCAGGAACTTGTAGATATGTTCAACGCAGGTCTTGCAAACATCAAGGCGAGCGGCAAGTACGACGAGATCATCGCCAAATATCTGGGCGAGTAAACACAGTTCGCGTAAGCGGGACAACATACAGAAAACTGCGGGCCGGTAAACGGCCCGCAGCGATCAGAAAGGCTTAAGTATGATTAAGATTATTACAGTGTATGGCGGAATGCTCCTAGCTGCCATGGGCAGGACATTGCTTCTGGCACTGCTCGGTCTCTTTTTTGCCTGCATAATCGGCATGATCTTCGGGATCATGGGCGTAGCAAAAAACAGAGTATGCAATGTCATCTCCCAGATCTTTGTAGATGTGATCCGCGGTGTACCGATGATCGTACTTGCTTTCTTCGTGTACTTCGGCGTCCCGTATCTGTTCAACACGATCATTGGAGGCTTCTCGATCAACCTGACGGCGTTGCAGGCAGGCACGATCTGTCTGGCCCTCAACTGCGGAGCTTATATGGCGGAGATCATAAGAGCCGGCATTCAGTCCGTCGACAAAGGACAGATGGAAGCAGCCAGGTCTCTTGGTCTTACATACGGAATGGCTATGAGAAAGGTGGTACTGCCTCAGGCGATCCGGACCATGATCCCCACCTTTATCAACCAGTTTATCATTACGCTCAAGGACACTTCGATCCTCTCCGTCATCGGATTCCCGGAACTGGTCAATACAGCCAAGAATGTGCAGGCAAATACTTTTATGTCCTTCCAGACATGGACGATCGTGGGAATTATGTACCTGATTGTCATAACAATTCTTTCGCGCAGCGCGAAAGTCCTGGAAAGGAGGCTCAGCGTTGGAAGATAGAAAAGAGATCAAGGTCAGCGTTAAAAACCTCAAAAAGAACTTCGGCAGTCTCGAGGTACTCAAGGATATCAGCACAGATGTCTATAAGGGCGAAGTACTGTGCATCATAGGTCCCTCCGGATCCGGTAAATCCACATTTCTAAGATGCCTCAACCGGCTCGAGGAAGCTTCCGGCGGGACGATCATTGTCAATGGGCAAAATATTGTGGACAAGGGCACTAATATCAATAAGGTCAGAGAAAATATTGGAATGGTCTTCCAGCATTTCAATCTCTTTAATAACCTCAACATAATTGATAATCTTACCCTTGCTCCGAATATGCTCAAAAAGTGTTCCAAAGAAGAAGCTTCAGAGCGCGCCAAAAAAATGCTTCAGAAAGTAGGACTTGAGGATAAGGCCCTCAGCTATCCCGGCCAGCTCTCCGGCGGCCAGAAGCAAAGGGTTGCTATCGCAAGAGCCCTTTGCATGGAGCCTGACATCATGCTGTTTGATGAGCCCACTTCCGCCCTGGACCCCGAAATGGTCGGCGAAGTTCTCCAGGTCATGAAGGACCTGGCAGCAGACGGCATGACCATGGTGATCGTCACCCATGAAATGGGCTTTGCCAGAGAAGTGGCCGACAGGATCATCTTCATGGACGGCGGATATATCATCGAGGAAGGCGCTCCCGGTGAACTTCTGGCTAATCCCAAAGAAGCGAGAACAATTGATTTCCTGAATAAAGTATTATGAGAAATAATGAGGGAATATGAAAAACATCATTACTATCAGCCGCCAGTTCGGTGCCGGAGGAAGTTCGATCGGAAGAAAAGTTGCGGACAGACTGGGCTATTACTATTGTGATAAAGATATGATCATCCGGGCTGCACTCGAGAGCGGTACTCTCACGCCCCAGGAGGTCCATTATTACGACGAAAGAGTTCCCGCTGAGTTCGGGATTGGACAGAGCCTCTTCGACTTCTACAACAGACCTCTGGACGAACGGCTTTTCAAAGCCCAATCTGCCGCGATCAAAAAAGTAGCTGAAAAAGGAAACTGCGTTATTGTAGGAAGAAACGGGAATATAGTCCTGCAGGAATATGACAGAACACTGCATGTTTTTATTTCCGCCACTGACCATTTCAGGATCAGACGCGTTCAGCAGGACATACCTGACCTCACAGATGAAATGGCCCTGGAAAAGATCCGTTCCGTAGACAAGACCCGGAGAAAGTACTGCAAGCACTACACAAACACTGAATTTGGAAACGGCGCTTATTATGACCTTTCGCTGAAAAGCTCCACATTCGGGGTCGATACCTGTGTAGACCTGATCTGCTCAGCTGCACAATGATTGTTTTGAAACTGCAGTGACATACTCCCGCCACTATCGCCGTCAATGCAGACGCTCTTGTTTTCGATCTCTTCCGGACAGAATGCTTCCCCATAGTTTATGCAGGCGGAAAAACAACCCCAGAGGTCGGTTTTCTCCTGGTGAAAGCGACCTCTGGGGTGAAAGCGACCTCTGGGGTAGTTTGCTCGTGGTTTGCCCGCCAAAGGCACAAACCACCCCAGAGGTCGTTTATTTCCAAATCACTCCCACTACTCCACCGTCACACCGACAACTCTTGTTCCCATCTCCTCTGAGGAGATCATCAGATAAGCTGTACCCGGGCTGATTCCCGTGATCTTCATGACGCCTTCCTCAGGATCTATGGTCTCCACAGTGAAAATACCGGTGTCCGAAGACGTCCATGTAAATACGGGATTGGTATCCCACTCTTCGACCCTTCCTTTGAGTTTGAAGAGCACCTGCTTACTGTTGCTTCCTTCCATGCTTCCCACCGTGATGTCCGCTGCGGGATCGGGATAGGCTGCCTGTTCGGCGTCTTCCAGATAGGCTTTGATCGGAAGGTTGTCGTATACGTCAGGATCGCCCACATATTTCTTCCCGCTTCCGAGAATGACGTCGTAGGCCTCTTTCGCCGTCAGATCAAGCCACTTGCCGTCTTTCAAAATATAGCTTTCTTTACGGTTGACAATAAACTCCGTCCATTCTTCAGGTTGAGAATCTTCTTCAGTTTCCTCCGAACTTTCTTCAGTTGCCCCTTCGGGCGCTTCCTCCGATACTACCTCGGGTGTTATTTCCTCGGCGCTTCCTTCCGGCACTTCCGCCTGTGCTGCCGCTTTAGTACTTCCTTCCGGCACGTCCTCTCCAAAGTCCTCTCCAAAGCCATCCCCAAAGTCATCCCGGAGTTCTTTTTCAATGCCGTGTTTCTCGTCGCAGACAATGCTGAATACAGACTTGCCTGAAGGCGTCTTCTGGGAGAGGATCACCGAATAGGACTGTCCTCGGAACAGATTCACCGGTTCCTTGAGTGTGAACCTGTGATAGCCGCCGTATTCAAATGAATAGCCGTCGCCGTACTGTATTTTGACACCGTCGTATGGATCCCTGTATTTGCTGCGGAGCAGGTAGATCTCGTAGGAAATCTCGGTATTCGGTGTCGTGGTGAAAACGGAGATATCCGTAAGTTTTGCATTCCGGTCCGCTGCAAACACATTTGCAGCCTTTGACTCAGAATCTGACACAACTTCTCTTACGTGGTGGCCAAGGGCATAATCGTACTGCTGCACATAGTAGCTCGAGCCGACGTTGCTCTTGTCAAAAGCAAACGCCTCGAGGCATTGCAGCGTCCTATCATAATAGGATATCCAGAAATAACCGTTATGTTTGTTCTCTTCCTGCTCGATTCCCCAGTGCCGGTACCCGTTCGTGGGGAAGTCATTGTAGTCGGATCCCCAGCTGTTCCTGGCCAAAAAAGCGCCATTTTCGGGAGGTTGGTGTCCCTCGTTGAAGTTTTCCTTGGGATAGTCATCGTCCCACCCCACAATACATACAGAATGCGGATTGTCAAATACGCCCTCGTATGTATACTGCGCCCAGTTCGGACTGAGGTATTTCCACTTCTTCGTCGTCCAGTCCGGCCTCGAACTCTCTGCGTTAATACTGATCGAAACGCCGCGATTTGCCAGCAGCTGCTGCTTGACCGCTGCGGTTCCATTTGGATTATAGGAATAGTCGTTCCCTTTCTCATACTTTGCAGGAGAAGGCAAAATATAGGAATCCTTCAGTCTGTAAGACTGATAGAACCGGTATTTCTCAGGAATCTCCCAATCGTCGTCGCTGCTGTAGCAGAACCGTCTCCAGCCGCTGTGTTTTTCACCGTTTTCATCGTACCAGGTGACGGGCCGGCTCTCTGTC
>CACZJD010000055.1 GCA_902781325.1 uncultured Lachnospiraceae bacterium
TATAGAAGAAGCGGGATGAAAATCACTGTTTATGTGACATTTCATCCCGCTTTTTCACGTTCCTGGCGGGATTCGAACCCACGACCTTCCGCTTAGGAGTACATCAAAAGGCTACCCACCTGTACGTGTATAATATATCTCTGAGACTGTATTTTCCTTGAAAATCAACGCTTTGCGCTTCACATGAAAACCGTTTCGAACTAACTGAATTCATCTCGGTCTAAATGATTTTCTTAGCCAGATATTAGCTGCGACTAAGAAAGGCTTATGCCCATCCTCATAGTCACTAAAAATATGACCGGCCACCATCCCCGACATTCCAACGGGAATGAGGAGTATTCAGTTGTTCAGGTCATAAGTATTATAACGTATTATATAGCACTTGTTAAGCGCCAAAATTTGCCTGTTACTGCTCTTGATGTGCTTCTCTGGAAGCTGCGCTTCCGTCAAGCCATTCATCAAAGCTTGCTTTAGAATTGATATATTTTCTGCCGACTACTACCCACTGGAACTCTTTGCGCTTAAGCAGCTCATAAATAGAAGTGCGGCTCAAACCCAATATTTCCTGCAGTTCTTTTACTTTATAACATCTTTTTTCCATTACAAGACACCTCCGAAATTGTTTTCCTGGGTTGTCTTGCCATCTCCGTGGAATATGCTTTTACTACGTCGTCTCTGTAAACTGCTAAAGACATTCGGAAATGTTATTTTTAGCAATTTATATCCATGTTGGTTGGAACAGGTCCGCTGCCGTTACAACAGACTGAACATGCCCCGAATATTTATTCCGTTCCAAGCCATAGGTTGTTACTATCGTCAGATGGATTGAACTCCTCGTCTTTGTTACATTTCGAAAATCACTGATCTTTTCTTTCAGCTTCCTGTCATATTCTTTCGTGATTGAGTAATCCAGCTCAGAATATTTCATTTCACAAAGATTCACAACCCTGTCTTTTCTGTCGATCACAAGATCAATCTGCGATCCATAAATACCCTTGTCTGAATCCGATGCGCACCGCCACGAGCATTCATCTGTCAGGACGCCGCTTATTCCGAGCCTGTTTCTTATCTGTTCCGAATGCTGCAGGCATACCCGTTCAAAAGCCAGCCCTGCCCAGGCTCTTCTGGCCGGTGAGTCAATTGTTTTTTCCCAGTATTTAGAATCTGTTGGCGGATTCTCCAAATATTTATAATAGAACAAAGTATAATTATCGATCAGTTGAATAACCGCTCCCATATTCTTCTTTCCGAACTCGTGATACCTTCGGACAAATCCACAGCTTTCCAGTTCTTCAATTTTATGGGAAAAGGATCCATTACATGCAAGATGCGTTTCCCTGGAAATTTCCCCTCTCTGCATTCCGGCCTTTTTCTTTGCCAGAGCCTTAATGATCTTGATATAGTCCTCCGGTTTTCTGAAAACAGAAGCATAAAGGTAATCAAATTCTCCTTTGAGCAAAGCATCCTTGTCAAAAAACATAGCATCTATATTCTGCGTCATGCTTTTGCCGCTCTGTATAAAGTCCCAATAATATGGAACTCCGCCCATCGCCATATAGCCTTCGAGGATATCATAACGATCCATCACAATATTCTTGCTCTCAAGAAACCTTTCACACTCGTAAAGGTTAAAGGGCTGCAGAGGGATCTTGTCCGTAACTCTGTTGTGCAGACCGCCTTTATCATGAATGACCGTTTTAAGTATCCACGATGTTGCCGATGTACATATGATCAGCACAATATCCTTTCTGGCCGATGCAAATCCATTCCAGAAATTTTCAAGTGCCATAACGAGATCCGAACGGGGAGTATCCATCCAGGATAGTTCATCAATAAAGATTACTTTTCTTTTATCCTGAGATTCACTTATAAACTTTTTTAACTGTCTGAAAGCTTCCATCCAGTTTTTGGGAGACATCACATCCGGAGCACCTGCCTCTGTGAGAGAAGCGGCAAATGCATTCAATTGATCCCGGTACTTGCCCTTTGCCAGACCGGCGTGCTCAAATGTAAATGAATAATCGAATGTTTCCCGGATCAGAAATGTCTTTCCTACACGCCGTCTTCCATATACGGCAATAAATCTGGAACGGTCTGCCTGAAAAGCTGAGCGAAGATATTCCTGTTCTTTTTCTCTTCCTATTAACATACATTATTTCCAATCATATAATTAGCTAAAAGCTTCGTTTTTATCATTCTTTAGCTGATTATAATTCATTCGTGTGTATAATTCAACCACTCATACGCACCTTTTTGCCGCCCGCTCTCCCGGTTCATTATCCAAATGCTGACGATACTATGTGCCGTGTATCGTTGGCCGTCATACCAGCTCTGAATCTCAGGAAGCCGTTCCTTCTTCCCGTAGTAAGCGGCCATGTCGGAAACTCTTCCTCCAGCACAGAGGACGGAAAAAGTCTGTCGTCCGCAAAGTAGTCAATGTACTTTGGCTCCAGAAGCAGGATCTTTCGTGTCAGGGTATGGAACAGCAGATACTGCCCTTTTATGTACAGGACATGCACAAAGCAGCTTCTGCGGATCTTCTTATCTTCTGCCGGTTTCTTCTGCGCACCCAGCAGCATGCAGGCGCGCGGGTCGCCGGGTACAGGCACTCCGGGATATTGTTATCTTTACGATCGTTCATATTTTCGCTTTATCCATTCCGATTCTCTTACTGGTGCTGCATCAATCTGTCAGCATCTGAGTAATCCAGGCTGTTATCTTTTCCAGTCTGTTATCGGATAATTATATAGGATTAGTCCCCTTCATACAACGGTAACGAACAAACAAAACAGCCAGATATTTACCCGCTCTGTGCCGGTATCTTCTGGCTGTTTCTGTCGTCACTATATTTATTGCGGTTCCGCACACCCTCTCACAGTTTGACCATTCTGTACCCGATCCCTACATGTGTCTGGATCATGGGTTCACTCTCCTGGCTGCTGAGTTTTCTCCGAAGGGTCGTCACAACTACGCGAAGTGTGGCCATGTTGTTCTCCCAGCTGCTCCCCCAGATGTTCTGGGTAATGTACTTGTAGGTAAGCACTTTGCCGGTGTTTTTCGCAAGAAGGCACAGAAGACGGTATTCTGTCTGTGTCAGGTGCAGTTCTTCCTCTTTCAGGAACACTGTGTGTGCGGCGTAATCGATCTTCAGGCCGGCATTCACATAGACGGAGGATTCTGCACCCGCTATGTTCTGCAGGTAGTTCAGCCGCCGGAACGTTACTCTCAGCCGGGCGAGGAGCTCTTCTACGGAGAAGGGTTTTGTGATATAGTCGTCCGCCCCTGCGTCCAGGGCTCCGATCTTGTCTGTGTCGTCACTTCGCGCGCTGATCACCAGGATCGGTGCCTGTGACCAGGACCGTACCTGGCGGATCACCTCTGTCCCGTCCATGTCCGGGAGCCCCAGGTCCAGAAGCAGGATCGAGGGGTTGTAGGAGGATGTCATCATCAGGGCTTCTGTCCCGTTCACTGCCTCCAGGTAAGAGTAGCCGTGCATCTTCAGTGTTGTTGCTATCAGGTTTCGTACCGGTTTGTCGTCTTCGACCACCAGTATCTTAGATGTTTCCGTTTCCATCCAGTATGATCTCCTTCTTTGGAAGGCTGAACCAGATCCTCAGTCCGTGCGGCTTCAGGTTCTGTGCGTGTATGCTGCCTTCATGTGCCTCCACTATGGACTGGCACACGCCAAGTCCAAGGCCCAGTCCTCTGCGGCTGTCTGCACCGGTTCTGTCTCCCATGTAGAACAGTTCGAACAGTTTTGACAGTTCCTCTTCGGCAACTCCCAGTCCGTTGTCACTCACACTGACAAGAACTTCCTGCTCTGTTCCCGACGTTTCGATACGGATCTCTGAGCCGTCCGGAGTGTATTTGATCGCGTTGTTGACCAGATTGATGATCACCTGCTCGATCAGCGCCGCGTCAGCTTCCACAAACAGATTCTCGCCGCCCGGCTCGAAGATCACACTGCGCTCTCCCACGCAGCGATCTGAGTGCTGCAGTGCTTCGCCGATCACGTCATCGATCAGTTCGATATCCTTGTTGAGCCTCAGCTCCTTATTTTCCAGCCTGGTCACTGAGAGAAGATTCTGCACGACGCTGATCAGCCAGTAGGAGTCTTCCCTGATATCCCGGTAGATCTCTTTCTTTGTCTCCTCATCCATCCGGTCCGAATCGGCCAGCAGATTGTCCGCATTTCCGTAGATCGAGGTGAGAGGCGTTCTGAGATCGTGGGAAATGGAGCGAAGAAGCGTGGTGCGAAGCTGCTCATTCTTCATCAAAGCAGCCGCCTCCTCCCTGGCTCTCTCGCTGTATTCATTTTCCATAGCAAGCGCGCACTCACTGACGATGGAGTCGCAGATGCTGTGTGTAAATGAACTCATTTCTTTTTTGTCGCGGCTGATGGCAAACACTCCATAGGAGTGTCCGTGAATACGCACGGGCAGGAATATGTAATCTGCCTCAGGACAGGTGTCCGTCCATGCGCCTACGCTCTTTCCCTCTCGCAGTGCCCGGGAAGCAGTCTCGTGGTCTTTTTCGGACAGGGCGGGCAGCTGCCCCGGAGCGTCCGGAAGTGCCTGCTCCTCGTATCCGGGGACCAGAATCTGTGGTTCCTTCAGAGCCCCGCCTTCTGCCGGATAGATCAGGATCGTTCTTCCTGTCAGTTTGAGCAGCTGGCTGCCTGTTACCTCCAGGATCTTCCCTCTGCTGTCCTCCTGTCCGAGCAGACGGCTGGCGTCCAGCAGGATCTGTGTGCGGAAAGCCTTCTTGGAAGACTGGCGCGCGTATTCTTTCAGGCGGGATGCGAGTGTGCCGGTGATGAACGCCGCGATGAACATGATGACAAATGTGATCATGTATCCGGGGTCATACACCTGAAAATAAAACAGCGGCTCTGTGAACAAGTAATTGAAAATGACCACGCTGGCGGCTGCGCTGACGATGCCGGCAAGCGGGCTGCTGGTCAGCACGGCGGTCAGGGTCACGCACAGGATGTAGAGGGTGATGATGTTGGCATCCTGAAGGCCTGCCTTCTGGAACAGAAGCGCAAGAACGGTCGCAGCGCCAAGAAGCGCCGCGACCTTCAGCATGTCTTTGATCACTCCGTGCTCAGCCTGCTGGCTGATCTTCACATTTCTCTGAGCCCGGGCGGAGACGTCGGGTATGATCATCAGCGTCTTGTCCGGAAGCAGCGTCGACAGTCTGTCGGAGAGGGATGTCTGGAACAGCCTCTTCAGCACAGGCACGGCGCTCTGCCCGAGTATGACCGTATCCGCTTCGCTCATATGGGCGTATTCTGCGATCCTTGTGGGGACGTCTTCCCCGTAGACCGTCTCAGTGCGCGCTCCCATGCGCGCGGCAAGAGCCATGTTGGCGTCCAGCCTGCGGCTGCTCTCGTCAGAAAGTGTGGAATGTGTCGGCGTCTCGACAAAGAGCGCAATCAGCTGTGAGTCCCGCGCCTGCGCAACCTGCGCCGCGGTCCTGATGATCCTCGCTCCGGAAGGAGCCGGGGAGACGCATACGATTATCTTTCGGCTACTCATAATGACGGATCCTTATCTGGGTCGGACGTGCCGTTCCGATCTCAACGACCGTCCCCCTGTATTTATCCTTCACCTTACTCCGGAGACGGAGTTTGTCAAGAAGCCTCTTTATCCGTCCGGGAGCATGCTCTTTCGGTGCATCTTCAGCTGATTTTATTTCATTTTCCATCTGACACTTTATGTCTGCATCATCAGGAATGACCACATGCTCTATAAAATGATCTGCTATTCCCACAAATACCCTCATGATCCCTGCGCCGAGCAGGAACGCCAGAACCAATAACACATCACGCATCATAATGTTACCTCCTCTCCGAGCTGTTCTTGCCCAGGCAGTTCCTGATGTCCTGCTGGCTTCCCAGCGCGATCACACTCTGGTTGTGCTCAAACCGAAATTCCGTTCCGACAGCGATCACCATGTTCGATCCGCTTCTCACTGCCAGGATATTCAGCTGATAGCGGTTCCGGATATCCAGGTCCCTGATCGTATGTCCGATCCATTTCTCAGGCACCAGGAACTCATAAATCCCGTAACCGTCCGCAAGTTCCAGGTAGTCAAACAGGTTGTCGGAGCTGACATGAAGGGACAGCCAGTTCGCCATCTGCTTCTCAGGGTAGACAACCTCGTCTGCTCCATTTCGAAGGAGGAACTTCTCCTGAGTGTCGCGGGCTGCACGGGAGACCACGCGCCTGGCGCCAAGTTCCTTGAGGAGTGAAGTAACCTCCAGGGATGACAGGAAGTCGTCTCCGATCGCGACGATGCAGGTGTCAAAGTTCCGGACGCCCAGCCCTTTCAGAAAGTCCGCGTTGGACGCATCGCCAACCAGGACCCGGTCCGCGAACGGGGCAGCCATCTCCACCCGCTCTTCCTTCTTGTCGACCGCCATGATCTCAACATTCATTTCCGACAGCCGGTGGGCGATCCTCCTGCCGAACCGGCCGACTCCGATCAGTAATATAGACTTCATATTTCCTCCTTATCCCACGGTTACCCTCTCTGTAATCCTGCGCGCGTTGCCGTGGCGGATCTGCGGGATGACAGCGTATACCATCGTCAGTCCCCCGACCCTTCCCAGGAACATCAGCAGGATCAGAATCAGCTTGGACGCGATAGACAGTGAAGGCGTTATCCCGAGCGTCAGGCCCACGGTTCCGACTGCGGATGCGCTCTCGAACAGACAGGTCAGCAGCGGCAGGCCTTCGATCCGGCTGATGATGCATCCCGCCATCAGGAACAGGCTCAGGTACATCATGCAGATACAAACGGCGTTGCGGATCACGGACTCTTCAATCCTCCGGTTGTGGAAGTTGGTGTCCTTCTCCCGAAAAAGCACAGAGCGCACGGACAGGAAGATCACGCCGAAGGTCGTCACCTTCATTCCGCCGGCAGTCGAACCTGGTGCACCGCCTATCAGCATCAGCAGTATGATCAGCATCTTTCCTGCTTCGCTGAAGACATTCATATCCACCGTCGCAAATCCTGCCGTCCTTGGCGTCACGGATGAGAAAAATGAATGCAGCAGCCGTTCATTTACCGGGCCTTCTCTGAATTCCAACAGGAAGAACAGGATCAGCGGTATCGTGATGAGTACAAGCGTCATGCTCAGGATGAGTCTGCTCTGCAGTCTGAAGCGGCTCAGCCTGCCTCCCCTGTGGAAGATATCGTCCCAGGTAAGGAATCCCAGGCCGCCCCATATGATCAGGCCGCCGATCACCAGGTTGACCCACGGGTTGGCGGCGTAAGATGCCAGCGATGAATACGCCCCCCTGCAGCCCAGCAGATCAAATCCTGCATTGCACATGGCTGAGATCGAATGGAATACGGAAAACCACAGGCCACGGAGTATCCCAAAATCCCTTGCAAATACCGGAAACAGGGTGGCTGCTCCCACAGCCTCCGATGCGAACAGCAGGACCAGGATAAACCTGGCAAGGCGGATCACGCCTCCTGCGTGGGGCGCCGAGATGGAGTCCTGCACCGTTCCTCTCTCACGAAGGCCGATCTTTCTGCCGGTGATCAGAGCCGCCGCGCAGATCATGAGCATCACGCCCATGCCGCCGGTCTGGATCAGGAGCAGGATGACTGCCTGGCCAAAGCCCGACCACGCCTGCCAGGTGTCCCTGACGACCAGGCCGGTAACACAGACTGCTGAAGTCGCAGTAAACAGGGCGTCCGCCGGCGGACATGGGGCAGCTTGGGAAGAGGCTGCCGGCGTCATCAGCAGCAGCGTGCCTATCAATATGATCATTGCAAATCCGAATAATATAATCTGAAATGCAGAAAAACTCCGATACATGATGACCAACCGCCTTTCATGGATTGATTATCATGCATCGGATATTAAAAGGGTGTTAGAAACGAACGGATGAGATTAAGATTGTATAAAGATATATAGCGTTCTTTATTCAGTTTTCAAGGTCAGGCAGCTATTGAAGGACAGATGTCTGGATTGCCTGACTTTCCTGCGCTGAAAGTGCCTAGAAATGCAGGAAATAGAAGGGTTTTCGGACAGTCTGGGGGGGCGCGCTCGGCACAAGAAATTTCAGCCCCCTCGGATTGAAAAAAGCTGCCTTTTCGGGGGACAGTCTGCCCTGAAACAAGCATCAGCGCAACGACACATCCTCCCAGAAACAAGCGTCAGCGCAACGACACATCCTCCCAGAAACAAGCGTCAGCGCAGCGGTACATCCCCCCAAAACAAGCGTCAGCGCAGCGGCCCCCCTGGAAACAAGTGCCGGCACAACGGCACATTCTGCCCGGAACAGCATCCGAGTGTGATCGACACCCCCGATGTTCACCGCCCCGCGGCGCGGTATTCCCTCGGGGACATGCCGTATTTGCGGCGAAAGCGCCGGATGAAGTAGGAAAAGTTGTCAAAGCCGCACAGGGACGCGATGGCGCCTATGGAGTCAGGCCTCTCTCGAAGGAGGTAGGAGGCGTAGCGCAGGCGGTAGTCGGCGAGGTATTCGCCGAAGGTGAAGCCTGTCTCGCGGCGGAAGACGCGCATGAAGTGCGCGTCGCTGTAGTCAATCAGGCCGGCGGCGTCGCTGACGGTGATGGGCTCGGCAAAATGGTTCTGGACGTAGAGCAGGACCTGCTTGATGGCGTCCTCGTAAGGCGAGGGTGGAACGCTTTCTTCCTGACTGCGATGGGAATAAATGGCATAGAAAAAGCGGAATAAACAGCTGCGCACCAGCAGGGAGTAGCCGTCAGGGCGCTTGCCGCAGACGGCGTCAGCGGCGTCGAGGGCTGAGGAGACTTCCTCGTGGAAGGGAGTGCCCCGGTGGATCGGCCGCGGGAATTTAAGGGTCCCCATCTGCAGGGGAGTCAGAATATTGCGGCGGGCCCAGTCGTTTTCAACCTGATTGTCGACGAGCGAGAGGGAGAAAATTATATTCTCGTATTCCATCCGGACGCCGGGATTCCCGTCGATGGCGTGAAGTTCGCCCGGCAGGATCGGCATGATCGAACCTGCCTGAACGGGACATTTGCGGGAGCCGACTGTGACGGATCCGCTGCCTTTAATGACATAAATGATCTCCATCTGCTCATGCCAGTGGAGGTCTACCCGGGGAAAGTCCTGGGGAATTGTGCAGAGATATGTGTTGTAAGCAAAGCCCGGCTGCTCGTGCAGCAGGGTTTCTTTATATTGGGAGTATTCTTCGAGATTCATTGGAGAGCCCTTTTACATGCGGAAGACGGTCTGCCGCAGCGGTCCGGAAGCGCTGAAAAGCTTCGTTTGCATGATAAACAAACATCAATATCATTATTGTACTATTTTATGCAGTGATATTGCAAGTAAAGTGTGACGTAAAATCATTATAATGCATACTTATAAAAAGGATTCATTGTAAGTGCTGATAAGATGCAAAAAAACAGTCGAAATGCAAAAGAGTGACGACGAAAGGAAAGGTATAAACCATGAAAAAATTAAGAGACTACACCGGTAAATCGCTGCAGGACTGCACGATCCTGGAACTCTACAACGCGGCCCTCGAGTTGACGCAGGATGCCTGCAAAGACAAGGGATACAACAGCGGAAAGAAGAAAGTATACTATATTTCGGCGGAGTTCCTGATCGGTAAGCTCCTCTCCAACAACCTGATCAACCTGGGGATCTATGATGAAGTGAAGGCAGAGCTGGCAGAGGCCGGCAAGGACATCACCGACCTGGAGGAGTTCGAGTACGAGCCCTCCCTAGGAAACGGCGGCCTCGGAAGACTTGCGGCCTGCTTTATCGACAGCCTGGCGACCCTGGGCCTTCCCGCAGACGGCGTAGGTCTTGCCTATCACTGCGGCCTGTTCAAGCAGTCCTTTGAGGACAACAAGCAGCACGCGAGACCGGATTACTGGCGCAAGTGGGGCATGGCCAACTGGATGAGAAGGACCGACAGGCACTACAAGGTGCAGTGCGGCGACCTGGAGCTTGTCTCCACCATGTATGAGATCGACGTCACCGGCTACGGCAGCAAGTGCGGGCGCCTGCGCCTTTTCGACCTGGATACAGTCAACGAGAGGCTGATCGGATCGGGCATTGACTTTGACAAAGAAGAGATCGAGAAGAACCTGACGCTCTTCCTCTATCCCGATGACAGCGACGAGGCGGGCAGAATGCTCCGCGTCTATCAGGAATATTTCATGGTCAGCAACGCGGCGCAGCTCATCATTGATGAGTGTGTGGAGCGCGGGAGCGATCTCCATGACCTGGCGGATTACGCCGCGATCCAGATCAACGACACCCATCCGTCCCTGGTAATTCCTGAATTGGTCCGTATTTTGGCAGAAAAAGGGATCGAGGAGGAAGAGGCGTATCAGATCGTGACGGACGTCTGCGCCTACACGAACCACACGATCCTGGCGGAGGCGCTGGAGACATGGCCCAAGCACTTCTTTAAGGCTGTCGTTCCGCACCTGATGCCGATCATTAAGAGGATGAACGACGCCGTTAAGGCAAAATACAGCGATCCGTCCGTGCAGATCATCGACGGGAACGGCAACGTGCATATGGCCCATTTGGACATTCACTACAGCCACTCGGTCAACGGCGTGGCGAGACTTCACACGGAGATCCTTAAGAATACAGAGCTCAACAATTTCTACAAGCTCTATCCCGAGAAGTTCAACAACAAGACCAACGGGATCACTTTCCGCAGATGGGTCGTCGAGTGCAATCCCGAGCTCACCGAGCTGATCAGCGAAAAGATCGGCGAAGGCTGGAAGACCGACGCGAAGCAGCTCGAGCAGCTCCTTTCCTACGCGGAGGATCCGGCTTTTCTGCAGTGCATTGTCAACAGGAAGAACATGGGGAAGAAGAAATTCGCGGACTGGCTCTACAAGTACCAGGGCGACAAGGTCGATCCGGAATCTGTCTATGACGTGCAGATCAAGCGCCTGCATGAGTATAAGAGACAGCAGCTCAACCTTCTGTGGGCGATCGACTGCTACCTGCATATCAAAGACGGCTACAGGCCGCGCAGACCGATCACGGTATTCTTCGGCGCCAAAGCGGCACCCGCTTATGTCATCGCCAAAGATATCATCCACGCGATCCTGGCTTTCGGAAAGATCGTCAACAACGATCCCGACGTCAGCCCTTACCTGAAGGTCATCATGCTCCGCAACTACAACGTGTCCATGGCGGAGAAGCTGATCCCCGCATCGGACATTTCCGAGCAGATCTCACTGGCCTCCAAGGAGGCCAGCGGGACCGGCAATATGAAGTTCATGCTCAACGGCGCGGTGACGCTGGGAACCATGGACGGCGCCAACGTCGAGATCGCGGAGCTCGTCGGGGAGGACAATATTTTCACCTTCGGACAGTCCTCTGAAGAGGTCATTGAGCGATACAAGAGGGGAGATTATGTCTCAAAAGACTGGTACAAGAAGAACAAGAGACTTCAGGCTGCGGTGGATTTCCTTGTCAGCGATGAGATGGAAGAGGCCGGCGACAAGAAGCTTCTGAAGCAGCTCTATGAGGAGCTCCTGAAGAAAGACTGGTTCATGACCTTCCCTGATTTCGAGAGCTACTGCAAGGCAAAAGAAAAAGCGCTAGCAGCTTACGAGGACAGGATGGGCTGGGCAAAAAAGATGGCGGTCAACATTGCCAAGGCCGGCTACTTCTCCTCCGACAGGACTATTGAGCAGTACAATAAGGATATCTGGCATCTGGAGAAGGACTGCTGAGGCAACACTTTTGGCATAGCAATATAAGTTGAAAAAGACTGCTGCAATTACTGGTCATTCGGTAATTGCAACAGTCCGTTTTATTTACGGCATCAGTTTGCCTCTGTTATTTCAATTTGTCAATTTCTGACAATATGTTATAGAGATGTTTCGATATCATACATCGCCCCGACGACACGAAGTCCTCTTTCTTCCTCATTCCGGATGACAAGGCTTTCCTCAATCTTTTTCATGCTGTATCTCACATTCAGGCAGCCGGCCTCAAAAGGATCAGTCTCTTCGCCAGCTGCTTTCTGAATCTCATCCGTGATGAATTTGATATACCCTTCCGGATCATGATGGATTGCAGCATCCACTGCGCCGCAGTGTGTATGTCCGAGAACAACAATCAGTTTTGTTCCCAGATGCTCTGCTGCATATTCGATGCTTCCCAGCTGATGGTTGTCTATCACGTTTCCGGCAACACGGATCACGAACAGATCGCCGATACCGGCGTCAAAGATTGCTTCAGGAATAACCCTGGAGTCAGAACACGTTATGACGACAGCATATGGTTTTTGGCCTTCCATGCAGGTCTTCTTTCGAATTATGGCAGAGATATCGCCCTTTCTGAGGCCTTCCGAGATAAAGCGCTCATTTCCTTCCATTAACCTTTCGATGATACTGTTCATGTCAATTTCCATTCCGTCGCCGTTCCGATAGCGGCACAATTAGTAATGACAGTAATATGATCCATGTGACTGCACTATAGCATCGGGAACTTTTATGAACAACCTATCGATTTATGAGGTGGGGGAAGATTCTAAGCGCTCTTTTTAAGATGCGGGGGAATATTTTAAGATGAAATGCAAAACTTCGCCGTGCGGATTCTGGTGACTGATTATCACCCGAACCGACAGCGAAGTCTGATGCTTTCGCAGAAAAGATTATAAAGCCCTTACCGACTGTCCCTCCCTGAGCGCTGCCTGGAAGATATGCCTTTCCTTCAGATCCTTATCCCGGATCAGGCGGAACAGCATCCGGCTTGTCTCGAGCGCCATCTCGTTGATCGGCTGCTCAATGGTTGTGATCGACGGGTGATAATATCCTGCAAGG
>CACZJD010000056.1 GCA_902781325.1 uncultured Lachnospiraceae bacterium
GCGGCCGCATGGTCCTCGATCAAATGCATTACCGCGTGCAGGCACCTGTGAACTGCGCCTCCGTGGTCATTCTGGTCGCAGAAGTCCTGTCTTGTGGGCTTCTCCTGATATTTCGCGATGTGGATCGCGTGGTTCACGAGTTCCTCGATACCCTGGTTCTTCGCCGCGGATATGGGCACTACCGGTGTCCCGAGGAACGCTTCCATCGCGTTAACATCGATCACGCCGCCGTTCTCATTGACTTCGTCCATCATGTTGAGAGCGACAACAACCGGCACGTCCATCTCCAGAAGCTGCATAGTCAGGTACAGATTCCTCTCGATATTGGTCGCGTCCACGATGTTGATGATCGCCTTCGGTTTTTCATTGAGGACGAAATCTCTCGATACCAGTTCCTCTTTAGAGTAGGGGGACATGGAATAGATGCCCGGAAGATCCGTGATCAGAGTATCTTCGTGTCCGAGTATCACGCCGTCCTTGCGGTCCACCGTAACTCCCGGGAAATTTCCCACGTGCTGTCTCGCCCCGGTCAGTGCGTTAAAAAGGGTAGTCTTGCCGCTGTTCTGATTTCCTACAAGCGCAAAAGTCAAAATAGTGCCCTTAGGCAGCGGATCTCCGCTTCCCTTCGGGTGATAGATCCCTTCTTCTCCAAGGCCGGGATGGGGAGTCTTTTTGTGCTTGACTTCCTTTTCCTCTTCCGGGGTCTTTTTTACGATCGGCTTCACTCCGATCTTGGCCGCGTCATCAAGACGCAATGTAAGGGAATAGCCGTGGATCTGTATCTCCACGGGATCCCCCAGAGGGGCGTATTTGAGCACCGTCACTTCCGCGCCGGGGATCACTCCCATATCAAGAAAATGCTGCCGCAGGGCTCCGGTGCCGCCCACCGTCTCAATAATGGCAGACTTCCCGATTCCCAGTTCTCTTAATGTCATTTCGGTATCTCCTTAAATTGAATAATGCACGTCCTTATTATACAAAAAAAGCGTCCCTTTGGAGCACCTATTTGCTCCAAAAAGACGCTTGAATCCCCTTATGACACGATCACCTGCTCCACTGCAGTACTCTCTTCTTCATACCCTCTATGTCCAGCACGCCGTACGCAAATCCCTTCCGCACAAGTTCCGGCGGCACAAATTCGTCGTACTTTTCAAAGACCGGGACTTCCCCGGGATAGACGAGCTCCAGCGGATCGAATTCCGACTCAGCCTCCTCGGCAGTGATCTTATAGAACTCCTCCTCGGATACGGTCATCGTAAACTGCATATAGTAAGGTCTGGAGGGACTTAGTCCCTTAAGGCCCAGCCTCCTGCCGCAGCGGATCTTGAGAAATCTCTCCAGCGCCAGGAAGGCGTAACTGCCAAGCCACGGAAACAAAGCCCACATCTTCCCGCCCAGATGGATCAGGTACCTGCCTTCCATTCCGGCTTTATAGAATGTGCCCCGGGCGTCCTGCAGTCTCGCGGCGGCATGGCGCATCAGATAGGGATAATCCTTGTCCTCGCTGAGCACTCCGAACATTCTTTCCAGGATCCTGGTGTGAATATCTCCCGCCACATCGCCGAAATAGGCAGGGATATTGCCCTTTACCAGAGCGCAGTAGACTTCCCGTTTTTTGTGATCCACATCCTCTACGACCCAGACGCGGCCGGCGATCGCTATTTTGTCCCCGACCGGCGGCGGCTTAACGATCGTGCCCAGTTCCTCAGAACCGGCGTGCACCTTATACTCGATGTTCTCCTGAAAAACCGCGTAAAATTTGTAATTATTCGTGATCCGCTCCCCTGTGATCCCGACCACCAGTCCGCCGTTCTCCGTGCGGTTAATGTGGTCGATTTCCAGCAGGTGCCTTAACAGCAGCCTGTAATCGTCGGTGGTGATCCTGTGGAAGCAGGCCAGCGGCAGCACCCTTGAAGCCAGTTCTCCCGCCGTCATCTCACCGCAGGAAGCCAGGGTGCTCATAGTCTGGTGATACAAAAGACTGTAGGGCAGCCGGTCCATTCTGGGAGGTTCCACGAACCGGTCCTCAATATAGAGCTGCACCAGCGCTATTCCCTGGATCATATACCACGGGATCAGGTCAGGCAGCATCGCTCTGGCTTCCGCATGGTCCTCCCGCATCACAAACCACATCTCCGAAGGCTCGCCTCTGCGCCCGGTACGTCCCAGCCTCTGCAGGAAGCCGGACACCGTAAAGGGCGCGTCGATGTGAAAGGCGCGCTCAAGCTTCCCGATATCGATACCCAGTTCCAGAGTCGCCGTGGCACAGACGCTCATCATCGAGTCGTCGTCCTTCATTTCCATCTCCGCGCTCTCCCTGTAAGAGGCCGAGAGATTGCCGTGGTGGATCAGAAAACGCTCCGGCTCATGATTGGCCTCGCAGTACTGGCGAAGGCACTGGCAGACGGATTCACACTCCTCGCGGGAATTCGTAAATACAAGGCATTTTTTGCCCCGCGTATGTTCGAAAATATAGCCCATCCCCGGATCCGCCGCTTTCGGCGCGGTGTCCGTCGGCTCTTCCTCTTCAGGCGTCCTGACAGTGATCTCCTTGTCCTCATCTGCCTGGGGATCCGTGTTGTAGAAATGCTCCATGGACAGGCGCCACATTTCCTTGCCGCCGTCAAATTTCGGAATGATCGTGGGTCTTGTGCTGCCGGATGCAAGAAACTCACCCGCCAGTTCGGGATTTCCTATGGTCGCGGACAGACCGATCCTCCTTGGATCACAACCTGCCAGCAGGCACATCCGCTCGATCAGGCAGAATGTCTGCATCCCGCGGTCTCCCCGCAGCAGAGAGTGGATCTCGTCGATGACGATGAATCGGAGGTCGCCGAACAGCGACGGGATCTCCATGTGTTTGTTGATCATCAGCGACTCCAGGGACTCCGGCGTGATCTGCAGGATCCCCGAAGGCTTCCTTAAGAGTTTTCTCTTCTGCGACTGAGACACATCGCCGTGCCAGCGGTATACCGGGATCCCGGCCTCCTCGCACAGTTCATTCAGCCGCCCGAACTGATCATTGATCAGGGCCTTGAGCGGTGCGATATAGAGCACTCCCACACTTCGGGCGGGCTCCTCATCCAGCAGTGTCAAAATAGGAAAAAACGCCGCTTCCGTCTTGCCGGACGCGGTGGACGCCGTCAGCAGGACATTGTCATCAGTTCCGAAGATCGCCTCTCCCGCCGCGTTCTGCACGCCGCGCAGGGTCTTCCAGCCCGACCGGAATATATAATCCTGTATGAAGGGAGCATAACGATAGAAAACATCCATAAACCGGTTCCTCTTTCATATATGAGATCCGCATGGTATCTTACCGGATCAGATCTCAAACTCCGCGTAATTCTTTGCCGTCTTGTCAGAGACCGCCTCCGACTTGGCATAAGTAAATCCGTCGGACTGCATCAGCTCTTTGATGTCCATATCCGGATTCTGGTACAGGATATCTAAAAGCTCAATGAAATCCCGGATCACCTCTCTGGGCGTGATATTCTGATCCGCGCCGATCCGCCCGTACTCCAGTTTGATAAAGGGAATGAGGTCCTGCGTGGTGAGTTTTCTCGGATAGCCGTAGAGATCCGCGTGAATATCCGCCAGTTTCTCGCACAGGACCAGCATTTCCTCCGCGGTGAGCGGCTCCAGCCGGATTACCGGTGCCAAAAGATCTCTGGCGCCGGGTCTGGAGAATTTCCCCTCCGCGAGCCGGGAACGCAGCGCCTCGTAGCTGTAGATCCCTCGCCGCTTGTCCTCCAATGCCTGAGGTGTAGCGCCCATGATGATTCCCAGATATCGCGCCTTGCCCTGAAGCGTGTCGTTGTACATAGTCAGCATCTTCTCATAATTGTACTGGCGCGTAATGCTGTTCGGGATCTTGTAGATATTGACCAGCTCATCGATCATGATCATGAGACCGGCATACCCCGCCAGACGGAAAAAGGTCGCGAACAGTTTCAGATAGTCGTACCAGTCGTCATCGGAGATGATGATATTGACGCCCAATTCCTCTTTGGCTTCACGCTTGAGGGCATATTCGCCGCGAAACCACCTTACTACTTTCTTTTTTTTGTCATCATCGCCTTCCACATAGGCGTGATAATAGATGGACAAGAGCCGGGCAAATTCAAATCCGTGGACCATCTCACTGACCGCCGAAGTGACTGCGTAGATCTTCTGGTCCACAGCCTTAGTAAGCGCCGGGTCACCGGGCATAAGCCCTGTCTCCTGCGCCGCCTCCATCTGCACATTGTTGATCCAGCGGTCCAGCACAAGCGTCAGCGCGCCGCCTTCCGGTTTGGTCTTCGTGGATAGATTACCGATCAGTTCCCTGTATGTGGCAAGTCCCTGCCCCTTCGTGCCCTGCAGTCTCCTCTCCGGCGAAAGGTCCGCGTCCGCGACGATAAATCCTCTGTCCATCACATAATTTCGGATAGTCTGTATGAGAAAACTCTTGCCGGATCCGTATCTTCCGACAATAAAACGAAACGACGCGCCGCCCTCCCCGATGATATCCACATCGTGGAGCAGTGCCTCGATCTCACTCTTTCTCCCCACTGTTATATAAGGCAGGCCGATCCTCGGAACCACGCCGCCCTTGAGTGATCCGATCACCGTCTGCGCGATCCGCTTCGGCACTTTCTTCTTTCTCTCCGCCATTAATTATCTCCTTCAAGTACAAGTTCCAAGTCTTCCCTGTAGTCCTCGACCAGTGTGATCTCATCCCCTTCGCAGGTGAGGACATTGTCTCCGATCTCGTCAAAGAGCGCCTCATTGATCGCATCCGTGACCACGGAAGGCATGAGCGCTTTCTCCCTGATCAATCCCGCCACCGGCTCGCCGCGCATGACAGAAAGAAGGATCTGCGCCTGCGTGTCGTCCAGTGAGGGAATTTCTATTGCGGCAGGTTTTTCCTCTCCCTTGGAGGACTCTGTTGCTGCCTGCGTCATCAGTTGAGCGGACTGTTCCTCCTGCCGGGGAGCAGGATCCGGAGTCTGCTCCGAAATCAATTCCGATATCTGTTCAGGCTCCGGCGCCTGCTCCCTCATCTCATCCTCCGTCAGCAGGCTGTCCCGGGTGATCTGCGCATCCAGTCTGATCTTATCAAGCCCGGAGAGGTCTATTATGATCTTCGGCTTCGCTGCCTCTTCTGCCGCCGCTTTATCCGCCTCGATCACCGCCTCCACATAGGGGGTGATCCACTCTTCGCCTTTCTTCTCCCGAAGGTAGTGCCCGGTCTTTAGGTATCTGCGGATCTGTCTGTCCGCCTCATGTACAATCGCGTGTATCCGGTATTTGTCAAAATACAGCTCGTCGTACTTGTACTCAGACCACTCGCCGTTTTTGTACACAAACTTCCGGCACTCCGTCACCTTATACTCTGTATCCTCCCGGTTTTTCCTGTCCATATAGACCGCATTTGCCAGCGGATGCCAGGGAAACTGCCGCATCTTGCCAAAACAGGCGTCAAAGATATCCCACCCGAGATCGTCATAGTGTTCCGCCATATATCTCCATACTTCCGCAAACAGGTGGATCCCCCTCTCACTCTCTTTCAGAACTGCGGAGGACTTCTCTGTTTTGCCGCCGGTCAGGATATTAAGGGCCTCGAACATCTCTTCGTCAGAGTGCTCTGACGGCTTGCGAAGTACCATTAACTGCCGGTCCCTTTCAATCAGAACCGGATCGATCAGGGACAGAACCTCCTCAGTCGTGGAACTGCTCAGCACCGAGAACTCTATGATCCAGCGGTGCAGGTTCTCTCTCATGGACCTGTCCCCGATCCCGCTGTCCAAAAAGCCCTTTTCAAACTCCCTCATTTTCCGGATGGCATCCTGAGGCGTCTTTACTCCGATCATGTTGAGCAGTTCGTAGATATACATGTACGCCAGGGACATCGTGATCGGGTGAAACTCTCCTCTCCTCACCCTTGTCCGCCAGGCAAAATATCCCCTCAGCTGATTCAGGTTCAGATCATGATAGGTGGCAAAATACCGCTTCACTTCACTGTTCCAGGGCGCGTCATCCTCATAGTCCTCCATGAACTTCCCCTGACGGACGAAGTTCCTGCATTTGTCCTCGAAAGAGCTGCTCCTGTACTCATAGAGCTGCATCATCTCGAGGAGCCTGGCCGGGATCGAACGGGATTCATTATTCCGGCTGACATGCGTCTGCAGCCCGATCTTTCTGTTCTCTTCCTTCTTCTCACGAAAGCGGCTCTTATCATAATTGCCACGCATAGCTTCCAGCGGGAGCAGTGTGTCTCTGAAAACTCTTCCTCCGGCACCTGAACTCTCCTCTTTATCCCGCTCCTCCAATACGACTGTATAGCTGCCCGCTCTGCCGATCCGTATAGCCTCATCCAACAGTTTGAATACGACCTCCGGCTCTGTCCGGTCATCAAAGATGACGCCGGCCCATTTCTCTCCCCTCATCCTGAACGCGTTCGTCACATAAGTAACATTGATTTGCGTCAGGATCTGCCTTCCACACTTGATATCACATCTGCAGAGCTCGTTTCCCGTCTCATAGTCCCACTGGCGCATCATAAGAGCGACCCACTTTCTTGTCTCAGGATCGGTCAGAACCGAGAAACTGCGGAAATCATCCCACTTCTGTTCCTCGCGGATATGATATTTTTCTTCGGCGTAAGCCGTAAGCTCCGACAAGTTCAAAACGTTCCTCCAGGTTCCTGATCAGCCAGTAACACACAATAAATATAACACATCACCCTTGTATCGAACAAGAGTTCTTAATCCACGAATTATCTGACGGCTTACCGCACAAAAAGAAGCGCCCTCAGGCCGATCAAAGCCTGAAGGGCGCCGCCATATAAAAGTCAGCTCTCCTGTTCAATTTTCTCCCTGGACCAGTCATCGACCAAGGCACGTACTTGTGTAAGATACGGAGAGAACCGCATATTCTCCTGTCCGTAGGTAAACTGCAGGTCATATTCAAGAGGAAGCCAGGTACTGATGTCTGACTCGTTGTGGGAGATCAGCGCTTCCAATTTGTCCAAAGCCTTATACAGCTTTGCTTCTTTGGTCTCCAGCGCTTCCATCTCCGCAAGAAGTCCGGTCCACTCCGCGCGCTGAGGCTCGGGAAAGGTGTTCACCCACTGGTGGAAAAGATCGTCTTCCACATCCGCGTCATTCCCGGACTTCTCAAAAGTAGGGATGTCACCTGTGAAAGATTCACCCAGATCGTGGATCAGGCACATTCGGATAACCTTATCCATATCAAGGTCACGGTACTCATCAACTCCGCTCAGCAGCATAGCCATCAGCGCGATCCGCCAGCTGTGATCCGCGACACTCTCCTTGCGGTCCTCCTCTGTATAGCAGTGACGCGTCGTGATCTTAAGACGTGCCGCCTGCGCCAGTATCCTTATAAACTCTTCCGGTTTCATCCCGCTTACCTCCTTCATTCAATAAATATCATCGAAGAACTTGCTTCATCAGGCTGCCTGCTCAGCCGCAGCCGCCTGCTCCATGTAAAGCTCGACTCTGTGCTTCACGTTCTCCTGAAGATTCTTAAAGAAGAACTGATAGTCGTAAATGTGATAAGATCCCTCAGGTAAAACGCTGATCACCGCGGGATACTCCTCAGGCGACACATCCGTGACCTTGAGCGCCGCGCTCCTCGTCGATGTAACAGCCGCATAACTGCTCTGCTTCACCCTTGATCTTTCCGCTTCTGCGCGGGTCTTATCTGGGGATACTCGTTCACTATATCCTCTGTGCAGGCCCATCCGATAGCGTAGGCTGCCACCAGCTTCTGCTGCATTTCCTCGCTGCCAAAATATTCCTCCATCAGTCTGTAGACCATATCAGATCCCTGCGAAAAGCCCGCCAGGATGATCGGTCTGCCGTTATTCTCATTCTCCAGATAGTATTCAATAGTCTACAGAAGATGCGGTCTCAGCCCCTGCTTCTTTAGTAAACTCGATCGCTTCCGCGTTTTCAGCCGCAGTGTCTGTGAGATAAAGCATGTCGCCTTCTACGGCATACTCATAAATCTGTTCGCCGGTCTGTGCGTCGAGGACCTTGCCTTCGCGGCTGTACCAGATGACCGGGATTTCATCCTGCATATGGATCACTCCGGTGTGGTCCTCATTAAACTGTACATAATACTCTGCTGTGACTTCCTGGCCGTCGATCTGGTCTTTGACCTGCGCCACATATTTGCCGGGGACATTTGCGCTGTAAGTCTGCGGCTGCTGATCTTTCAGTTCGAAGCTGTCGATGACCGCTGAAAGCGCGTCGGAAACACTCATTCCCGTCGTTTCATCCGCCTGTTTGCTCGTTATTATCTGCAGAAGCAGTGTGCCGCCGTTTCTCTCGACCGCGATATAGTCTTCGGTCGCATTTTCTATGACGCTTGACGCCATGCTGGTCCTTATTGACCATACGTCCGTTCCCGAGCCAAAATATCCCTCGGTTCTTGTGTGTTCCGGCAGTCCGTTCGCGTCCGCCATGACATCATACAGAACCTCGTCAGGCATCTCGCCGGGATAATAATTCACGTGAATCCGATTGACTCCGTCGGCCTTACCGGTATAAGTGAAGCTGGTACCGTCGTCTTCAGCCACTTCGAAAATACTCTTATCATAGGTCGCGCTCCATCCATCCGCGCTGTCATACTTTACCAGTTCCGCAGTGACAGTTTCCTGAACCGCTTCGGCGTCTGTCTCAGTCTTCGCTTCTGCTGCAGTCGCTTCAGTCTGCGCTGTCTCGGCCTGCGCCGCGTCTGTCTGTGTTCCCGTGCCTGTCTTTCCCGCGCATCCCGTCATGAGCATTGCGGCGATCAGTCCCATTGTAACAAGTGCCTTATTATTCATTGCTTTTAAGCCTCCGTTGCAAGTCTTTGTTTCCTGTAGTTTATCGCTCCGGCCGAGTCTTGCCGGCTGTCCTTAATCTTGACAACATCATATACGCAAGACGCCCGCAGTGTCCACTGTTAAAAATAAATCGTGGTATAATACCATAAGATCACGCAATAGGTCAGAGGAACTGTATCATGCGAAAAAAAATTTATATAAACGGCCGCCAGGGAAAACTTGAGTGCATACTGTTTGAACCCGATGAAAGGAATGCAGGCAAAGGCTCTTTTCTCTTTCTGCCCGGCGTTCCGGGAACCGACAAAAATGAAGATCTCGCGGAAATGCTGTGTTTTGACGGGTACAGGGTATTGTGCCTGTCCTTCAGCGGCACCTGCGGAAGCGAAGGGATCTACAGCCTTGAGCATGCTCTGGAGGACGCTGAGACCGCTTATTATTATCTTGACACCATTGATCCGGACACCGTCTCCGTTTTCGGTCACAGCATGGGCGGATTTGTCGCCGCGCACACGGCGGCTGCGCATCCGAAAACAAGATTCCTTATCCTGATGTTTCCCTGTGATATCGGAAGGCTTCCCATCTGGGACGACGAATCGATCATGACCTCCTATATCGTAAAGGACTTTCTGGACAGCCACGCCTCTTACCTTTCGGGCGTCTCCTCCGAACAGCTGATCAGTGAGATTTACTTGAACTCCAAGGGATTCTCACTGGTAAACCTGGCGCCCGCTCTCTCCCGCATTCCGACCCTCATGATCGGCGGATCGAGGGACCGCTACGCGCCTCCCGGACTGAACTGTTCGCCTCTCTATGACGCGCTCTGCCTCATTCCCGGATCCAAAGCCGTCTATCGGGAATTTGAGACAGGCCACTACGGCTCGGACTGCCGGGGTCTGATCAGCATAGCGATCTCCGATTTTTTGCGCACGCAGTGAATTTCCCCGGGGATCAGTAAACAGGGGCTCTTTTTCTCATAAAACTTAAATAGTATACCAAATAGGTGATCGATGTCACTGTCCAGGATACGGGGAAACAGAAAAGCAGCGCCCGTATCGTCGGATGGGCCGGAAAGACAAACGCCACCCATAAGATCCTCAGGACGCAGACGCCGAGAAAGGTGATGATCGTCGGGCGAAGCGACTCTCCCATCCCCCGAAGCGCCGCGAAGAACACTCCGCTCGGCACGTACAAAATATAGAAAGGCAGGAGATACCGCATCATATCAACGCCGATTCCTATTACGCCTGTATCTGCGGTGAAGAGTCCGAGCCAGATCGGACAACCTGTATACATGATCGCAATGGTCGTCCCCATGAACATATACATCAATACCGCGCCCTGTCTGACGACTCTGTGCACACGATCCATCCTTCCGGCTCCGAGATTTCCCGCATAAGCCGCAACGGTATCCGTGCCGAAGGTATTGACAGCGGAAGTCAGCACGACACAGGAAAAAGTGTACATCAGTGTCTCGAACCCCAGCGGCAGGCCGAGGCGCAGCATTTTCAGGGCCATATCCCTCTTCAGGCGGAGAACGCGCAGATCAAGGCATGGCAATAGTTCCCTTCCGGTCCCCCGAATCAATGTGCGCAGGACTAAGCCTGCGCTGAGCGTCTGGCTCAGGATCGTAGCCAGCGCGGCTCCGCCGATCCCGAGTCCCAATCCGGCTACAAATAAAAGATCCAATGTGATGTTCAGCACGCTGCAGAATAACAGAAACCGGAAAGGTCTTTTGGAATCTCCAACTGCCCGCAGCGCGCTCGCGCCCATATTGTAGAGCGCGTTCGAAATCAGGCCGCACAGGACGATCCTCAGGTATAATACCGACTCCTTCATGGTCTCCTGCGGCGCTCCCGCGAGCCTTAGAACCGGCCCGGACACGATCAGTCCTGCTGTCATAAATACAGTTCCCAGCACAAGCGCCAATGCGACCGCGTTGTGGAGGCCGTCGTCCAGAAGCTTTTCGTTCTTCGCCCCGTATGCCTGGGACAGGATCACTCCCGCACCTCCTGAAACACCGATCATGAATTCCGTCACCATCGCATAGATCTGTCCCGCGGAGCCGCCAACTGCGGTCAGCGCTGTTTTGCCGACAAAGCGGCCTACAATGATCGTATCTGCAGTGTTGTAGAGAAGCTGCAGAAAGGACGCTCCCAAAAGAGGGGCAAAATACAGAAGAAGCTGCTTCCAGATCACTCCCTCAGTGATCGGATTTACAGCTTCCCGATCCGTATTCGCATTCTCTATACTGTCATTTCTCATCCGCGCAGTCCGTCAAAATCCACCTTGTCGCCAATGCATTTGACAAGGTTCGCAAGCCCCTTCTCATCTTCCTCGCTGAACCGGTTCAGTTCGGGGCTGTCGATATCCAGCACTCCGACTATCCTGCCGCCGCTGCGGACAGGCAGCACGATCTCGGAATTGGAAGCCGAGTCGCAGGCGATGTGGCCCGGGAAAGCGTGCACGTCTGCCACACGCTGAATCTTCTCTTCCTTCACCGCTGTGCCGCATACGCCCTTTCCAATCTCGATCCGAATGCAGGCGGTCTTTCCCTGAAAGGGACCCACCAGAAGACATCCTCTGTCCATCAGATAGAATCCCGCCCAGTTGAGGCAGTCCAGCGATTCATAGATCAGCGCTGAGATATTGGACAGAGCAGACACATAGTGCGGTTCTGTCCCGATGATAGCCTCTGCCTGCGCCTTTATTAACTCATAATCCGTCATATGTACTCCTTTGAGCCTTTCGCGATCTTTTACCTTAAGAAGGCCCTTTGTCAATAAGCATACATGGGAACCGGCTCATTTGCAAATACATGCGGCGCACATAAAAACGACTGCCCCTTCCCGCGCGGCGCACGGAAAGGAACAGTCGTTTTTCACTTAGCCGGATGGCCGGCAGTTTACTTATTCAAAATATGAGGATGCAGTTTTTCCTCGTGGATCTGGCTGCCGATCTGCTTGGTAGTAGTCATCAGCATCAGGACGATGGCTACGATCAGAAGTACGATCATGGAGACATAGGATCCGGAGAAGGAACTCTTGGCTGCGACCATGGAGATGAGCAGAACGCCGAAGCTCTCGATGATCTTGAAAGGTACGGAGACGACAGGCCATGCATTCTCGAAGTCCTGACGGCCGAACACGTTCGTTACCATGGAAACAGTAACGTTGGAGAACGCGGACATAGCTGCCATGAAAGTACCGGTGCAGAGTGTTGCAACTACAGGGTTGGAACCTGCCATGATCAGGCCGATGCAGGCCGCAATCTCAAAGCACACAAAGATGATGGATGCTGTACGGGTTCCGAAGCTGTTGTCCGCGACGCCGCCGAGCCAGTTTCCGATGATACCTGTGGGCCACAGGGAAGTGAGGAGCATGATACCGAAAGCCGGATCATGTCCGAAGGAAGCCAGTGTGGGAACCAGCTGTCCGAGGAAACCGCCTGCGCACATCATGCAAAGGCCCCAGCCAATGGCGATAGTCCATGTATATTTGCAGCGAAGAACTGCGGAAACAGTCCAGGGAGAATGCTTTTTGTACTCTTCAGCAGCCTTTGCTTCTGCCATGAGTTCTTCCATGGAGACGCTGCGGTCGTTATCCGGCCATGCGCCAGCTTCCTCAGGGTTGTTCTTGGCAAAGAGAGCTACAAGGATCGCTACGATGACCATCAGTGTTGACCACATGATCAGAGTGACCTTAACGCCATACACGGGAACCATCTTGCTGGTGACCAGAGTGACAGTTGCATTACCGATGGTCAGACCCATTGTGGCCATGCCCATGTACATACCGCGGGTGCGGGGGAACCAGTTTGCAGCGAATGTCGCAACTGCGATCTGGGAATAAGCGACCGCGAAGAAGCAGAACAGGATAACTGACAGATAGAAGGTAGGAATGCTGGGTGCAAACGCGAAGAACATAGTGGAGATCGCGCCGCCTAAAAGACCGATGATCGCAACCTTCTTGGAACCCAGTTTTTTGTTCAAAGGACCCCAGATGAAAATACCTGCGACGCCGACGAGCTGTCCGATCGTGATCGCCGCTGCCAGCTGAGAGTTTGTCCATCCGTACAGTGCCTCAAAGTAGCCGTAATAGAAGTTGATCGCGAAGTGAAGAGGTCCCTGATAGAAATAGTAGAACGCCATTCCCATCAGTGCGATTCCCCAGCCCTTTACGCCGAACGCGGGAAGGTATTTGCTAATACCTGTAACCTTTTTCTGTTCCATGTCTTTCCCCTTTCTGAAATTGAACAATGGTAGATTTATTAAGCAAAAGTCTTAAAGGGAAATCTGAATTTTTGCGTAAATTTAACAAGCCCTTTATTGTGTCATAACACAACAAATGGTTTATGATATATAACTTGTCAAAATACTGTACAAAGGTACTGTATTTCCTTTAAATACCTGCTTAACTATATAAACAATAGCTTTTTGGCGAAAAAATCACAATGTTCCACAGTTCAAACACTGCACTGATTCCGCCATTTCTATTGTGTATTCACACAATAGAAAAAGCCGCAGATTACCGGAATCTGCAGCTTTGTCATAAGCTCTTACTCAGACAACTGCATGCACACCCGGGTCGATCATTATCTGAACAGCGCAGCCACAGGCTTCTCGATCACAATTCCTGTGATCAGTCCCACCAGATGAAGCTGGAAGTAAGTGCTGAGCCAGGTGCTGATCAGATTCGGAGCCAGTCCGACATGGATCAGGGCCATACAGAAGCTGACGATCGTGACATAGATCGCGTTAATTATGAAATTGCGCGCGAGCATTTCAGGGAAAGTCCCGGCTTTGGTGTGGCAGATATCCTCCGCGAACCACTTGCCGATCTTACCGACGGGAATAATGATCGCAGCGATCGTGTTGATCGTAAATGCGCAGCAGCACCCCGTTACCCAGCCGGCCAGCGTGTCGCCTCCGGCCAGGATCGTGGCTGCCGTATTGATGGAGAGTGCCATCAGAACATTTGTCACAATGTTCCATCTGAAAAACTGCATTGGTGTCATAACTCTGCCTCTCCGCGGAATCTTCTGTCCAGAAAGCCTGCTGAAAGTCTTACGGCGGCTTCCGCCCATGCTGTAAAGTAAGGGTTGAGCGTTTTCTTTGTATCTTCAAGCGTCACTGTATTGAAGAATTCCATGTTGCCGGCATCTTCAATGTACCCGTGGTGCACGTCAGGCATGACTTTGCAGTAAACGGCAGCTCCCGCCTCCCGGAGCTTGTCAGCGAAAAGAAGTCCCTCTTTCCTGAGCGCGTCCTTCTCAGCCGGGATCACCATGGTCGGCGCGAAGTTATTAAGTTCCTCCGCTGACGCACAGACCGGGGATACCAGCGGTATACTTCTCTCTTCTTCTTTGGAATAGAGCTTTGTAAAAGCCGACATAACCGCGGGATCCATATCACAGTCAAAGTGTTCCTTTTCTGAAGGCATGTGCACAGAATCCAGATAAGGATAATGAAGCACAACGCCCTTCAGGGCCGGAATTTCCCCTGCCGCGCTGCGGATTGCCGCGGCGGCAGCCAGTGTGGCGCCTCCGGAGAAGCCGATCAGGCCGACAGAGTTTCCGTCTATCCCATACTGTTGTCCATTTTGCGCAAAATAGCGGATCAGGTCGCACAGATCATCCAGCGGCGCGGGAAAAGGAAACTCGGGGCTCAGTCTGTAGTCGACGCCGATCACATTGACATCCGCAAGTTCACAGATCTCACTGCAGATCGCGTCGTCCCGTCTCGCCTCTCCCAGCACAAAACCGCCTCCGTGGAGTTCATAGACGACCGGCCTTCCCGCGGAGCGGGCGCGGTGCAGGAATACCTGCACCTCTCTCCCCTCAAGTGCGATGAGCATCTGTTCGCCTTTTATGGTCTGCGCCTCCAGCACCTGGTGCTGGAATCTGCGGATCGAGGGAACCATATCCAGAAATCCCCTCAGCTCGGGATCTGTGATCTCCGGGCACAGCCGCTGTCTTTGTCTTCTAGCCATAATTTCACCTTAGTCTTTGTATTCAAACGGGAAGCCGTTCCATACCGGAACACCTGTGTATTCCTTGGTCTCTTCTACGCCGTCCAGTGCGCGGATCGCGCCGGAAGCGAGCGCTTCCATCTCAAAGTCTCCGCCGTAAACGATCAGAGGAGCGATCCAGCCCGCGTACTTGCGGATATTCTCGATGAAATCCTTGTCGTTGGAGACGCCGCCGGTCATGACGATAGCGTCGACCTTGCCCTCCATGACGCAGGCATAGGATCCGATATATTTTGCCAGCTGATAGGCAAAATTCTCATAGACCAGTTTCGCCCACTTATCACCTTCTTCAATGCGCTTCTTGATCTC
The DNA here is from genome assembly GCA_902781325.1 of uncultured Lachnospiraceae bacterium. Lineage (GTDB taxonomy): Bacteria > Bacillota > Clostridia > Lachnospirales > Lachnospiraceae > CAG-791. The sequence goes on from CACZJD010000056.1 coordinate 15,169, forward strand.
GAGCATATTGTCGGTGCCGAGAAGGGAAATAAGTCCGCCGGTCTTACTCACCTTCTTCTTCATGTCATCCTCTGTGTACTTGCCGGAGAAGCACATTTTGATAACAGGAAGAAGCGGCACGTAACCGGAGCGGTTGGGAGCCATGGGACCGTCGCCGTTGAGTACATCGTTGCCGTCCACGATCCTTCCGTATTTCTGGGCTGTGATGGAGAGTCCGCCGCCTACATGGCAGACTACGAAGCAGCAGTCCTCATACTTCTTTCCAAGCTCAGCCGCGGCGCGCATAGCCACTTCCTTCTGGTTGAGAACATGTACGTGGGACTCTCTGTAGATGCCCTTGATGCCGCAGACTCTGGCTACGTCGTCAAACTCGTCGACATCCGGAGGATTTACCAGAAATGCGGGCTTGCCGGTCTTCTCAGCGAAGTCGCCGATGATCTGAGCGCCGAGAATCGCGGGATGCTCCATCAGTCTTCCGGAGGAGCAGTCCTCGAGGATCTTGTCGTTTACCGGGAAGATTCCGCCGGGCGTAGAGACAAGGCCGCCGGAATAAGCCGCGAAGGCGTCCATGCTGGCGATGTCGATATTGTTTTCTTTGAGAAGGCCCAGAATAGTGTCTACTCTGTAGGGCTTCTGCTCGCTGACTCTTGCGAAGGTCTTGAGGACAGCGGGGTCATGCTGAACGTTTGCTTTAAAAACCTGCTCTGTCCCGTCAAATACCGCGAGCTTGGTGGATGTGGATCCGGGACTCAGTGTAAAAATACGATGTGCCACTTTATTTCTCCTTTAATCCGTTTTTATGCTGTTATGATCAGGTTCCGGTCAGTCACTGTGCCGCAATAACTACCATGGCGATATCGCCGACGATCTCCTCTACGGAAGAACCGCGGGAGGAATCCGCTACGGGCTTGTAGAAGCCGGACAGAGTGTGTCCGTATCCCTTGCCCTTGCCGAAGATCTGGATCATCTTGATGCCGATGTTGGCAGCGTTGAGCTCGGGGAAGATAAGGATATTGGCCTTACCCGCAACCTTGCTCTCCCTCTTGATCTTCTTTTCAGCGACAGCGGGGATAATAGCCGCGTCGAGCTGGAATTCGCCGTCGATAGCGAGATCGGGCCTTCTCTCCTGGGCGATTCGGATCGCCTCGTTGATCTTGTCAACGCTGGAAGCTGTTCCGCTGCCGAGAGTGGAGAAGCTCAGAAAAGCGCATCTGGGCTCCCAGCCCATCAGAGCCTTGATGTTGTCGCAGGTAGCGATGGCGATAGATGCCAGTTCATCGGGAGCGGGCTCCGCGTTGAGACCGCAGTCAGCCAGAGCGATCTTGTTGCCCTCAGGTCCCTCGAATCCGGGGATCTCTGTAAGAGCGAAGATGGAAGGGACGTCCACGCCGTCCTGCATGCCGATGGTCTGCTGTGCAGCGATCAGCACATCGCCTGTCGTATTGACATGTCCGCAGAATGTGCAGTCCACATCGCCGGCCGCTTCCATGATCATCGCGTAGTACATGGGGTTCTTCATCTTGCGCTTGCATCCTTTTTCGGACAGCATCAGCTTGGGATACTGCATATAGCGGGCAATCACAGCGTCGCGGGCCGCCTCATCCGTAATGTCCACAATCTCCATGCCCTCGAGGGAAACGCCGACTCTCTCAGCGGTCTCTCTGATCACGGCGGGATCATTGACCAGCACAGGTGTGCCGATTCCGTCGTCAAGAACTCTGCGGGCAGCAAGAAGTGTCTTATCCGCCTCGCACTCAGGAAGTGCTACTCTTTTGGGATTCTGTTTGGCTTTTTCGATCAAAGTTTCAATCAGGCTCATGTTCATCTCTCCGTTTTTTATATAAGTGGTCAATTGTCTCTCTTTTCCATGACGGCGAATGCAATAACAAAAGGGAGATCGTAGCTGAGCGAAATATGCACATGTGATGCGCCCATGGCTTCAGCCATCCTGCGCGCTCTCCCATGCAGCGTCACCTTCGGCGCACCGTTCTCGTCTCCCAGGATCTCGATCTCATCAAGTCTGATACTGTCGGGATGGGCTCCGAAAGTCTTGAACACGGCTTCCTTGCCTGCAAACCGGGTGGCGTAATAACTGTGCGCGTCGAGGTGTGTCATTGCCTCTGCGATCTCCCTTTCCGTGTAAGTCTTTTTCAGAAAAGGATCGGAGGGAGACAGCGATGACTCAGCAAGATGATTTGCGTTTAATATGTCGGTCCCGATGCCGAGGATCATGCCGTCTCCCTCCGAATTATTGGTTTTTAAACTATCGATATTTTGTCAAAACGAATTATCTGTATACGTAATCTCCTGCTCTGTACTTAGGCGGGATCACAGGAACCTGGATAAAGGACTCGTACTGTCCGCCTGTGTAGATCAGCTGTCTGCCGTGGTTGTCGGTATCCCATGCCAGAGGCTCGAACCACCCCTCGCGGATGTAGCGGCCCGCGATCTGGACGCGGAGCTTCTCACCCTTGTGGAAGATTCTGGAAGAAGGTACGATCTCGATGTCGACGGGAACGATCTCGCCGGGCTGCACCTTGAGTTCTCTCTTGTGTGCCATGACAGGCTGCACCAGCTGGCCCTTGATATACTGGGACTCGCTCTTGCTCAGCTCGCGGTGGGAGATACGGCACTTGCCCCATGCGCCCGGGTGGGGCTCATTGAGTGTAAACCACGGAATCCAGTTGCCGTCAGCGTCCGCCTTCTGGATGTTGATGAACATATCCATGTCGTTGTAGGACTCGGCCGCAACGAACAAGTGCAGATATGCGTAGCCGGTGAGCTCTGTATCTTCATCGAATACCATATCGAACTCGACCTGCTCTGTATTTCCGTCATATGCTACAACAGCTTCCTTGGCAACAGGGGCGTCGTGCATGGTCAGGTTCTTGGAATCGGAAGCGTCAAAATAGAACTTCTTGTACTCGGTTCTCTTGAGCGGGAACTCGTTCTCAGGCCTGCGCACCTGATAATCGCAGTCATATGCATCCATGACGTCGATCCTTACGCGGGGAGTCATCTCCCAGCCGTTGTGGATATCCTTGAGGTAGCGGTCATAGAATCTCTTGAGGTCCTCAAGGTTCTCGGGCGTATAGGTATCAGGCCACTCGAAATCTCTGTGGGCTCTCATCCATTTCCTCTTGGACTTGCACTTGCGGAAAGCCTGGAAAGAACCTCTGAGATGGAAGTGAGAGAAGCCTGCCGTCTGATAAACCGCGCATGTGACCTTGGAGAAATCAGGTCTCTTGTCTTCCCAGTATCCGTTCATAAGAGGATACTTAACAGCCATATCAACCTGGCTGTCTACGCCGCCGGTACCTGTGACCTGTGCGGAGATGAACTTGTTGAAGGAAAGAGCAGGAACGCCGCCCTCGTAGAAGGACTCGCGATACAGGTCTGTTGTGGACTCCCAGGGAGCGATGCACTCAAGATGCGGAGGCTGCATGGAGGCGATGCCCCACTGATGCATTGCGACGCCGGAGTTGCCGGACATGCCGACCTTGCCGTTGCACCACCACTGCTGTGCTGCCCACTCTACAAAGTCATAGCCGTCTTCTCTGTCCTGATGTGTGAACATATGGACATTGCCCTCGGAGTGGCCTGCTCCGCGGACGTCGACGTTAGCTACTACGTAGCCGTTGTAGCACCAGTACAGCGGATCGGGAGACTCAAACTTAGCGAACTTGGAGACAGTGTGCGGCGGAACGCCCATGATCTGCCACTCGCTCATGCCTTCGCCGGGTCTCTTGCCGAACCAGGACCATGAAACGATAACGGGATATTTCTTAGTTGTATCTGCGGGACGATAGAGGTCGCAGTAGATGGTCACGCCGTCTCTCATCTTGACGGGGACATCCTGGTCGCACATAACGCCGGGAGCACACTCGTAAGTTCTCTGCTTGAACTCAGGGCAGAATCCCTGTCCCATTCTCGCCATGGGATCGTCGGATGCCGCAAGGTCAACGCTGGGATCTACAGCGGTAGGCTTTCTTGCCACCATGTAAACAGCCTCAAGTTCCTCACCCTTAAAGGTCTCCTTGAGTGTAAAGCGCTCTCTCATAGCCAGTTCGTCGTCGTGATCGGACTTGGCGGAGCCGGTCTCTTCCACTGCGGGCGCAGGAGCTGCTGCAGGAGCAGGCGCGGGCGCAGGAGCAGGTGCTGCTGCGGTTTCCACTGCTGCGGGCTCCTCATCGTCGTCATAAGACTCTCCGAGGCACTCCTCAACTACATAGCGGACTGCGTCGCCGAATGTGGGCTGACGGCGGAACTCCATGTAAGGGATCTCGATGTCAAATTCATCTTCAAGGAATGTTGTAATCTGGGAATACTGTACGGATTTGGCGTTGCAGTCTTCCACGAATCTGGTTGCCTCGGTCAACTCATCCTGGCTCTTGCCGAACAGCTGAGATGCGCGCAGTGCAAGCTGTTTGAAGACGTCCTGTCTGATGCTCATAAACACTTACCTCCTTCGTTTGTGTCGTGATACGGATTCCACAAGATACATTCGACTGTCAGATCATTAAACCGCCGTTGTGTAAAAAAACAATTGCGCCGATCTGTAAGATTGAGCTAAAACACGCCAAATCCCCGCAAATACTGTGAATCCTTGCTTAATATGCTTAAATTATATATACTTAACGCATAGGTCACAATGTGACGCAGTTTAAACAGGCTTGCCATCTGCTTTGATTTATTGTGCGATTGTACAAACAAGGAGAATGAAATGAAGTTCAGCGAGTTTTACAGTCTTTTGAAAAAAGAGATCCCGGATTGCCGCGCCCTGCAGGGCAATGATTGTGAGCTCTATTCTTTTAAACCCGCCAATGTCGCTGAACAATTTGAAGACGGCCTTCTCTACGCCCTTTATCTGCAGAATGAAGGCTTCGCTCTCGATCCTGTCCTGAGTTCAGGCCGCAGCTTCATTCTTTCCGGCAATGAAATCCAGTTTGATCATCTGAAAATGGCTGACCGCAGTCCGGACACCAATATTCTCTTTGTAACAGGCTATACGCTGGTCAATCTGTTCAATATCATTTCCGATATTTTCCTGAGGGAAAACCGCTTCACGTCACAGCTTCACGACCTCTACGGCATTGCCAGTTCCGGAGCGGGCCTACAGGTCCTCGTCGATAAGGCGCAGGAAATGCTTATGTGCCCTATTGTCGTCATGGATAACAGTTACAGGATCATGGCGATTTCCCTCGGAAATCTTGGGGAAGATGAACAAGGCCTCCAGAACCAGCAGGAAATGGGCAATATCACAGAGCATAACCTCATGCGAATGAAGCGCGACAAGATCTATGAGCAGCTTCGAAAAGCCCCCGGCCGCATGATGTACAGCAAGGCGCCCGACGCCGATATCTGGTGGGTCAATATGCTGGTCACCGTTCACGGCATCGAGGTGGCTGAGATCGGGGTTCAGGAGGTCGGACGGAAATTCGATGACTACGACTTCCGCTTCGTTCGTTTTTTGCGGCATATGATCGCGCAAGTTCTTCAGCGGAGCAGTTATCTCCACTCAGACTTCGGCGCGTCCCACGCTATCCTTCTCAGGGAGCTCATTGAAGGCCGGTTTGTTTCTGAAGAAATAGCAGACAGGAGGGCCAAACTTCTGGGATGGAAGCAGCACCCTTATTATTTCATGCTTACGGTCTACGCCGAGGGAAGTCCTGATAAGATCACTCAGAAGACTTACGAGATCTTCGTCCACAACCTGGCGGCGATCCTGCCACACTGCCGCTGGCGGATCACAAATGAAAATCTGGCGCTTTTGATTCCAAGGCCTAACAATTCATTCTCCTATTTTCAGGGACTGGATGCGCTGGACGAGGTGTTGACGATCAATCATTTTCGCGCTATTTTGAGCAATCCTTTCTCTTCTCTTATGGAAGTGCGGAAGGCTTATGATCAGACAACTGCCATCCGAAGGCTGCGCGGCGTCATAAACGATCCACGGCCTATCTGGTTTTATATCGATTACACGCTGCTGCACATGGCGGATCTCCTGCGTGAAAGCCACGACCTCTCAGAATTCTGCCATCCCTACATTCAGGATATTTACGATTACGACGCCAAGCACGGGACCGATTTCCTTGCAACCCTGAGGGAATACCTCACCAACATCAACAATCCCGGCCTGTGCGCCGCCAATCTCCATATTCATAAGAACACACTGTACTACCGGATCAATAAGATCAGCGATCTCTTTGATCTTGACCTGAACAGCGGTGACCTGCGCATGCGCCTGCAGCTCTCCCTGGAGCTTCTCAAGATGCGAGGCGCTGACGGCTGGCGTGATCCCGGAACTATATAAAGACAGTAAAACAGCCCGGTCACTTATTTGTGACGGGCTGTTTATTGTATGCTCGCTCTATGCTGTTTTTATTCCCGGTTCAGAATCCCCTCTCTCTCAGGTCGCTCACAAGCTGCACGTAGAATTCCCTGATGTCCAGTCCTTTCAGGTTCTCTCTGTTGAGGTCGATCATATCTCCGTGGGAGATTCCGCGGCCCTTTTTCTCCAGGCGGACCATCTGGAGAGATGATCCCCAGTTAAAGGAGAGATGATCCCCAGTTAAAAGAATCTATGCCGACCAGTCCGTCGTTTTCACCGTCAAAATATTTGACAAGGTTATAGGTTAAGTTGAGAGGGAACTGCCCCGACGACGCCTCATTCATGACCGATCCGACAGACTGATAGAGGATATCGGGATCATCATGTATGATCTCGTTTCGCGCCCGGCATTTTTCCGATGTGAGATCGTAGACTGCCGCAAGGAAATCCGGATTTTTGTCGCCAAGTTTAGCCGCAACCGTATTGTACTGCTTCGCGATCGCCATCTGCTGCTTTTCGGGGATCTCGTCCAACAGGTAGTCCGCGAATTCGCACCCTCTGTGGGGTGTGTTGATAGTCGTCAGGGATGCGACATATTGTTTTGCGGACGTCGTCGCGATCGCCGTGCGGGCGTCGAGTCCTCCTTTGGAATGGGCGATGATATTTACCTTGCCGCACCCTGTCTCTTCAACGATCTGCCTGATCCGTTTTTCCAGTTCCAGTGCACTGTCATTTACCGCGGCCGCGCTGTTGTGTTCGCCGTAATAGATCGTCGCGCCGTTTTTTTCCAGTTCCGCGGGAATCCTGCCCCAGTAGTTGAAGTGGTCGAAATCACGAAAGAACACGCCGTGCACCAGAAGAAGCGGGTATTTTGTCTTGCAGATCTGCTGCCCTGCTCTTTTTTTATCCCGCAGAGCGAGGCTCCGTTCCAATGCCACTTCTTCCCTGCATGTCCTGATGATCCCGACCAGCATAAAC
>CACZJD010000057.1 GCA_902781325.1 uncultured Lachnospiraceae bacterium
ACCCTTACCGCCAAGGAGATTACGCATGTCGGCACTGCCTTCGTTGAATAGATATACCCTTTTGCTCATTCACGTACCTCCTTAATATTCAACTCTTTATATAGAGCTGTTACCATTATGAAACGACAAAAGACCTCATGCCTGTGCCGCCTTCCGGCAGCTGCGGTATGAAGCCCCGCGGCCTCATTCGTCTACTGCCCTTCGGGCAGTTTCGGTATGAAGCTGTCAAAAATAAAAACATCAAAAGCTCCCGCAGCCTTTTTAAGCTCCTTCTCGCTTCTGATCGTCCAGGCCGCTGCCTTCGCCCTGTAAAGGCTGCGGCAGATCCTCCTGGAAAGGTTTCCCTCATACATATGATTGTATGCGATGAAGTCAGGTTTTGACAAGAAGTTTGGTATCAAAAACTGGACGGATATTGTCGCCGGCGCTTTCGCCAGAGTCCTGTACTTGGGAATATGGATAAATCCGTCTGAGAGCTGCCCTCTCATCACTTCCGGCCGGTGGATCCTGTACCAGAGAAGCACCAGAGGATTAAAGGATTCTATGCAGTAAACACCTTTGTAGTTCCTGAGCATAGGATCGATCACCCTGCACAGAGTCATATCTGTATCCTCGGATTTGTATTCCACGATCAGGGGAACTCTTCCGCCCACCATATCAAGGAATTCCTTAAGTGCGGGAATCCTCTCGCTGCTGCCAAAAAGCGTATACTCCTGAAGCTCTTTAAACGTGCAGTTCCTCACCATTCTGTTCACGCCGCATACTCTTTTAAGATCCGGATCGTGAAAGATCACCGGAACCAAGTCCGCGGTAAGCTGTACATCCAACTCGATCCCGTATCCTGCGTCAACAGCTTTTCTGAACGCCGCCATGGAGTTCTCCGGCGCGTCGGAAGCGTTGTCATGAAGTCCCCTGTGGGCGAAATACTTCTTATTAAAAGGCGCCGGATCCGGTCTGTTTGTCATTCTGGGCATCACCGCCAGAAGATATAGACCGGACAACACTGCGGACGTCGTCAGAATGCTGTCGTATCTGATACTCATGCACACCTCTTGTATTACTAACTTAAAGACAGTTTAACACTATTTTGCCCAAAATACTATGATTAGTGACCAAAGATAAGTGCTCCTATACAAAATCTGCAGGATCTGTATGTAAAATTTATGAAAAGCATTACTTGCTTACGCTGACGTACTCCGCTATTATAAGAAAAGCAGATCCTGATCTGTGTTTTTGTTATGGAAAAAAGGAGGCTACATGATCGCAGCAAATAACGTAACTCTCAGACTGGGCAAAAAAGCGCTGTTTGAGGATGTAAATATTAAATTCACCGAAGGAAACTGCTACGGGATCATCGGTGCCAACGGCGCGGGCAAGTCCACTTTCTTAAGGATCCTGAGCGGACAGCTCGACACCACGAACGGCCACATTTCGATCACTCCCGGACAGCGCCTTTCTTTCCTGGAGCAGGACCAGAACAAATATGACAACCAGGTAGTTCTCGATACGGTCATCCAGGGCAATTCCCGTCTCTTTGAGATCATGAAGGAGAAGGACGCCCTTTATATGAAGGAAGACTTCTCTGACGAAGACGGCATCAAAGCGAGCGAACTGGAGACCGAGTTCGCGGAACTCAACGGCTGGGAGGCGGAATCCGACGCGGAGACTCTCCTCAACGGCCTCGGGATCGAGACAGATCTTCACGGCTATCTTATGAGAGAACTGACCGGAGCGCAGAAGGTCAAGGTACTGCTGGCGAGGGCACTTTTCGGAAATCCCGATATCCTGCTTCTCGACGAGCCTACCAACCACCTTGATCTGGACGCGATCGCATGGCTTGAGGAGTTCCTTATCAACTTCCCCAATACCGTGATCGTTGTCTCCCACGACCGCTACTTCCTCAATAAGGTCTGCACCTACATCGCGGACATCGACTACGGAAAGATCACACTCTTTGCCGGAAACTACGATTTCTGGTATGAGTCCTCCCGTCTGCTGATCCGCCAGATGAAAGAAGCGAACAAGAAGAAAGAAGAGAAGATCAAGGAACTCAAGGAGTTCATCTCCCGCTTCTCCGCCAACGCCTCTAAGTCCAAACAGGCAACCAGCCGCAAGCGCGCGCTGGAAAAGATCCAGCTCGACGAGATCAAACCCTCGAGCCGCAAATATCCCTACATTGATTTTCGTCCGGACAGAGAGATTGGAAATGAAGTGCTCACTGTCAGCGGCATCAGCAAGACCATCAACGGCGTGAAAGTCCTCGATAATGTCTCCTTCGTCATGGGACACGACGACAAGATCGCTTTTGTCGGCAGCCAGGAGCTCGCCAAGACCACTCTGTTTGAGATCCTCATGGGCAACATGGAGCCTGATGAAGGAACTTATAAGTGGGGCGTGACAACTTCCCAGGCTTACTTCCAGAAGGATAACTCAAAGGAGTTCAGGGGTGAGCGCACTATAACCGAATGGCTTACAGGCTACTCTCCCATAAAGGATGTGACTTATGTAAGAGGATTCCTCGGCAGAATGCTCTTTGCCGGTGATGACGGCGTCAAAAAGATCGGCGTCCTCTCAGGAGGCGAGAAAGTCCGCTGCCAGCTCTCCAAGATGATGATCAGCGGTGCCAACTGCCTGATCTTTGATGAGCCCACAAACCACCTGGACATGGAATCTATCTCCGCTCTCAACGAAGGAATGATCAAATTCCCCGGCGTAGAGCTGATCGCATGCCGAGACCACCAGGTTGTTCAGACCACCGCGAACCGCATCATTGAGATCCTGCCCGACGGCAGCATCATCGACAAGGTCACCACATACGACGATTACCTTGAGAACAATGCCGACGCGAGAAAGAGAACGGTCTATGAAGCGTCCCGCGAAGAGGACAGCAACTGATCCTATACAAGATGATCAAAACAGCCGGCTGGCCATCACAGCCGGCTGTTTATTCTAACCTGTTAACAGAGGTTTTCATATGAATATGAGTCCTATAGACCTTCACACCCACTCCACAAAATCAGACGGTACTTTCTCTCCCGCAGAGCTGATCCGTTACGCTCAGTTAAGGGGGCTCTCAGCCATTGCTCTTACCGATCACGACACAGCGGACGGCATAGAAGAAGCACTGCTGGCTGCTGATAAACTAAAGGAAGAAGCGCTGATGTCACCGCCAAGTGACTCTCCCGCCATTCCCGAAGTCATACCCGGCGTCGAGCTTTCTACCGAGTACAGGGGCAGGGACATCCATATCGTCGGACTGTTCATCGATTGGAAAAACCCCGAATTCATCAGCAAACTCAGGGAATTCGCGGACGCAAGGATCTACAGGAACCAGAAGATGTGCCGGCTTTTGAGCGAAGGAGGTTATCCCGTTGACTACAACGGTCTCCGGCTGCACTTTCCGGACACTGTCATCACCCGCGCTCATTTTGCGCAGTACATGCTGGAAAAGGGCTTTATTTCTTCTATCGACGAGGCATTCCGCAAACTGATCGGCGATGACTGCCCTTTCTTTGTCCCCAGGGAGAAAATATCGCCGCATGACGGCGTTTCCTTTCTGCTGCAATACGGCGCGGTACCTATACTTGCCCATCCGCTTCAGTACAAGATGAGCGATAGTCAACTGCGTGAACTGCTCGACTCTCTCTGCGAATACGGCCTCTCAGGCATCGAAGTATACTACTCCGGCTATAAACCTGCGGACACTGCATATCTGTCCCGGCTCGCAGCCGAGTTCGGACTTTTGCCCAGCGGGGGGAGCGACTTCCACGGAAGCCGCAAAAAGGGCCTTGATCTGGGCACCGGGTACGGACACTTGTATGTTCCGGAAACTCTTCTGCCTCCTCTCAGGGAAAAGGCCGCGCCCTCAAACAGATAAGGTCAAAAAAAGACTGCCGCTCCGGCGGCAGCCTTTTTTCATCCCAAAATGCTCTCCTCGTACTGTCTGCTGTAAAGAGAATAATAGTATCCTCTTTTCTTCATGAGTTCCGAATGCGTTCCCCTCTCCTCTATTTTGCCGTCCCTGACCGCCAGGATCAGATCCGCGTTTGTGATCGTGGACAGCCTGTGGGCTATGACAAAGCAGGTCCTCCCCTTGGTCACCACCTCGATCGCCTGCTGGATCGCCTTTTCCGTCAGGGTATCTATGGAAGAAGTAGCCTCGTCCAGAATCAGGAGTCTGGGATCCGCAAGCAGAGCTCTTGCGAAGGATAAAAGCTGCTTTTCCCCAGTGGAGAGGCGGCTTCCCCCTTCTCCCACCTCGCTGTCAAGGCCTCCCATCCTGTCCACGATGTGCCTGGCTGAAACCATATCCAGTGCTCTGAGGATCTCGTCATCCGTCGCGCCGGGCCTTCCGTATCTTAGATTCTCCCGCACCGATCCCGAAAATAGATGCGGAGTCTGAAGCACATATCCGAGATGGCTGTGAAGCCACAGCTGTGATCTTTCTCGCGCGTCTCTTCCGTCGATCAGAAGAGTCCCCTCCGTGGGCTCATAGAAACGGCACACCAGGTTTACCAAAGTGGATTTCCCTGCTCCGGTCTCTCCGACGATCGCTATGTTTTGCCCGTGGGGGACCTTGAGACTGAAGTGCTCAAGCACATTTTCCTCTCCGTCAGGGTAACGGAATGTCACATCCCTGAATTCGATATCACCGCGCAGTTCCTCCCAGTTCTCATACTTAGGGGCGAAACTGTCGCCATAGCGCTCGATCACCTCCGGCGTGTCCGCGACATCCGGGGGTTCAGCCAAAAGATCTGTCAGTCTCTCGATATTGACCTGGATGGCGATAAAGCCGGAAATATTCTGGATGATAAACTGCAGCGGTTCAACCATGCCCACCGCATAAGAGACAAAAACCGAGAGTGTTCCGATCTTCAGAAGGCCTTCTCTTGTCAGAGATCCGCCCTGCCACAGAACGACGGCCAGCGCGGCCGAAGACATCAGCGTCACCGTGGATATGAGCATTGCGGAGTATCTCACCGCATGGATCGATTCCCTGCGGAAATCCTTCGTCACATCTTCAAACTCCCTCTGCATCTTCTTCTCAATACTAAGCAGTTTGATCGTCCTCGCGCCGGTAATTCCCTCATTGAAGCTCCCTGTGATCTTAGAGTTGATCTCACGGATCAGTCTGTTCGCGGCAACAAGCCTGTTCTGAAAGAGCCAGATCAGGGCTCCTGCTGCCGCCAGCAGGAAAATCATCCACAGAGCGAGTCTCATCTCTGTCATCATCATGACAAATATCGCAAAGAGAATGTAAGAGCCGTTCCAAATGCAGTCCATCATTCTCCAGGATACGGCTTCTCCAATCTTCCCCGTATCGCTCATCACTCTGGCGTGGATATATCCCACGCTGTTGCTGTTGAAATAGGAGAAGGACAGCGTCTGCAGATGGTTAAAAGCTTTATTTCTCAGATCTCTGTCGATGCTCATCTCCACAGTCCCCGAATCAACCATGGTCCTGTCATTGATGACGGACTGGAAAGCCAGGATCAAAAGATAGAGCCCTATGAAGGCCGGCATGCCTTCGAGCGTTTTTCCGGCGACAAAGTGGTCCAGCGCATAGCGGCCGAACAGAGGATAAGAGACGTCGATCACGCTGCAGACTAGCGCGAGCAGTATCATCCTGACCACTCTTTTTCTGTAAGGACGCAGATAAGGGATCAGTCTCGGAATGCCGAACATAGGAAGAGATGCTGTATCGTGTTCTTTATTCATCCCCTTCCTCCTCTCCGATCCCGTTCATCTGAAGATCATAGATCCGCCTGTAGATACCTCCCATCTCCAGAAGCTGCTCATGGGAGCCCTGCTCCGCGACTCTGCCTTTCTCCATAACAATGATCCGGTCCGCATGCATGATCGTCGTGATACGGTGCGCGATGAGGATCACTGTAGCTTCTCCGGTGTCCTGCCTCAGAGCGGCGCGGATCCTGGCGTCGGTCTCAGCGTCAACTGCCGAGAGTGAATCGTCAAAGATCATGACCGGGCATTTTCTGATGAGCATCCTCGCGATAGCTGTCCGCTGCTTCTGTCCTCCGGAAAGCGTTACGCCGCGCTCACCGACAAAAGTCTCAAATCCCGACGGGAATCCGTCTACAGTTTCCAGAAGATCCGCTGTCTTCGACGCCCTGCGCACATCCTCTCTTCTGTAACTTCGGGATGTGATCGCTATATTGTCTTCTATGGATCTTGAGAAGAGGAAAGGCTCCTGCAGGACCATTCCGATCTGCGAGCGAACGTAGGAATTGCTGATATCCGACAGGTCTGTATCTCCGATCAGAATCCGCCCGCATCCCTCCTCAAGAGGATACAGTTTTTCCAGCAGGTACATGAGTGTGGATTTTCCCGAGCCTGTTCCGCCCAGGATCCCCACTGTTGAACCCGCCGGGATCTCAAAGGATACATCCTTAAGCGCTTCCCCCGAATCATCGCCGTATCCGAAGCAGACATTTTCAAACCGGATATCCCGGTCCATGGGAGGTCTCAGAGCGCCCTCCGGTTCAATCTCCTCCTCCGCGTTCATGATATAAAGGATTCTTGAGGTGGAGATCCCTGCTTTGCTCATCTCCGATATCACACGGCCAAGGGATCTGACCGGCCATATCAGCAGACTGTTATAGGACACGAAAGCGATAAATTGTCCCGCGGTTATAGTACCTCTGACACAGAACACGGCCCCCATAATGTTGACGATCAGATACTGCAGTCCCGTCATGATATCTCCGGTGACCCAGTTGAGGGACAAAATGCGCATCAGGCGGATCCAGAACCCTGTATAGTAATCGTTCTGCTTTTCAAATCTCTCCCTCTCAAAGCGCTCTCTCCCAAACGCGCGGACAACCCTGACTCCGGTGAGATTCTCCTGGGCAATGGCCGAGAGACGGCCCTCCTCAGAATCTGCCTTTTCAAAAGCGTCGCCTATCTTTGCATAGAAGAAAAGAGAGTATCCGATTACGACCGGAATAAAGATTGAAGCGATCCCCGTCATGAAAGGATCGATCATCCACATGAAGCGGATCGCCATCGCGATCAGGACCACTACCCTTATCAGCGATGTAAGCTGCTCAGAGATGAAAACTTTGACAGTCTCAACATCAGAAGTGCAGCGCTGTATAATATCGCCGGTGCTGTTGGCGCCGTGCCATGCAAAGGGAAGCCTCAATATTTTGGCGAATAATTCATCCCTCATCCGTTTGACGAAACGTTCCGCGGCCACCTCATTGAAATAGCGGAACAGAAAACGAAAGACCGCCCCGGCCAGCGCAACAGCGATGACAGATACTGCGATCAGGGCCGGCTGCTTTCTGAACAGTTCTGCGCCGCCCGCTTTTTCAAGCCACAGCAAAACAGACGCCGGAAGATTCGGCGTCTTGTCACCAATCACACTGTCCACTGTAAAGCTGATCATTCCCGGCAGCCCCATGTCCAGAAAAGACACCGCCGATGCAAACACCATACTCAGCAGAAAGAAGCCGGTGCTCCCCTTAAGAAAATAGATGACCAGGGCAGTGGAATTCTTAAACTGTTTTTTTCCTTTTCCTGTTTCCTTCATTATCCGTATTATCTGGCTTTATCAAATTTCGCGAATTCCGCAGACCCTCTCAGAGCTCCCTGATCGAGAGGATATTGTCAAACATTTTCTCGTTCCCGAGCACCACAATACACAGCCTTTCCCTGGTTCGGGAAATTCCCTCATAAAGGAGATTCAGCGCCTTGCCCGCCGCCTCGCCCGCGCACCGCAAATGTTTCTCTTTGTCATAATAAAATCTGCCGTCCATGATCAGCAGGATACAGTCAAACTCGTTTCCGACGATCTCCTCTTCACCAAGACCTTCGCATAGTCCCGTGTCCTCCCCGGGCAGATTGATCTTGCGATACCCCTTCTCCCTGTAATAAGACAGAATTGCCGCCGCTTCGTCCTTGTCTCCCGCGCATAGCACATCGACACAACTGTAGTCTATACTGCGGGCCTTTTCCTTTGTGTGGAACAGATTCTGCAAAAAAGAGAACATCGGCCGGTTGATCCTGATATTTCCCGTAAATTCAAGAAGCGGGCTGCAGTAAGCAAGAATCCTCTTCTCCGCCTCGGCAAGTCTGCCGTCAGCGTCAGTAAGGACATGGGGATCATAAGCCATGATACAGGGAATTCCGCATATACTCACGTACTTCATAATCCCATTTATAACTTCCTCAGAGATTCTGTTCGCTTCATCCAGGAACAGGTAGTCCCAATTCTCCCGCTCAGTGAAGCTGTCGGCAGTTCGTATGAAGACATTCTTGAGCCTTTCGTCGAGGACTATGTGGCCTTGCTGGAGGTTCCCTCCTGTAAGGAGAAGCACTCTCTTCTTTTTAGAGAGAGTCATGGCAAGATCAAATAAAAGAAGCGTCTTGCCGGTTCCGGCGGTGCCTTTCACTGCGATAGCCGAACTTCCGGGCTCCGAAAAAACTTCCAGGATCCTGCGCTTGAATTCAGCCTGCTGATTCGTGAGAAAATAACTGCCGCTGAGAAACCTGTCAGGCTCCGCAGCCGGTGAGATCAGGTAATCGGAAGCTCTGAAGTACTGGTCAAGATCCTTTTCCACATACCCCGAGAAAGCCGGGCGGCAGAGCGCATCCGCCAGGTCCTCCATGCTGCAGACGCGCATATGACCTCTGTCATTGAGGGTATACACGGTATCGGTCTCCATCACATAAGTAAATGAGTAGATCGAGCGGGAAATATGGGAGAGATAATATCTGTTCTGGGAGAGCTGCTTCATAATGCGGCTCTCCTCGATGTTCTCACTTTTAAGCTCAATATTAAGGACCGCTTCCCCGTCCCCGGAGATCTTGAGAAGATCGAACTCCTTACTGATGTGCGCGATCGTAAAGGAAAAATAAAATCCGTCCAGATGGCAGATCCAGTCCTCTCCCGCCTTCGCTCTCTTTCTGAGTACCGCGGCGATCCCATCCGTCAGTGCGCGAAGAGATTCCGCCTCATGCAGGCTGTATTGTTTCTCATATGCGCTTCCCGTCAGTTCCCTGGCAAGTTTGGAGAATCGGTCTCCGCCAGCTGCCCTGGACAGAAGGTAAAGGTTCATTGCTTTCATGGTCTGTTCCTGTTTGGCGAACCCGCAAGAGTTTGTGTCATTTTTTCACAGCATATCTGTATCCCAGAGGCTCTTTCCCCTCCCGGAATACCACCATCATCTCATTGGTCAGACTCAGGTCATGGGGCTGTCCCTCTACATCTTTCCTCTCGACCCAGACCGCCTCTTTGAGTTCATTTCTGTCCAAAGTGATCTCCGTGCTGCCGTCGACATCACAATAAAAACCGGCCAAAAGATCATCCACTATGCCCCAAGGCTGAGATTTGTAATAGCGGATATTCTTCACCCTGAGCCCGACCTCTTCCATGACCTCTCTGGCCACCGTCTCCTCCAGTGTCTCTCCGATCTCGTTGAAGCCTGCAACCAGCGCGTAAAACGGAATACTTCTACCGGCGTATTTGGTCATAAGGATCCTGTCCCCGTCCGTCACGCCGATGATCACGGCCGGGAGGATGCGCGGATAGATCGTCCTTCCGCAGTTCGGGCAGCACAGTGCCCTCTCAGTCTCTGAAGGGACCGTCTTGTGCGCGCATGTGCCGCAGTATCTGTTGTCGTGGTACCATCTGGCAAGCTGTCCCGCCGTATACGCCTCAAATATAATGTGGCGGTTTTCGTCACCGAGGTAAAAGTCCGGTCGGAGCTTTTTGCTGTCCACGGGCACAAGATCTGCCGGCAGCCGGATTGCCTCCGGATTCTCTTCGATCACCATAAATAACGGCTGATCGTCAACCGAGAACAGAAAAGTATAGTCGAGATCATCCGGCAGTTCGGATGCGGCAGGAAAACTGATCCGTCCCTGTGAGAGACGGACCATGATGTTCTCCATCTTTTGACCGGCAAATATCAGAACCGGACTGTCCTTTAGAGGTCTCATCCCTGCTCTGAACTGATTATCCATTTTATGAGGCGCGATATCCTGAATCATGGCGTAAACTCAAATCTCCTTTATGATCACATATTCATGACAAGAGCGACAATAACGCCCAGTATCCCCCCGGCGAACACCTGCATCGGCGTATGTCCCACAAATTCCTTAAGTGTCTGTTCCGGAGTGAGATTTCCCGCACCCATTTTTTCAAAGAGTTCGATCATATCATTGATGACTACGGCCTGCTTGCCGGTCTCTCTGCGAACCCCCCTTGCGTCGTGCATGACTATGATCGCCATAAAGACTGCAACTCCGAAAACCGGTGATCCCCATCCGGCTGTAAATCCGGTCGCGACAGCGACTGACGTCACAGTGGCAGAGTGGCTGCTCGGCATGCCGCCGTCTCCGACCAGACGCTCCCAGACGATCTTTTTATTGACGATCAAATGGAGGATCGTCTTGAGGATCTGTGAGATCACCCACGCGGCGGCCCCTGTCTGAATAACCTTGTTTCCAACTATTTCACGGATCATTGTACCCATCTTATTTACCCCGCATTATAAGCTTATAAAAATACTACCATAGAATCCGTCAGAATAGGACAAAAAAAGATCGCTCCACCGCCAGGTAAAGCGATCTTCATGATATCCATTCGATCATAAATGCTCTCTCACGTATTTTTCCAGAGACGATGCCTCTTCATCCTCGTTCTCGCCCTCTACCATAAATTCAAGAGTATCCCCTTTCCTGATATTCAGGCTCATGACGTTAAAGATCAGTCTGGCGTCTCCTTGTCTTGCTCCATTGCGGATCGTCACTTTCCCTCCGCTCCGGATCGCTTCTTTCACTAATTCTCCGGCTCGTTTGATATCCAGTCCGTTCTCAAGACTGGACACGACCTGAAATCTAACCATTGCCAGCCCCCCAATGCAATACCGGGGCTTTACTTGCTGTTTTCTGCCGCCCGCAATATTCTCTCAACATTCTCCCGTCCGGTCCGAATGCCGAAATTACAGAAGATTGAAAATGCCATACCGGCCACAATGATCACTACACCGGTCACGCCAACGGCAATCGGGTGAAAACTGCCAGTAAACCCCATA
Source organism: uncultured Lachnospiraceae bacterium (assembly GCA_902781325.1). GTDB lineage: Bacteria > Bacillota > Clostridia > Lachnospirales > Lachnospiraceae > CAG-791. The sequence continues at coordinate 11,061 of CACZJD010000057.1, forward strand.
TAGGCCACAGCCACGCCAATTGCGGAAAGAACCAGAGAATAGGTTCTCCACCTTCCGATCCTCTCGAGCATCTCAGATTGCTTTTTTGCTTCTTCGAGCAATTCCTTTTTACTCAGCTGGGCCATTTTTATATCCTTTCACCAACAGATTCTATTCACATAAAAGGGGGATTCTTTAATGAATCCCCCTTCTCGTTTTTCAGTTTCCGGGGTCTTCCGGATCAGAATTATTAATAGGACAGACCGGGGTTGCGGATCAGAATTATTAATAGGACAGACCGGGGTTGAAGAAACCGATCAGAACACCGACGAACGCGATGAGAACCAGAAGTCCCATAACCTTCAGAGGGCTGAAGCGCTTCTTGGCCATCAGCCACCAGCAGAAGATAACGAAGATTGCCGTAAGGAGTCCGGGGAATACGCTGTCAAGCTTTTCCTGAAGGACCATGTAAGCTTCGCCTGCCTCGTTGTAAAGAGCAAAGCTTGTTCTTACGGAAACCCATGTAGCGGAGACTGCACCGATAACGATACCGCCAAGGGTTGTGACTGCTTCACGGATAGCAGTACCGATATCGCCTACAAGGAACTCGACGGCCTTAGTACCCATATCATAGCCCTTGAAGTACAGGAAACGCATTCCGAAATATGCGAACAGGTTCCATACTACGATGTAGAAAATTGCGCCCATGGGTGATCCGCCGCCGGACATACCCATTGCGATACCAAGAAGGATCGGGATAACGGTACCGACTACCAGAGAGTCACCGATACCTGCGATCGGGCCCATCAGACCTGCGCGAAGACCGTTGATGGTCTCGCTGTCTACGTCTTCCGCGCCGTTTGCTCTTGCTTCTTCAAGACCTGCGGTAACGCCTACGATGATGGCGCCCAGCTGAGGCTCTGTGTTGAAGAATGTTCTGTATGTATCCATGGACTCTGCCATCCTGTCGGGATCATCCGCATACAGCTCTTTGCAGAGAGGGAGCATGGAGCAAAGGTAACCGAATGTCTGCATGTGCTCCTGAGAGAAGCATGTCAGGTTACCGTAATACCATCTGTGAAAACCAGAACTTAACGCTTTTTTGGATAATTTTTTCTCAGCCACGATTAGATATCCTCCTCATCATCATCCCATCCGTTTTCAGCTGCCGCACTGGACGCTGCTGCTGCAGGCTTTCTGAGTTCGAGCATCTTCAGTTTGTAGATGATCATAGCGAACATGCCTGCGATAACAGTGGAAGCTACCAGGTTGATTCCCATGGAAGCTGCCAGTGTGAAACCTGTCAGATAAGGTATAAAGTCAAGAACGTTGCGGACGATCTGCTTGAGCAGGATCGCAATACCTACGCAAGGAAG
>CACZJD010000058.1 GCA_902781325.1 uncultured Lachnospiraceae bacterium
GTCATGATAAATTTCTGGTTGCCGCCGCTGATCAGCGCTCCGTCGATCACGGCTGAAAGGCCGTTTCCGGGAAGCGCCCTGAAATCCTGTATCTCTTTTGCCTTTACTCCTCCGGTGTATTCCACGATCGCCCTCGCCAGAGGGTGCTCACTCTGGGCTTCGAGCGCGCCTGCAAGATACAGGAGCTCTTCTTCTGTCACACCTTCGGCCGGGATCACCTCTGTCACGATCGGATGCCCGCTGGTGATCGTTCCGGTCTTATCCAGCGCCACGATCTGCATATTGCCGGTCTCCTGCAGGGCTTCCGCAGTCTTGAACAGGATCCCGTGCTTCGCGCCCATGCCGTTGCCGACCATGATCGCGACGGGCGTCGCAAGACCAAGGGCGCAGGGGCAGCTGACGACGAGGACGGAAATGCCCCTTGCCAGTGCCGTTCCGACCGGCGCCTTCACGACAAAGAGCCAGATCAGTGTCACCGCAATCGCAATGACGATGACTGCAGGTACAAAGACACCGGAGATGGTATCCGCTATTTTGGCAATAGGCGCCTTTGTGGCCGCCGCATCGCTGACCATCTTAATGACCTGGGACAGGCTCGTATCTTCGCCGACTCTGGTCGCCTGACAGCGCAAAAATCCCGACTGATTGAGTGTCGCTGAGGAAACAGACGATCCGGGCTCCTTGTCGACCGGGATAGATTCTCCGGTCAGGGCAGCCTCGTTGACCGCGCTCTCGCCTTCGATGACAATGCCGTCGACCGGAATCGTCTCGCCGGGCCTTACGACAAAGATATCTCCCTTCTGCACGAGATCGATGTCGATGGTCTCCTCTACGCCGTTCCTCTCCACATTTGCCGTTTTGGGAGCGAGCTTCATCAGCGATTTGAGCGCGTCCGTCGTCTTGCCCTTGGATCTTGCCTCGAGCATCTTTCCGACAGTGATCAGCGTCAGGATCATCGCGGCGGATTCAAAATAGAACTCCATCATGTATCTCATCACAGCTTCATGATTTCCGTCCGCCTGCGCTCTCGTCATTGCCAGCAGCATGACTGTGGAATACACAAAAGCCGCACCCGATCCCATCGCGATCAGCGTGTCCATATTGGGCGCGCCGTGGAACAGGCTCTTAAACCCGCTGATAAAGAACTTCTGGTTGATCACCATTACAATGCCGGCCAGCAGCATCTGTACAATTCCCATCGCCACATGGTTGCCGTCGAAAAATGCCGGCAGGGGCCATCCGAACATCATATGACCCATCGAGAAATACATGAGCACCAGCAAAAATCCGAGCGATGCGATCAGTCTCTTCTTGAGGACCGGCGTCTCATGATCTTTAAGAGCCTCTTCCTCCGCCGCGATCTTGGCCGTCAGGCTTCCGGTCTGTCTTCCGCTTTCCTGGCCCGCTCCCTTAGGCGACGCACCGTATCCGGCGTCTTCCACCGCTTTCATGATGTCCGCCGGCGAAGCGCTTCCTTCCACACCCATCGTATTCGTCAGAAGGCTGACATTACAGGATTCCACTCCCGGAACTTTGGATACCGCCTTCTCCACGCGCGCCTGGCAGGCCGCGCAGCTCATTCCTGTTACTGTATATTGATCCATAGTTCACTCCTCATTGATCACGGGATCAGATCCCGCAGCCAAAACCCGGAAGCTTTGCGTAGTAAAGCTTCCAAAGTTGGGCGTCCTTCCGGGCGCCCAATCTTTTTTCATTTCATCAGCTTCTGCAGCGTCTTCACCAGCTCGTCCACTTTCTCGCTGCCGCCCGCCTGCACGTCTTCTGTCACACAGGTGTGAATGTGATCTGCCAGTATAACTTTTGTGAAGCTGTTCAGCGCCGCATTGGCCGCTGCCACCTGATTTATGATGTCGATGCAGTATGCATCCTCCTCCACCATGCGGCGGATCCCCCTGACCTGGCCCTCTATCCTGCTCAGGCGGTTCATCAGGTCCTTATGCTCCTTCTCTGTGCGCACCTTGGTGCGGCAGCAACAGGCGGGGATCTTCTCTTCTGTATCTTTTCCTGACATCTGCATTCTCCTCTTTAATCCTGCACTATTAACTAATTCTTCAGTTCCATTATCTTTCACGGATTATTGTATACCCCATGGGGGTATATTGCAATAGTTAAAGCAAACTATATTTTTCTCCGAATGCGAATTTGCTGATATAATGAGTTCGTATAGAAGAATAATATGTTCACCTGAAACGGAGTAAGGATTTGCGCTATTACATTGCCGACTGTCACTTTTTTCATAACAGTCTCAATTACCAGATGGACTGCCGCGGCTTTGCGGACGCCGAAGAAATGAATGCATATATGATCGAGCAGTGGAACAGAAAGGTCCGCTGGAACGACGAGGTGGTCATCCTGGGCGACTTTTCCCTCGGAAAAGCTGAAGAGACCAACAAGGTCCTGGAGCAGCTCAAGGGCATTTTGTGCCTTGTGGAAGGAAATCACGACCAGTTTGGACACCGGAAAGGCTACAATGCCGCCAGGTTCAAGTGGATCCGCCCCTATACCGAACTCAATGACAACAACCGTAAGGTAATCCTGTGCCACTACCCGATCCTGTGTTACAACGACCAGTACCTGTTCGATGGAAACGGAAATCCCAGAACCTATATGCTCTACGGCCATGTCCACAACACCTGGGACGAAGAACTGATGGCGCAGGCGCAGTCACTGGCAAAGCAGCAGGTCCGCCGCCGCAGAGATGGTACAGAGTACAACCTGCCGTGTCAGATGATCAACTGCTTCTGCATGTATTCCGACTACACACCGCTTACTTTGGATGAGTGGATCGAACTTGATGCCAAAAGAAGAGGCGCACCGCAATAAAGCGGTACGCCTTTTTTCATCTCGCTATTGCAGGCTTTACTCAGCCCTTCAGGCCTCTGCTCTGCCTGTCCATGTCCTCTACGACGATGTCATAGATCTCGCCGAGAGACGCACCGTACTCCAGTATGAGCCAGGGCTCATTGGTGTGGAAGTGGATCTTGATCGGATCCCCGTCTCCGCCGACAGCCAGGAGGCTGTCGCCCTTGAAGTGCTCAACAATGTAATCAAAGACCTCATCTTCGTCGAGATCATCGCCGTCGATCAGAAGCTGTGTATCATATCTGAATTCAAGCATTTCGAAATATCCTCCTTACAAATGCAAACACATACTATGTATACAGTTTACCGAAAAGAGGCCTCTAAATCAAGTTGACTCCTGCTCTCTCTCTTCCGCCACGCCCGCCTCAGCTTCTGCGGTGAAAGCCGCATCTTCAGTGTCGCTCACATAATCCGCCTCTTCCGTGAAGACAGAGCCGTTCATCGGGATCTCTCTGGGAATGGGCTTCCTTGTGAGGATCTTCATGAACTCCTCGCCGGTAATAGTCTCACGGAAATAGAGGTACTCAGCCAGCTCGTCCATCTTGCGCTTGTTCTCCTTAAGGATATCCAGCGCTTTCTGGTGCTGCCCGCGCACAAGCTCCACGACCTTCTTGTCAATCATGGACTGCGTCTCTGCCGAACAGGCAAGAGATGTGTCGCCGCCCAGATACTGGTTGTTCACCGTCTCCATAGCCACCATGTCGAACTCATCGCTCATACCGAAGCGCGTGATCATCGAGCGCGCCAGCTTTGTCGCCTGCACGATGTCGTTGGAAGCGCCGGTCGTCACACTGCCGAACTCCACTTCCTCCGCCGCGCGTCCGCCGCACAGTGTCGCGATCTTGTTCTCCAGTTCCTCCTTGCTCATCAGGTAATGGTTTCCCTCTTCCTCCACCTGCATGGTGTAGCCCAGGGCACCGGATGTGCGGGGGATGATAGTGATCTTCTGAACCGGCGCGCTGTGAGTCTGCATAGCTGCCACCAGCGCGTGCCCGATCTCGTGATAGGAGACGATCAGTTTCTCTTTGTCTGTCAAAATAGCGTTCTTCTTCTGGTAACCGGCAATGACGACTTCAATACTCTCCTCGAAGTCCGCCTGGTTGGCGAATTTTCTGCCGTCACGCACCGCGCGCAGAGCCGCTTCATTGACGATATTGGCGAGTTCCGCGCCGGATGCGCCTGCTGCCATCCTCGCTATTTTGTTAAAATCGATGTCCGAACTGCATTTGATCTTCTTGGCGTGGACCTTGAGGATATCCTCCCTGCCCTTGAGGTCGGGGAGTTCCACAGGCACGCGTCTGTCGAAACGTCCGGGCCTTGTCAGCGCGGGGTCGAGCGCCTCAGGACGGTTGGTCGCCGCGAGGATCACAACGCCTGTGTTCTCTTCAAATCCGTCCATCTCTGTGAGCAGCTGGTTCAGGGTCTGCTCGCGCTCGTCATTGCCGCCGATGAGGGAGCCGTCACGCTTTTTACCGATCGCGTCGATCTCGTCGATGAAGACGATGCAGGGTGCCTTCTCCTTGGCCTGCCTGAACAGGTCGCGGACCTTGGAAGCGCCCATTCCTACGAACATTTCAACAAATTCCGATCCGGATATGGAGAAGAAAGGCACATTGGATTCGCCTGCCACCGCCTTGGCCAGCATCGTCTTACCGGTTCCGGGAGGGCCCACCAGAAGAATTCCTTTGGGCATCGCCGCGCCGATCTCCTTGTACTTGTCCGGGTTATGCAGATAATCCACAACCTCCTGCAGCGACTCTTTGGCTTCCTCTTCGCCCGCCACATCGGAGAAGCGAATCCCCTCCGTGGACTGGACGTAGACCTTGGCGTTGCTCTTGCCCATTCCGAACATCATGGAATTGGGACCGCCGGCCTGATTCATCATCTTCTTGCTGAGGAATGACCAAAGTCCCCAGAAAATGAAGATAGGAACCACCCAGGAGATCAGGAAAGACAGGATCGGCGACATGGGCTGCACGATATCGCTGCCGAACTTGACGTTGTGCTCGTGCAGGCGGTTTGCCAGATCCAGGTCCGTGACCGGAGCTGTCGCGTAAGCCTTTCCGTCGTTGTCAGTAAACAGAATCTGCGAGGAAGTGATCTCTACTTCCTTTATCTGGTCATTCTCTGTCATAGTGATGAAAGTGTTGTAATCCGTCTCCGTGATCTGCGCCTGTTTGAGCGACGGCATGATCATGCTGTTGAGAAGGATCATCACAACGGCCACCAATATGATATATGTGATCAATTGCTTTTTTGGCTGTTTTATCTCGTTCATATAAAAACTCCTTTCGATTAAGATATATTATCACCATGTCCGAAAATGTGTAGAAACAATTCCGAAAATGTATCTTAAAAAAGGATAAACACGTCTAACTCTCCTCTGCCTGCTGTCATTTATCGAATTCCCTGGCCAGCACTCTGAACAGTTCTTCCGTATCGATAGGCTTTTTGAGGTACCCGTCCATACCCGCATTGAGGCATTTCGCTTCGAGATCGTCATAGGCGTCAGCAGTCAGCGCGATGATCGGAATCGTCAGGGCATCCGCCGTGCCGCTCTCCCTGATCGCTTTGGCCGCCTCCTGACCGTCAAGCAAAGGCATCATCAGATCCATGAGCACTGCCTGATAGTGGTAGGCTCCTTTGCTGCAGAACATCTCCACGGCCTCCCTGCCGTCCCTTGCCAGTTCCGAGTGGACGCCTCTGTCTTCCAGAATTTTCATGATGACTTCCGCATTGATGCTGTTGTCCTCGGCTACCAGCACATTTTTGCCGTACAGGACGTTGTCCTCGTAGGTCGTGATCTTCTTTCTCTGCAGGCGGATCTGCTCATCCGACGCCAGGTCATACTCCAGAACAACTGTAAAAGTCGTTCCCTTTCCCTTAACACTCTCGCAGTTGATGGTTCCCTGCAGCAGATCTACCAGATTCTTGCAGATATAAAGGCCCAGTCCCTGTCCGTCCCGGAGCGCGATGTTTTCTCTGTTTTCCTGCTCGAAGGGCATGAACATCCTTTTGCGGAATTCCTCGCTGATCCCCATTCCGTTGTCCGTAATGGTATAGACATGCCTCGACTTGCCGTTTTTATAGGTCACATTAGTGACAAAATCTACCGTTCCTCCGGGTTTCGAGAACTTGACCGAGTTGCTCAGAAGATTTATGAGGATCCTCTCCACATATTCCGTATCCATCATGACATACCGGTCTTCGCAGCCCTTGATCTTTGCTCTGTACAAAATTCCTTCCTCGGCAGCTTTCTGGCTGATGATCGAATTCACTTCCTCGATCACCTGGGTCTCTCTGGCCGCGACGCTCACTGTGACCGCTTTGCCGGCGTTGATCCGGCTTGTCTCAAGGACTTCGTCAATCAGTCCCATAAGGTACCTTCCGGATGACTGTATTTTCTCCAGGTTCTCCCTGATCTCCGGCGTCAGTTCCTTCGACTGCAGGGTCAGCTGCACAAAGCCGATGATCGCGGTCATGGGCGTTCGCATATCATGGCTCATATGGGACAGGAACGTCTCCTTCTCCCTGCCGGACTGGACCGCCGCGCGCAGAGCCTTGGCCATTTCTTCGATCTGCTGCTGGTCATTGACCTGCTTCGTCGTATCGACGAAAGTAATAACGAGACCGCGCAGTCCTAATTCTTCCTCTTTCTCCTCGATCTCCATTATGCGAGCGTCCGGAATATGGTAGTCCCTCTCACTTTCCCGCTCGATCGCTTTATAGGGAGCGATCCTCACCAGATATGTCTTTCCTGTGACAGAGGCGCAGTTCTTCTCAATGGGCTTCATAGTGGCCAGCACCTGTTTACACAGCGCGATCAGGTCGATGGTCGCGAAATTAAAAGCGATATAGCGCAGAGACCGCCCCACATCCTGATCTTCTATATGAAATTCAGACGAAATATATTCCGTGAACTTACGGATATTCAGATTTCTGTCCACCATAATGATGCCGACCAGCGTCGTGGACAGGAAGTTGGCCATATCATCATTGAGGGTCGCGAGCTCATTGACCTTGGCCTGGTACTCGGAATTGACCGTGTAGAGCTCCTCATTCACGCTTTGGAGTTCCTCGTTGGAACTCTGCAGTTCCTCATTGGCCGTCAGAAGCTCCTCGTTGGCCGCCTGAAGCTCCGCGTTGACGCTTTCAAGTTCCGTCACGGTCTTCTTCAGATTGTCCTGCGCCACATGCAGATCCTTCTCCAGGTCCGTGATCCTCTCCGAAGCCGCGGTATCGGCCTTGTACTTCTCCATATTGATCTCGCCGGGCTGCTCATTTGTGCGCAGGAAAGCGATAACGGTCATTCCCGTATCCGTGCCCAGCCGGTCGCGGATCGGCTGTCCCACCAAAGAGATCATCTCCTGCTGCTCCCCGATCTTCACCGGCACTCCTTCGAAAGCCACCCGTTCCTGCTTTTCTCTGGACTCTTTGAGAGCCTTGGAGACCGCGATCTTGAGTTCCGGCTTTACGAGATTAAAAATATCCAGAGTCACCGCTCCCACCGGCAGCGTGATAAACTCCTTGCAGTTTCCGTAAGTGTGAACAAGCTGGTTCTTCTCATCCACCAGGACGCTCGCCGGCATCAGCATCTCCAGGATGCGGGTATCCAGTTCTGAAGTATTATAGGACAGATCCGGTTCCGTCACATTGTGCAGGATCCCCACGGAGCCCATATTCTTCTCCACTTCCTGCATCGTATAGGTAATATGTTCATGGGAGGGCGCCTTGCCGGTCGCGTTGTGCACAAAGATCTTCTCGTTGGCACATACCACTCTGAAGACGTCGTCGTAATCGATCACCGATTCACTTCGTCCAAGGAACAGGTATCCCCTGTCATTCAAAGCCATGTGAAAGATCGCAAACAGGTTCCTCTGAAGTATATTCTGGAAATAGATCAGCAGATTCCGGCAGCTGATCAGGTCAAGTTTTCCGAAAGGCGGATCCTGAAAAACATTGTGCTGCGCGAATACGATCATTTTGCGGATCTCGTGTCCGACAATATAGCGGTTTCCTTTGCGGGTGAAATAGCGGCTCAGGCGCGTCACGCTCACATCCTCACTGATGTTGTCACCGTAGATGCCTCTGCCTGCCACAGCTATGGAATCCGCGTCCAGATCCGTAGCAAAGATCTTCACGTCTCTTCGCACACCGAGTTCATCCATGACTTCCGCGAACAGGATCGCTATGGAATAGGCTTCCTCACCTGTGGAGCAGCCCGTCACCCAGACACGGAGCTGATCTGTCGGCGTCGCGTTTTTGACCAGATCGTAGATCACCCGGTCCTTGAGCACTTCAAAATAGTCCGGATCCCTGAAGAAACTGGTCACGCCGATCAGCACCTCTTTGGCCAAAAGCCTCGCCTCATCCGGATTATTGGACAGATATTTCACATATTCCTGCAGGTTGCGGTTATGGGTGACCACGATACGCCTCTCTATGCGCCTCAGGATCGTAGTCTGTTTGTAATAGGTATAATTAACATTTGTGACATTGCGAAGGATCGAGAACACCTGCACCATCAGATCGCCGTCGCTCAGCTGCAGCTTATTGCCGGCGTCCACCGTGGAAGCCGCGATGTGTCTCATCTCTCTCGCGATGCTGTCCGGCGTGAGGACCATATCCACAAAGCCGGTGGCTATAGCATTTCTCGGCATGCCGTCGAATTTGGCGCTCTCCGGCGACTGCACAATGATAACGCCGTTCTTGTCCTTGATGGAGCGGATCCCGTTTGTCCCGTCGGATCCCGTCCCGGACAGAATAACTGCTACCGCCCTGTTTTCATAAGCCGCAGCCAGAGAGCGGAAAAAGACATCTATGGGATGATTGATATTTCTGTGATTGTATTCCTGAAGGCGGAGTACATCGGAGACGATCTCCAGATTGTACTTGGGCGGGATCATATAGATATGGTTGCGCTCAACATGCATTCCATCCTGCGCTTCCACCACCGGCATAGACGTGTCCTTGCTCAAAATGTCCGCCAAAAGGCTCTTGTGATCCGGAGACAGATGCTGGATGATAACAAACGCCATTCCCGTGTCGCCGGGAAGGAACGTGAGAAACTGCTGCAGCGCTTCAAGTCCTCCCGCCGAAGCTCCGATTCCCACCACACAGCTGGGCTGCGCGTCCTTTTCTATCTTCTGATAATTCATATTTTCACTCATAAAAGTCTCACCGCTTTCAAGGGCTCCTGTTTCGAGCATTTGATCTTATTCTCTTTCGGCAGATTCCGGATCCGCATTAGTTTCCATCATTTCCATTCTATCCCTTTTTATTCAAAAATGGTACTATATCATAAGAAAGGTCAATGTCTCGGAAAGGACAAAACATATGCTTTTATCACTCATCGTACCTTGCTATAACGAAAAAGATGCGCTCCCCCTGTTCTACCGCGAGGCCACAAATGTTCTTGCCGGAATGGATTGTGATTACGAGATTCTTCTGATCAACGACGGTTCCCGCGATAATACCCTCGAGATCATGAAGGAATTGGCAGCGTCAGATCCGCACATATTCTACTATTCCTTTTCCAGGAATTTCGGCAAAGAGTCTGCTATGTACGCCGGCTTCTGCAACGCCCGCGGTGATTACGTCGCCGTGATGGATGCCGATCTGCAGGATCCTCCGTCCCTGCTGCCCGAAATGGTAAAGATCCTGGAGTCGGGAGAATATGACAGCGTCGCGACGCGGCGCGCCGACAGAGCCGGCGAACCGCCTGTCCGCAGCTGGTTTGCCCGCAGGTTCTACAGCCTGATCAATCAGATCTCCGATGCGGACATCGTGGACGGAGCCAGGGATTTCCGCCTCATGACAAGGGACATGAAGGATGCGATCCTTTCAATGAGTGAATACAACCGTTTTTCAAAGGGTATCTTCGGCTGGGTAGGCTTTAAGACCTACTGGCTGCCTTATGAAAACGTTGAGCGGGTCGCCGGAGAGACAAAGTGGAGTTTTTGGAAACTGTTCAAATATGCCATCGACGGCATCATCAATTTCTCCAACGCTCCGCTCAGTATCGCCTCCTGGTTCGGAATACTGATGACCTTTTTTTCCTTTATCTTTCTGGTCATTATCGTCATCCGCCGATTGCTTTGGGGTGACCCGGTTGCCGGCTGGGCTTCTACGATCTGTGTGATCATCTTCATCGGCGGTCTGCAGCTCTTCTGTCTGGGAATCATCGGACAGTACCTCGCCAAGACCTATATGGAGACCAAACATAGGCCTCACTATATCATTTCCGATACAAATGCCGGCCATGCGACAAAAATCCGATAAGCCGCCATTAGAAAGACCGGACTGAGTGCTGCTCAGTCCGGTCTTTTAGACATATTAGTTCATCCTTCCTCAATGACTTTGAGAATCCGGACGACTACATCCTCCACATCTCCCTTTTCCTCTATGGTCGTATCCGCGTATTTCTCATATAAAATCACCCTCTCATCATAGAGATCCCGAAGTGTCTGTCCTTCTTTAAGCGCTACGCCCCTCTTCTTAATATTCTTAAGCCTTTTGCTGATCGCGTCGTAATCCACTTTCAGGTAAAGTATGTGTCCGATCTTTTTGAAATGGCGCATCGCCTCCTCCCCATAGACAGCGCTGCCTCCGGTCGCGATCACGCAGTGGTCTGCCTCAACTGACGCATTCACCCGGTTTTCTATTTCCAGAAATCCGTCTACTCCTCTTTCCTCGATGATCTGAGCCAGGCGCTTCTTCTCCGCTCTTTGGATCAGGAGATCCGTATCTATGAAGTCGAACCCGATCACTTTCGCCAGTATGACGCCGACTGTACTCTTTCCGGACGCAGGCATTCCGATCAATATCAGATTTGTTCTTCCCACTTTTCTGCCATCTCCTTTTTCGAAAACCACTAAATCTTGTATAGTCAGTATACTATACCACCTATTTTTGTGCAGAAACCTGAAAACTGTTGTAGAATGTAATTGTTATACATTGTAAAACACTATCCCCCCTATTGAAAGGATGCTATGAACTCTAAAACAAAATCTCTTCTACTCCTCCTGATCCTGTGCCTGCTGCTCACCCCCGTCTATGGCGTTCACGCCGAATCCGGCTACAAGTGGGTCCGTAAGGACGGAAAATGGTATTACTGCAATAACGAAGGTGACGTCTCGACAGATTGGCAGAGGATCGACGGGAAATGGTATTATTTTGACAAAAATGATGGAGCCATGCAGCTCGGTTTAAAAGAACTGGGCGGTCGGACATACTATTTCACCGGCAGCGGAGCAATGGGAACCGGCTGGCAGAAGATCGACAATGCCTGGT
>CACZJD010000059.1 GCA_902781325.1 uncultured Lachnospiraceae bacterium
GTGAACTGCAGGCTGGAGGACCAGCAGACTGCCATGTCACCATCAATTCTGATCTCATCATTGTTAAGCTCAATAGTTATCAGTTCATCTTCCGGCACGTTGCTCTCAAGTGCTGCGATTCCGTGTCCCGAAAGGCTGAGATTGAACAGGCCTTCATTGCCAAGCGCCGCTGATTAAAGGCTGCGGCGGGAAACAAGGCTCTGTCGGACCGTCCCGTCACACGCATAAAACATTCCGTCCTCAATCGTAATTCCGGATCCCCACTGTTCCACGTCTACAAGAAGGATATGTTTGTACGTAGGCTCAAGAACAAGAATGCCGCTGCCCTTATACTCAGGCTTGACTGCGGACTCTTTGGTAACTGCGCCGCGCAATGCTTTGCCCAGAAAATCGCCCACCCCCTTGACACCGCTCGTAGCAGCAACATTGCCAGCCATCCACTGCATTGCTCCTGCCTGAACAACTGCAGTGTTAGATCCGTTCATGTCAATGACAAGCTGCCTCCGATGGACTCCCATCTTGGAGCTGAAATACTCGGACTCCGCATTTAAGAAATTGACGCTCAAATCTTTGTCATACTCCAAAACGCTGAAGTTTCCCATTCTTTTGGTAAAATGCCGGTTCGTGTTTTCCAGATTATTAACTCTCATTATGTCCTCCTTTAGGTCAAAACATACCAAAGCCTGCCGTTCTCCGGTCGCCCATGGTGAGTTCACAGAGCGGATTCTTGTCCTTTATCGTTTACGTGATTGCTATGCGTTTATTACAATATCACAGTTGTAGTATAATTGATTTATGGCATTCTATAAGTGAAAACACTTTAAGGAGATATAAATATGCAGGAGTTTTACTACAGACGCGTTGAGGACGGCACTTTTTGCCTTACGGGTTATGAGGGAGATGAAGCTGAAGTCATCATTCCGGATGACAAGGTTTTTACGATCCTGAGTGATAAGGTATTTCGCGGACATGACGAGATTACTTCTGTTCAGATTCCGGATTCAGTGACAGATATGGGTGAATTTCTGTTTGACGGATGCATAAATCTCCGGCAGCTGAAGCTGCCGGAGCAATTGAAAACACTGTGGGGCTACACCTTCGTCAGATGCGGGATTGAGGGAATTGTACTGCCCGATCAGTTAAGGATCATCCCGCCATTTGCATTTAAGGACTGCCGGAATTTGCGCAAAGTTGTCTGCGGCGCTGGACTCGAGAAGATTTATGCGTGGGCCTTCGGCGGCTGCGATCTTCTCACGGAGGATGGGCTGATTCATGGGCCGAAGGTAGAGATCAGCCCGCAGGCCTTTGAGCGCCATTAAATAATGGACCTCTGGGGTCGCGGTTCAATAATGGACCTCTGGGGTCGCGGTTCACAGGGGGTCACTCAAACCGACCTCTGGGGTGGCTTTTCAGCGGTTCATGAGCCATGCAAACGCTTTTGCAGTGCGAAGATCCGGATCCTTGAAATGATTTCCTTTATTCCATTCCAATTCGCAGTCAACCCCAGAGGTTGCAAGCAGATTATTTGCCTCACGGATCGCTGCTCCGACCTTAGACATAACCGGATTTCTCGTTCGTTCCTCGCGGTCGCCCAGGCTGAGGTATACCGCTTCCGTATGGATCTCGTTTTCTTGCATAAAATCTGTAAATTGCGGGAACCAGACCGACGGTGACGCCGACGCAATTCCGTCGAAGGCATTTGTCTGATAGCCTGCCCAGAGCGCAAACAGCGCTGCAAGCGAGTATCCGCCGATAAAGACTCTCTTTATTCCCCGCGATTTGATTTCATCCGGGGTCGGCACTATTTTGCCCAAGACAAATTCCAGTGTTTCCTTTGCACCGCCTCCAAACTCCTCGTTTCCAAAAACTGCCGGAGCCTGCCACGGAGACAGATCATCATTCCAGTTGTTCACTCTGATTGCTTTCAGGTCAAAACATTGCCCGCCGGACAGCTTCTCAATGTAAGAAACTTCGTTCTCGATCACCTCAAGATCATGGTCGTCAACCATCTGAATCAGCAGCGTGTCTGCTTCCGGATTTCCAAAGGAAAGTACTTGGAAGGCAGATACTTGAGCCTTGCGCGTTTTCCTCTCCTCCGTTTTCCACACCCCAGAGGTCAAACAGTTCACATGTCCGATCCGTTTTTCATGCATCAGAGGGACATCCACATCTTGCGTCGTCCATTGATAGCGAAATCCACATTTTTCCTGAACACGTTTTGACTTTGTATTGCCGTCGTAATAGCCGCACCAGACCTTTGTCATTCCCAAATCCTCAAAAGCATGCCGAAGCATCTCGTGCACAGCTTCCGGAATGATGCCCTGCCCCCAGAATGGCTTCCCCAGCCAGAAGCCAAGTTCGCACTCATCATCGCGGTCCGTCATGTCAGTGTAACCGTTCAACTTCAGTTCGATTGCGCCGATTGCCTTACCGTCTGTTTTCAGGCATACAGCATATGCCTCTCTTCCGGTAAAAACGTTTTTGATTACTTCCCTGCTCTCCTCAATACTTTGATGGGGCGGCCAGCCGGCAATCGGTCCGACATCCGGATCTTTGGCGTATTCATATAAGTCACTTGCATCGCCGTCTTCCCAACGGCGCAGAACAAGTCTTTCTGTTTCCAGCATGATAGTCCCTCGTCTGATATGACCTCTGCGTCTGATATAACCTCTGGTCTGATATGACCTCTGGGGTCATATGCTTTACTCCAAATACATGTCTCTGAATTTCTTTAGAATCTCCCTGTCAAAACCATACTCTTTTTCCATGTAGTTCTCAAAAGTCCCATAGCGTTCCAAAATCTCTGAAAGCAGCATATCCGCCGATTGAGGCAGTACACCCCCGACCATTGTGAAAAACGATCTTGCATTTCCAAGTCTTCCGGTGAGCAGTTTAAATCTCTCCATGAGCTCATCAATCTCAAGCTGTCTGCTTATATTGCTCTGCATATAATCCTCTTTTACGATCTCCTCCGGTATTCCCAAAGCTAAAAGAATCAACATAGCAGCCACCCCTGTCCTGTCCTTGCCATTGGAACAATGAAACAGCATCGGGGCTTCACCGGCCAGAAGACAGTCGAACATGAATTTATATGATTCATTAGAGAAAGCAAGCGATGCTGTGTAGCTGGAAACCAGTACATCGATAGCATTTCCCGCCTGATCTTCGTCAAAAATCAGACTTGCCAGTTCCCCAGGAGAGTTCAGATCATCCAGAAAGTTTTGAAAAGCAGCGCATTTATTATAATATACCGCTCCCTCCAACTGAGGATCCGGATCTTTCTGTATCCCCTTTAACGCCCGAAAGTCCAAGATGGTTCTGATTCCCAGATTCCGCACCGGCTCCAATTCTTCTTCGTCAAAAAAGGCCAAAGCCGAACTTCTGAATAGAAGCCCGCTTTTGACATGCCTGCCGTCCTTAGCCGCAAGCCCTCCCAGGTCCCTGATATTCAATTCTACAGGTAATTGATCAATTGTTTTGTAATCAGGCATAAGCAATCTCCGTTTAACAAACCACCCCAGAGGTCTCTTGGCACTTGGCAAACTTGGTGGTGGCAAACTACCCCAGAGGTCTCTTGGCAAGCGCCTCCAGCGAGGTCGTATCGAGCACCAAAATATTGGCAGAAAAAACAATCTTCACCAGCCATACCAGGAATAAAAACACAAGCAGTGGGATCACACACGATGTCACGATCATCACGGCGAGCGACTCAAGAAGATTGTCCATAAATGATGACACGTTTTCTATTGTTTCCGTTGTAATAGTGCTGAACTCGTTGAAAAGCCCGCTTTCTGCATCGCCCTCGATCTCAAGGTTGTTGTAGTCATCTATTGCGTCGTTGACCTTTGATGCCTGCGTCTGATACACCATATCCGAGAGTTTAACACTTGCGGGAACTATTCCAAAGATGATTACGCCGATCAACGCTATTTTGACAGCTGTTCGGGTAAGGTTCTGTTTACCGGCCACTACAGCGATGCAGACAAAAAGGCAGGCCAGAGGTATTAAAATCATAAACGAAATATAACCGGACAAACTGATGAGGAATTTTTCCAGATATAATGCACTAAGTATCAAGAGAAAATATTTAGCCAATTCAGCCAGTTGTTCCGCTAAAGGTGTGCACATATCGCCCGGCAGAAGGGAAAGCGTTGCCGATGTGGCGGCGGCTCCGCCTGAGAGCGTCATGACTGATGCAATCTTCTCTTCAGTTTGTTCTATTGAATGCTTGTGGTTAGCCGGGTCCGCGGCGGCAGGCGCTATTTTGGTAATGGATATTACAGCCAAAAGAGTCAACAGCGCAACGATCATAATCTTCTTATAGTTCAAAGCAAATTTCATGATACTCACCCCTCAATCTGCAAATGAGATAGTGTACTCTCCGGTGTTGGGAAGACTGGAAATAAACTCGCGCACGAGATTGCGAGCCTGCTCATCCGAACGTCCAAGAATGCCGCTGGCGATTGCCTTTTCCTTGGCCGCGTCTTCAAACTCAACAAGCGAAATATTGTAATCCTCCAATTTGAGCGGGTTCCACAAAGAATCCTTTTCGGAATAGATTTTGAAAGTATCTTTGTCGATCGTTACGGCTTGAATCTCGGAGTCAGGCATATCAACTGTAATGATCTTGCGGTCTTCATCAGTCTTGATCTCGATCTTTTCAAAATCTATGCCCGCCATAACCGCTCCATCGTAGCTGTACATGAACTCTGAGGATGAAGTAATAAACTTCAGGAAAGTCTTCTCCTTGGTGTATTTCTCAACCTGTGTAAAGTAGTACTCCTGCGTGATCAGGACGCCCATATTGGCAAGGCCGTCCTGGATAGTGTCAGTGCTGACAGAGATCACTACTTTGTCTTTTTTCTCTTTTTCTTTAATAGTCGTTGCAGTCATGGCGGCTTCGTTCCGCTCTGCGTCCCTGCGGATTTTAAAGTCCAAACAAAGAACAAGGACAAGAATAGAGGCTATTATGGTCACGCCTATGTAGATCTGATTGCGATGCTGTTTGATAAAATCCATGTTCACTCCTTATGCGGGAGACCTCTGACTTATGCGGGAGACCTCTGAGGCCTCATCATTTCTCTCTCTATATCACGGCTGATTTACTCTCCGCTTACAGGCCTCCACACATACAATCCTTCTGCAACTGCAAGTCTGCTCATCAAATCAAGGACATGTTCTACAGGATTATAGACCGTTAAATAAGTGTCATCTTTATTCGATACAACCATCGTATTCTCATTCTTGATAATTATGCTCACACTATTTTTTGCAGATTCTCCCACAAAACAGCCAACGAGTTTGTCCGGATCAGGATTAAGTTCGCCACATTCGTAATCCTGTGCAAAATCATCCAACAGTACAATGTCATAATAACAGTTCAACTTTAAAACCAGATTTGCATACTTTGTTCTCAATTCCGAGTTCTTAGGTTCGCTCAGATAGTATTGTTCAATGGCAAAATATTGACCAGCTGAATTTTTTGCAACCTGCTCAGGAAGAATATCTACAATCCAATAAGGTTTTTCTAATAATTCATCGACTTCCATTTTTATCTTATCTCCAGTTCAGTTCATACCCCAGAGGTCTTATCCACTCTTCACTCATACCCCAGAGGTCTTATCCACTCCCAGAGGCCGTATTCACTATTCATTCACTACCCCAGAGGTCGTGTTCACACACAGAGGTCGTGTTCACAGTGTTCAGGGGACCTTGCACACACATATTACCTGTGCTACCATTTACTCAATTGATCGAGTGTCTCTCTTTTGACGCTTCTCAAGTTCCTATCCAGTCGGTGTCACCAAAGGGTAAGCAGCCGCTTTCTGCGGTACAGATATCTACATGGGTGGCGCTATCTTTCAATCACATCCAGGAGGTCATTTCTTTATGTCGACACGCCCTCGTCTTTCCAGCAGTTTAGGTATTTATCACGTAGTTTATCGCGGGATCAATAAGCAGCGAATCTTCGAAGATGATGAAGATTATGAAAAGTTTTTATCAATCCTTCGAAAATACCAGCCTATTTGCGGCTACAAGCTCATTGCCTATTGTCTGATGTCCAACCACATTCATCTGCTCATTAAACCGGGAGAAGTACCATTACCACGGATTTTTCAGCGCATAATTCCCAGTTTTGTATACTGGTATAACAAAAAATACCAACGCGTCGGCAGTCTTTTTCAGGCTCGTTTCAAAAGCAGGCCTGTCAACAATCGTTCGCAGCTCCTCATCGTAACAAGATATATTCATCAGAACCCGGTTAAAGCCGCAGTCTGCAATCATCCAAGAAAGTACAAATACAGCAGCTTCCGGGGATATTTTGACAATGACCTGATCGACAGTGAGTTAGTGTTATCAGAAGTCAGCCAAAAAGACTTTATCGACTTCAATTGCGAAAAGAACAGTGATCTGTGTCTTGATATTGAGGAGGAAATCCCGCGGCTTAGCGATGAAATCGCGACCAGCATCATGCAGAGGCTGTCCGGATGCCGCAATGTGACGGAATTTCAATCACTTGATATCGATCGCCGGGACAATGTGTTATGCAGTATGCGCAAAGCACATATCTCTATGAAGCAGGCCAGCAGGATAACCGGAATCTCGTATGGTGTGATCAAAAAAGCATTGGCGCTGGCAGTCTAAGCCATTTGAACTGAGCATACCACCCCAGAGGTCTCCTACTTGGCATACCACCCCAGAGGTTTCCTACTTGATATGTCCTACTTGATATAAGTTGCTACGGGCTCTACCCCTTTAACGAAATTTTCCAGATTGAGAACACAAATTGACGGAACTCTCTTGAAGGACTCTTCAAATCTGTCGGGATTAGACTTAATTATCGGAATCATTGCGCAGCCAAGGTCGATGTTGATGATCCGGTTAACGGGATCATGGTAAAATACGGGCATTTCAGGCATGCGGTTTCCCTGCCAGTATCTGTCGTCAATCATCATGACCGGAACATGCCCAATAATATGGTATCTGTTGTCAGTTCTATATTTTGCGGGATCTGTATGTTCAAAAGATCGCCACGGAGAATACCATACCACATGCGCCACGTCGTGTGCGGTCAACGGCTTATCACGCCATCTGATAGTGCCATGATCGGGAAGGAAGGATGAATGGGACAACAGAAACGTCTTACCTTCCACTGTCAGTTCAACTTGGAGGAATAGTTGGGCGAGGTATTCTTTGACAGAGGATTTGTCGGCAGGCGTGAGTTTTCGATATTCTGAGAGAGTCTGTGTTCCGCCATTGGAAGGATTCAGCCAGTTCAGATCCTTAAAAACATAATGGCTGATATAATTCCACATCATGTACTCGTGGTTGCCAAGCAGGCATGTAACATTAGGGCGCGAGGCAACGTCCTGCAGAACACGAATGCCGTCCTCACCTCGATCAATCATATCGCCAAGAATATAAAGATGGTCCTCTGAGGTGAAATTGATCTCATTTAACATGGTTTTATACAAGTTATATTGACCATGGATATCGCTGCACACGTATGTGCTCATCGGGCGTACCTCTTCCCTTCTATCTACTATCTAAACTATGGCCTATCTATATCTATGGCCTCTGGTATATCTTTTATATCTTTGGCCTCTGGGGTCATCCTCTACCCTGGGGTCATCCTCTACCCCTGAAATTCTAAGGCCTCTGAGACCGCAGTCCCTATAGTAAAGGGTTCCTAAAGTGTGCAAAACGATAGTTTTCCTTTCAGTTTCTCAAAAGCCTTCGACAGCTTATCAGAACAGTCCTTGTACTCTACAGAAGACAACTTATTCGTTTTTTCTAATTCAGAAAGCCGTTCCTGCATTTCCCCAACCTTTTCAAAATATTGAATAAAAACATCATCGTTGAATTTATCTAATGCTTTCATTTCTGCAATAAGACCATCTACTTCAATAATAATCGCGTTCATATCTCCTCCTTCCACTTACCCTGTGTATATCAAAATCTGACCTCTCAAAATCTGACCTCTGGGGTCGTGAGTAAGAGGTCGGAAAATCTGACCTCTGGGGTCGTGAGTAAGAGGTCTACTGCTCGAAAATGCTCGCAAGCGGTGAATCACTGTCAAGGAAAAGCGTAGTGTTCCCGTTTTCCAGGCTCTTTTTAGCTGCGTCCAGTTGGCGTACGAAGAGGTAATACTCTGCTTTGTCGGGGTCATTATAAGCATCGGAAAGGATACGCATGTATTCGGCCTCACCTTCCGCTTCAAGTCTGTCAGCCGTAGCTTCCGCTTCAGACAGCATGACTGCTGTCTCCCTGTCGGTAGTGTTTCGTATTTTCTGCGCTTCGGATTCGCCTTGAGCTTTGTAGGCTGCAGCGATGTTTTTACGCTCAGTAATCATGCGGTTGTAGACAGCATCCTTGTTTTCGTCCGGAAGATCAAGTTTCTTGATTTTGACCATTTGAATCTCAATACCATATTGTTCCGGATCATAATCCTTATTCAACTGCTCAAGAATCTTGTTCGAAAGAGAAATGACTCTGGTGTTCTCATCGATGACTGTCATGCCGTCTTCCGTCTCTTTTGATTGCTCTTTCGATTCCGTCCCTGTCGTCTCTGTACCGGCCGCTCCGGTTGAACCGGCCCCAGAGCTCGCTTCGGTATCCTCTTTCAGGTCCTCAGAGGTAATGTCTTGGACCTCCACGTCCAACGCGTCATCCTCTTCCGTTTTGTCCAAAGCTGCGTCCCTCGAAGCGATCAGTTCCTCCTGCGAAGTGCTGGAAACGGTAGCCTTTAGTGAACCATAAACCATTGCGCTGATCTTGCTTTCTGCGCTCGCCGTGGATGAGTTCAATGTCTGTGTGAACTTAACAGGATCTGTTACCCGCCAAATGATATAGGCATCAACTTCCATCTTTTTCTTATCTGAAGTATAGATCTCAGTAGGTGCTATATCATAGAGCTGCCTTGCCTTGGAAATCGTAGTCTCGCTTTGTATCAGTGGAATTCTGAAAGAAAATCCGGGCTCTGTGGTGACTCTCGATATTTTGCCCATTGTCTTAATGACCTTGTACTGGTTGGGATAAGTGATGACCGCCGCCATGTTAACAAGGAGATAAACAACAACCAGGGCAACCAGAATTTTTCCTATATGCTTCTTCATTACTGCTCACCTCCCAACTGCGCTGATGAATCAGAAGCCGTGGCCCCGACCCCAGAGGTCGCTGAATCAGAGGTCGCTGAATCCGTAAAAGATCCATCCAGATCACCCAAATACATTCTCTGGGTTGTCCCCGCCTCATCATTGTTGATAATGATCTTAACGCCGGGCAGAATCTCCTCCATCGCCTCATAAAACATACGCTGCTTGGTGATCAGCGGGTATTTGATATACTCGCTGTACTCGCTGTTAAAGCGTGCAGCCTGACCGTTCGCCTCGTTGATGCGTGCAGTTTTCTGCGCCTCCGCCTTTTGGATGATCTTATCGGCTTTAGCTTCAGCCGCGGGAAGCTGCTCGTTTCGATATTGGTTAGCCTCGTTCAGAGCGGATTCCTTGTTCTGCCTTGCATTCTCAACCTCAGAGAACGCCTCCTTGATCTGATCCGTGGGAGGTTCGACATCCTGAATCGAAATGTCGATTAACGACAGTCCAATATTCTGCTCTTCCAGTTCGTCCATCACGATGTTTTTGATGTTTTGCTGGATCTCCGACTTACCTGTAGTCAGCGCAGAATCCACGGTATAGGCGCTGACGGTTCCACGGATAGTACTCTGAATCAGATTCTTGAGGATCAGCTCCGGTACCTCTGAGGCATACATGTACTGCAGCGGATCGGTGACCTGATAAGTCACATAGAAGTCGATATCCACAAAGTTCATATCCGAAGTGATCATGGTGGACTCACTCTCCACGTTCCGGTAGCTACCGTCACTGCTCTCCTCGTAGCCGACCTCAAAACTGCGGACCGTGGTGTTGATCTTGGTCACTTCCTGAATGAAAGGAATCTTGAACTGCAGGCCTTTGTTGTTATTGACCGTGGCTTGTCCCAACGTCGTTACGACAGCGCTTTCCGTCTCAGAAAGGGTATAAAATGACCCTGCCAATACTCTGATAAGGACAAGTACCACAACTACCGGGATCAAAATAGCACTCAGTCTGCTCGCTATTTTCTCTCCGTCAGGTTTTTGACCGCCTCCAGCGGAGCCATTGCCAGGTGTGTTTCTGTTATTGATCGGATTATTCTTCCAAAAGTCTTTCAAAGCCATATCCAGCCTCCTCAAAAATCCCGAAATCCCGACCTCTGGGGTGCTTCATTTTGCGGCACCCTACCCCAGAGGTCTTAATACCCCAGAGGTCTCAATACCCCAAACAATACCCCAAATACCCCAGAGGTCTCAATACCCCAGAGGTCTCAATACTCGATACTCGAGGTCTCAATACTCGAGGTCTCACCTTCCCGAAAACCCCCGGGTGCCGCAGCGCCCGGGGGAGTCATCCTCTCACTCACATATTCTGAACGATAATGTTTACAAGATTAAGCACGGCCAGCACTGTACCGACTATAAGGATCTTCTTTGCTGTATCCAATGTCTTTAACTGCTCTTCAAGCGTAGTGGCCTTATTGATCCGCAGCACATAGATGAGCGCCGCAACACCCGGGATCGTGCAGAACAAAAGCACAAAAATGCTCCACGCAACATACCCGCCGATCGGTATCGGCGTTACAGTCCTATTATTCGCGCCAAAATCATAGTTGTTATAGACGGGAACCTCGCTCTCCTGCGCCGGCACAGGACTCTCCTGCGGCTGATTATCGATCGGCTCGAACTCCGGCACGCTTTCGGCAGCAGCATTATCCGCCTTAGGCGCATCATTTTCAAACGGCGCCCCGCAGAAGTTGCAGAACTTATTGTTGTTCTCGTTTTCATTGTGGCAGTAAGGACATATTTTCATAGTATCAGCCTCCCTCTTTTCTATTTTACTCCACCCCAGAGGATGGATTATTGATTTAATATTTCCCCCACCCCAGAGGATGAGTTTTCTTACGCCCGGCACATCCTGAAACCAGGCACGCACCGCTCGTCATATCCCGTCCCGGCATCAGGGAGCCAAAACATTGAACGCAGGTACATTCCTCAGAATCCAGTATACAACAATGACGGCTGTCAGTATAACTGCCGTTCTCTGCGATATACTGACCGGTCTGGTACGAACAGACACGGGATCCCGAGGATCGGAAGCAAAATATTGTATGACACTGCTTCCGCAAAGCGGCCGTGGAACAGAGCATTGACAGCCCTGCCCGATCCGCAGCCCGGGCAGTACAGCCCTGTATATCGGTAGAACATGCACTCCATCCCGTTTCCGCCCTGATATTCATAAATACACAGCAGAACAAGCATGGCAGGTACACTAACTCCGATCATGATCCGCTTCCAAAGATTTCTCTCCACCGCCTCTCTCCTTCCTTAAAGTGCAAAAGCGCCGGATCACTGAATTCCCTTCATAAAAGCGCCGGATCAAAAAAGTCCCTGCATACTATTAAACACGTAATTCCCTACCCACTATTATACATAAAACTCGACAAAAATTATCTCCATTTATCTATCAGAGTGGTAAACTGTTAAAACTTAGGGGGACTATGATCATGAAATCTTCAACCAGTAAAAGCAGTGTAATCTCACAGATTCTTCTCGCCGCTGTCGCTATAGCGCTTGGCTATCTGCTCCTGTTCGGCAAATCAGTGGCGCTCATCACGCTCTGCCAGATCCTGTGCGGCGGCATAGTAGCCATCGGTGTCGCGTCTATCGCTTCCTTCTTTCTGGCGGGCGACTACAGGCGAATCGACCGCTATGGATTTGCGCTCGGAACGCTGCTGGTCCTGATGGGTCTGATCGGCCTGATCCGCATAAATGAAGTAACTGCTAATTTCGAGATCTATACAGGGCTCGTATCTCTGATCCTCGGAGTTCTGGTCCTTCAGGGAACCGTTCAGATGAAAGTCCTCGACTATCCCGTCTGGATTCTCAACCTTGTTATTTCCCTCGCGAGCATTGCCGGTGCTTTCTGCGTTCTGTCCGATATCACTGTCATCACAGGAAAAATAGCGGGTTTCTCCAACTGGATCCTTCTTATCTGCGGATGCGCCTGCCTCTTCAGCATGCTGGTAACATGGATCTGCATCCTGCTCGCCGCGCGGCGTGAGAAAAAGATGGAAGCCGAGAAAGCTGCTGCCGCTGAGAGAGGCCCGCAAGGCTGCGGAAGCCGCACAGACCCAGGCTATTGAGCAAGCTCGCAGAGAGGCCGCGGCACTGGCTAAGGCTGAGGCTGAGGCACAAGCACAGGCTCAGCGTGACGAAATGGCCGCCAAAGCAGCAGAAGCTAAGGCACAGGCGGCAGAAGAAGCGAATGACGAATTTCCCCCTGTAGAGGGCCCGGAACTCGTCTTTGGCAGCGATCAGGGCGATGACAACAGTATTCAGTAACCCAAGGCACACATCATACATCAATGAAGTTATCCAAGTAATAAAAGCCCTGCCGGCTTAGTCCCGGCAGGGCTTTCTGTAATTACGGTATCAAAAAGTTCACCCGACGTCCGTTCCGCCACCCACGTAGGTAAAGCCAAGCATTGTGATGTCGTCGAACTGCTCCGCCTCGCCCACAAATTTCACAATGTCATGGTGTGTTTTCTCGAGAGTCTCTTTTTGCGGCTCCTCTCTGAGTTCGTTCAGTTTGGCCACGAGACGCTCTGTTCCATATGCTTTCTCGTCCCTGTCTATCGCCTCCGGCACGCCGTCCGTGTAGACGAATAGTCTGTCACCCGGGTTCATCTGCAGCGTGTACTCTTTCATGGGCACATTTTCCATAGCGCCGAGAACCAGTCCGTGAACGTCTTTTATAAGCTCATATTCGCCGCCCGCATGACAGAACACAGGGAATTCATGGCCCGCGTTAGCGCAATTCATAAGTCCTGATTCAAGATCTATGATGCCCACCCACGCTGTAACAAACATCTCTGCTTCGTTGCCTTCGCAGAGAGAATTGTTAACTTCATAAAGTGTCTCAGAGGGAGACTTGCCCATACGGGCAGCGTTTGAGATCGCCGTCTTGGCGCGCATCATGAACAGCGCGGCCGGAATTCCTTTCCCCGAAACATCGGCAATGACCAGCGCCAGTTTATTGGTATCCGTAAAGAAGAAATCATAGAAATCACCGCCGACATACCTGGCCGGTTTCATGAGAGCGTAAATCTCAAAATCCTTTCTGGAGGATGTAAATACATGCGGCAGCGCTGATTCCTGAATGAAGGTCGCAAGTTTCAGTTCCTCCTCCATTCGTCTCTCGGCTTCATTGATATACCCCTTAAGCGTCGTCACCGTTTGGTTAATGTCATCCGAAAGAAGGGAAAACTCCACGGATTCGCGCACCGTGACCACCTCATCCAGATTGCCTCTGATTATCTTTTGCAAAGAGTTATTTACGGATTTCAGATTCCGGCACACCAGGGTTTCCACCAGTACTACGATCAGCATAAAAAGCGCCGAAAACAGCAGTACATCTGACAGGAAGATCTCATAAATCTTATTGCTTTGGGACTGCATCATCGCTTCATACGACATTGCGAGCACCATATACAGGTTCTTCGGTTTGTCCAGCACAAATGACACGCATGCCATGTCGTCTTCATCCTCAAACGGAGACTTCCATATGAAGACGCCCTCGCCCAGGTTATTCTTTATTTTTTGCAGGCCATCGCCATCGATATCCAGCGGGCCGTCTTCATCATCGTACATTCCCCCCACTTCATCCCCTTCTTCATTGAAAATGAGGTACATAATGGTATCAGAGCTGCCAATGCTGATATAAGGCAGATATTCCGCTGTTTTCTCCATATCTCTGCCTTGTTCATCGTAAAATCTCTTGAATTCATCCCCCATGTACTGAAGGTAGGCCTCTGCATCCTGAAGTGCGTTTCTCTCCTGGAAATTATAGTCCATTACATGGTTGATAACGAAAATCGCAAAAGTGACTGCAAGGAGTCTTCGCGCAAATCGTCTGGCGATCGGCGTCCTTTCCCGATCAAAAATGGACACTCTCTTCCTGTCCTCCCCGGACACCAGACAAATGACAGTCGAACAGGCCATAAGCCCCAAGCCCCCGAAAAGGATCATCGGAACAGCGCAATTCCTGACCACTTCATAGGCCCTGTTCATATTATCCCTGTGTGTCAGAAGGACCGCGTACATGTGAAAGTCTTCCATTACGGCGCCTATAAAGAAGGACTGTCCTGCCGGCGCCCTTTTCCCTCTGTAAAAAAAGACTCTCATAAGCGCGCCAAAGATTCCTGCAAGCATTGTTGTCAGACTGCAGGCAACAGTCGAAAAACTTGCCATTCCCAGAAACATACCTGCGTAAAATCGCTCAGCACCGCCGAGCACTCCCGCTATGATTCCTGCAAAGGGGTCAAAAAAGAGACCCGCCGCAAGTGGACCGATGTCACGGACATTCAATATCATGTATTTTTCATTGATGCCGAGATGTGTCGCGGCAATGGCGGCGGCCCCGTAAATGAGTCCGATTCCGATCCGCGATCCCCATGTCTGTGCATGCCGGGACTGGTATTTCCATACGGCTGCAGTAATGATCAAATAAAGGATAACCACT
>CACZJD010000060.1 GCA_902781325.1 uncultured Lachnospiraceae bacterium
TGACGAAGCTGATAAAGGAAAGATGGTCACCGGTTGGAAGACAATTAACGGCCGTAAGTATTATTTCGATCCTTCAGGTGCTATGGCAACCGGCTGGAGGAAGGTTGACGGCTATTGGTATCTCATGAGTCCCGGGGGTGCTATGCTGACGGGATGGCAAAAGATCGGAAATTACTGGTATTTCCTGGATGCGGACGGCGCTATGGCGACCGGCTGGCGGACGATCGGGGACCAAACCTATTTTTTGGCCGATGGCGGCGTGCTGGCGGATTGCGGCGGCGAAGGAACTATGCTGCGCGGTTTCCATTTGATTGACGGCAAAGCGTGCTATTTTGGCATGGGAGGCGCTCTGCAGGAAGACTGGGCTTCGAAAAATGTGATCGTGATCGATCCGGGCCACTCCTCGGAGATCCCGGACTGGAAGGTACCGGTAGGTCCCGGCTCCGACGATATGAAAGATGCCGATAACTATGGCGCTGTCAGCGTCACAAACGGACTTCATGAATATGAACTGGTCCTCGATGTCTCTCTTAAACTGAAAGAGAAGCTGGAAGCAAGAGGTTATAAAGTCGTCATGGTCCGCACCACCAACAACGGCAAGTACAGCTGCGTTGACCGCGCGAAAGTGGCAAACAGCAGCAATGCTGCACTCTTCCTCAGAGTCCACGCAAACGCCGCCCCCAAAACGCCCTCGCAAAACGGAGCTATGACCATCTGCATCACCAGAAACAATGAATTTGTCCCCGAGATGTATAAGAGGTCCCGGCAGCTGTCAGATCTCATTCTCAGAGAATACATAAATGCTGTCGACTGTTATAACGAAGGCGTCTGGGAGCGGGATGATATGATCGCAAACAACTGGAGCAAAGTACCCACTACCCTGATCGAACTCGGCTATATGACCAATGCACGCGAGGATCAGCTTATGCAGACCCCCGTCTATCAGGAAAAAATGGTGAGCGGCCTTTTAAACGGCATCGACTCTTATTTCAGGGCAGTTAACAATTAACCGGCTATTTTATTGTCCCGGATTGAGAATTCTTTCGCTCAATTATAAAGATGCATGCCGCAAAAGCCGCGATTCCCAAAAGAGAAACGGCCAATCCCGCTTTCTTATACGGCATGGAATACTGAAACTGAACACTATGCTCGCCGGAAGGGATCAGGATTCCCATATATCTTTCATTCAGGCAGTAGACTTCGGTTTTGCTGCCGTCTATGAAAGCCTCCCAGCCTGTTGAGAACGGCACTGCCAGACACAGCAGTTTCGTCCGGTCCAGAGTTATATCACCGGCCACCGTATCCGTTCCTACCTGAATATTCTGCAGTGTATTTTCCTGCAGTTTCCTGATCTTTTCCGCATAGTTGCCCATGGGAACACAATATACCTGCAGGTCATCCATATAGTATATTCCCTCGGCGGGGAAAGTGATCGTAATCCCGGTAATGCTCTCTTCCGAATATCCGAAGTTGGCAATAAAATCATGTCGTCCTCCGGAAAATGCGGACTCCGGCTGAAGATACTCTATCTCATTGCCCGATCCGGAGGAGGACTCCAGGCCGATTATTACGTCTTGAATGGGATTCCAATAAAACTTTTCTTTTTTCAGAGCAATCTGTGTGCTCTCATCAAGCTTCTCCCACTCTGTTTCGTCATACAGATTGGCCGGATCGACGGATTGATCACCAAAATACAGATCATATCTGGGAGTAGGATGAAACCGCAGGCCCTTAACACCTATATAGTTTTCTGCACCGCTTTTCACCTGCTTCAGGTTCAATCTGATCTGTGCGCCTTTTTCCGTCACCACAAAACCGTCTGCAGTCTTCGTGACGCCTTCGTTCCCATCTTCGATCTCATATGGAATGATATAATCCGGTATTTCGGACTCCAGGACACTTATCCCTTCAATCTTTCCATCAACAAATGCCGCCTCCATCTGAGCCTGCTGTCTTTGCACAGGATTAAATGCTTCCCATAACTCCCTGTTAAAATACGTATCATAGCAGTAGGCCAGCGGAAGGACATACTCATTTTCATAAACCGCATAGTTCTTATGCTCATCGTTGATCAGTTTATATCCATATGGAAGATTCTGTTTACTGCCCGCCGAGGCTGAGAAATACTGTACTGCAGAGAGCGACAGCAGAGACGTGCGATTGTCATATCCTTTAAAGGAAAACAGTCTGGGTTCTCTGATCGATACCGCATCTCTAAACCTGTTTACATATGGATTTGAAATTGTCCAATAATATTGTGTACTCGATATACTTTCCAAAATATTGATATTATTGTTCAAATATGTGCCGGAAATCCTTGTATATGGATAATCCGAGAGGTTTTTAATAGTAACTGCCTCATTATTGTTCCGTTCTTTTGAAATCGAGGCATTCTTTTTGCACTTGGCAATATAATTGTCTCCGAAGGGAGTATAGTACCAAAAAGCCAGACTTCCGGATCCGACAGCAACAAGCATAAACAGCATAACCTGCCTGAGTACAAGTCTTTTGGGATCCTGAATACGTTTAAAAACAACAACGAGCGCGACGGCGAGCAAAATCAGCGCCAAAACCGTACGAAGGCCTTTAGAATATTCAAACAGCATACAGCATGCCGAGAGTATCACACTGCAGAGCAAAAGCAGGGTCCACTCCTTTACGGACAGAGACAAAAGATCATTCCATTCTTTGACAAGAATATAAGAGCACAGCAGCGCAAAGGCCCACGACCATCGGTTGCTTACATAGGACATGCCATTCAGCAGCCTGCCTCCGATCGGCAGAAGGATAATAACTAAGCTGATCACAAACAGTATTTTCAGCAGAATATCCCTGTTTCTTTTTACAAACAGAAGAAATATCGCCAGAATAGCAGGTGCCGAAACACCTATACAGAGCCAGAATGATGACGAAACAGTGGTAAAAACCGACGGCAGACTACTGTAATGAGTCATCGGATACCGCCACTGGAATGATTGTGAGACAGAGAGTCTGCTGTCATGCAAAAATAACATCAGAACAGGAAGCAGTATAATTCCCGCAATACATACTCCGATCACGGCAAAGACGCCCATACGAAGAAGTACAAGAACCCCTTGCCTGAGCTGATCTTTATACAAAAGAGCAAGTCTGGTGACCGCATACAGGACAGCCAGCAGTACTATCATATAAAAGAAGTAGAAATTGCTGGCGGCGGAAACAGCAGCCATTATAATAAACAGATAAGGCTTCTTCCCTCTGATGATCTTTTCGATCCCCAATATCATCAACGGAAAATAGATCAATGGATTATTAAAATACGGATGCCCTGCAGCACAGTTTATAACCCAGCTGCTGAAACTGTATGCCATGGCACCGGACAGGATCCCGATTCTGTTTCTCTGTTCTGTCCCAAAACACAGCTCTGAAAAAGCCATTCCCGCGAGATATAATCTGAAGATTGAAAGAAATGTATAAAAATAATGCATGTACCGAGTGGGTACAAAGACAGATAAAAGAGCAAGCGGATCCCCGATCACATAATAATGCAGGGCATTTACAATGTCCGTTCCCTCTCCGATGTAAAAATCAAAATCCGGAATGACCAGACGGTGATCAATTAAAAGATGCCTAATGATCCCCCGAAGATACTTGGCATAATAGAAAAGAGCCAGATAATGCTGCTTCCAGCCGTCATGCTCCCAGATGAAAGAGACTCCTTTTATAAAAAAAGGCGAGAAACAAAGAAGCGACAGGGTAAAAAATGCCAGCGTGTAGACAACATAATAGAATCTCTTTTTTCCATCGTCTGCAAATGCTGCACGAAAATAAGACAAAAGCATATTGATACAACTCCGTTTTCTGTTAAATATCTGTTTCGGAAAGAATCTGCCGGATTCTCCCAAATACACGGGACATCTTTTTCCGTTTTTCTTCGCCGCTTTGAATCTCCAAAACCCGAAAACATGATTTATATACTTCGGTAAACCGGTCCCACTCTCTGAACAGTTCGGCTCGGTCTTCGCCTTCTGTTTTCCCGAAGATCTTTTCGGATCCCTCTCCTGTATCCATGGAGAGCAGCGCCTCCTCTACCGGCACCTTACTGAGTATTACAAGCCTTGCTTTGCGGATTCCTCGTTCAGACGCTACAACGATCTTTCTGAAGGTCTCATCACTGATCTTATGATCCGCACAGAACATAGTGATCAGATGGATCATCCCCTCGTCAAAAAGGTACAGTTTGTGTGATCTTATGAACCTCCGGTACCAGAATGCATAAACTGCAATGGCCCTGATCAGTCTCTCCGGATCCCCGCTGATCCCATACCTGCTCTGAGATCCTCCTTCTCCCCTCAGGATCTCGCGCAGTCTGTCCCTGAGCCACCTTGCATCTGAATTCAGATAGATCAGCAATCCTGCCGCTGCCCCCATCAGTTTCCAGATTATATTGTGTTTCATCTTTAATGAAACATTGATATAATCGACTTCCCTTTTCTCCAATTCCTTCCCGACGAGCTTCATCAGCTCCGCTTTTCCGCTTCCGGGAAGGCCGATACATTCAATAACCATCTTACGCCTCCGGCAGGGCGGATTCTGTTCTTTGGCTGCATCCCTCTTTCGCGGAATCTGTGCTGTACATTTCTCCCCCTGAATATCATCGTAATTCTATCGTATGTTCTTTGGAAAAGCAAGGAGCCTCAGCTTGCCGGATCCCTGCTCTGCAGCTTAGCAGCAGTCTGTTTACAACAAAAAAGAAACATATAGGAAAATCCGTTTTATAATAGTATAATGACGATAATGTAATAAGAAAGAGGCATTCACTTATGGCAAAAATACCTTTTAATATTCCGCCCTACATCGGCACAGAGCTTTCCTATGTACAGGAGGCTATTGACGCGCACAAGATCTGCGGGGACGGACAGTTTACAAAGAAATGCAACGCATGGATCGAGAACCGCTTCGGCGCGGTCGGTGCTCTTCTGACCACCAGCGGCACCACTGCTCTCGAAATGGCAACGCTGTTGTGCGGCCTTGAGAAGGGTGACGAAGTGATCCTTCCAAGTTTTACTTTTTCAAGCACCGCAACCTCCATCGTACTGACCGGTGCCACACCGGTTTTTATCGATATCCGTCCCGACACAATGAATATCGACGAGACTAAGATAGAGGCAGCCATCACAGATAAGACCAAGGCTATTATGGCTGTCCACTATGCAGGTGTCTCCTGTGAGATGGATACGATCATGGAGATTGCCCGCAGACACGGGCTGAAGGTCATAGAAGATGCCGCCCAGGGCGTCATGTCTTCCTACAAGGGAAAAGCTCTCGGTACGATCGGTGATTTCGGCTGCTATTCCTTCCACGAGACCAAGAACTACTCTATGGGCGAAGGCGGCGCGCTGGTCCTTAATCACAGAGAAGATCTTGAACCCGCCGAGATCCTCAGAGAAAAAGGAACCGACCGCGCCCGCTTCTTCAGAGGGCAGGTGGACAAATATACGTGGGTCGAATACGGAAGCAGTTATCTGCCGAGCGACATGAACGCCGCCTATCTTTGGGCGCAGCTTCTTGAAGCGGACCGCATCAATGAAAACCGGCTCGCGACATGGAACGCCTACAATGAGGCCTTCTCTCCTCTGGCAGCAGAAGGAAAGCTGACTCTTCCGACGATTCCCGAAGAATGCGTGCATAATGCGCATATGTTCTATATAAAACTTAAAGATCTGCGTCAGAGGACTGATTTTATCAACTATCTCCGTGAGCGCGAGATCAGCAGCGTATTCCACTATGTACCGCTGCACTCTTCTCCTGCCGGCAGGCGCTTCGGCCGCTTCTGCGGAGAAGATGTCTATACCACCTCCGAGAGCGACCGTCTGACCAGACTGCCTCTGTATTACGGCATGACCGAAGAAGACCGCGGCAGAGTGATCGAAACGGTTCTTTCCTATTTTGCATAAGAACAGGAGTCATCAGTGAATATTGACACGATTCATAAGAGCGGTAAGAAGCTGATCAGCTTCGTCATTCCGTGTTACCACAGCGAAGGGTCCGTGGGGCTCGTTATAGATGAAATTCGTCAGGTCGTCTCGGAACGGCCTGATTTTACTTATCAAATCATTGCAGTTAATGACTGCTCACCTGATAATCTGCTTTCTGTTATCAGAAAAGAGGCGGAAAATGATCCCCATGTTATCGCCATCGACCTCGCCAAGAACGGCGGGCGCCACAATGCGCTGATCTGCGGCTGTCATTATGCGGATGGTGACTATGTTGTCTTTATTGACGATGACCAGCAGTGTCCGACCGACAGGCTCTGGGATCTTATGGATCCCCTTCTGAACGGAGACGCTGACGTCGCCATTGCCAAATATCCTCACAAGACCCAGTCCGCCTTCAAGAATTTCGGCTCCAAGGTCAACGACGCGGTCGCCACCTGGCTCCTTGGCAAGGACAAAGATCTGAAATTCTCAAATTTCTCCGTCATGAAACGCTTTGTCAAGGATGAAGTGATCAAGTACAAGAATCCCTACCCCTATCTCTCGGGCCTTATGCTCCGCTCCACGAAGAACGTGGTGAATGTGGAGATGGAGGAGCGGGAACGCACTATAGGAGTCGGCCACTACAGCTTCAGGAAGTCTTTTGCCCTGTGGATGAACAGTTTCACGGCCTTTTCTGTCAAGCCCCTTCGTTTTGCGACAACCTGCGGCATCACCTTCGCCTTCATCGGCATGCTGATGGTCGTCTACACCGTCGTCCACAAGCTCGTCAATCCCAATGTGGCGATCGGATACAGTTCCCTCATGTCCATCATCCTGTTCATCGGCGGAATGATCATGTTCATGCTGGGACTGATTGGTGAATACATAGGAAGGATCTATATCTCCCTGAATAACTCCCCACAGTTCGTGATCCGCGACATCTACGGGCAGACTGACGGGAAGAAAGAGGATACATAAATGCAGAACATACTTATAATCGGAGCAGGCGATTTCCAGCTTCCGCTCGTGCAGAGGGCATCTCAATCCTACAATGTCCTGCTCGCCGCGCCGGTGATCTCCGACGCTTTTAAACCATATATCACGGATTCCCTGCTCATCGATGTCCGGGACGAGAAAGCGATCCTGGCTTACGCGCGGGAGCACTCGATCTGCGGCGTAATAACCGATCAGACCGACATCGCGGTCCGTTCTGTCGCTTACGTCGCGGAGAACCTGGGCCTTCCCGGCATCGGCTCTGAGACCGGCCGCCTTTTCACCGACAAGAGCCTCATGAGGGACCGCATGGCGCAGCTCGGCATTAAGCTGCTGCCCCACCGCACAGTATCCTCTGCGGAAGAGGGGCTGAGTTTCTACAGAGAGATCGGCGGAGACATCATTATAAAGCCCCTGGATACCCAGGGAAGCAGAGGCGTGCAGATCTGCCGCAGCGAGGATGATCTCCTGTCAAAATATGCAGAGGCCGCCCGCTGGTCCTCGGGCCATCAGGTCCTGATCGAGCGCTATGCCACCGGA
Organism: uncultured Lachnospiraceae bacterium; assembly: GCA_902781325.1. Classification (GTDB taxonomy): domain Bacteria; phylum Bacillota; class Clostridia; order Lachnospirales; family Lachnospiraceae; genus CAG-791. Next base: position 7,491 of record CACZJD010000060.1, read on the forward strand.
CGTGAATTCGTAGTAGAAGGCATTGCCGTAGACTTCGAATTTGAAAACGCATGTATCGGCGACACTCTCTATTTTGACCTGCCCGATGCTTTTGCTGCCAAAAGCCGCATTTTCCCCACAACGGCAGATGACAAGCTCCGGCAGCGCGTTCTCGACCTGAACACGAAGATCATCACGGGCTTTGGCCTCAAACAGGGACTCACCCACAGCGAATTCATCATGGACGGCGACGATATCTATCTGATCGAAACAGCCGCAAGGGGCGGCGGAGTGTTTATCTCCTCCGACCTGATCCACTACTCCTGCGGTCTCGACACAGAGGGCTTCCTTCTCGATATTGCCACCGGCAAACAGAAAGGACTTCCTGAAATCCTTCCCCAGCAGTGCGTCTGCGGATACCTCGCTTTCTATATACCTACCGGTAAAGTACTGCGTGTACAGGGAGTAGAAGAAGTGCAGGCTCTTCCCTATGTTCACCGCAATCAGCTTGGCAAACTCAAAGCCGGCATCGAAAACAAAGAGGGACACACCGACAAGACATCCCGGCTGGCTCTGATCATCAGTGCGCCGGACCGCGACACCTTCAACGAACGTGCCGCACATGTCCGTGAACTGCTTCAGGTCGAAACGGAAACTGCTGACGGCATTAAACCATTGATTTGGGAATGAGGTTCAGACGTGTTAGATAGATTTCTCAGTAAACGAAGTAATATTATACTCCTGGCGATCGTCGCCGTATTCATGGAGAGCCTGACCTCTCCCTGTCTCAAACTCGGCGGCAGATATCCGTTCATGTCCGCCGGTTACATCGCCTGGTTCTGCCTTGCTGTGCTGATCCTGGGCTTCTACGCGGTCTGCTGGCAGCTGATCCTGGAAAAGCTCCCGCTGACCACCGCTTATCTCAGGAGAGGTTTCAGTTACATTCTGATCTTCGTATGGGCAAGGGTGATCTTTCATGAAGCCATTACCTGGAAACAGATTCTGGGCATTATCGTCATAACGATCGGCATGGTCATCAGCATCAGCGACGAAAAATCGAACTGACTGCTCCCGCCGGATCCAAAAAGGAGAAAACTATGAATTCCGAATTGTTTACCCCGGCCTTCTGTTACGGAGCCGCAATCTTTGCCGCCTTCGTCACAGCGCTGAGTCAGATCATCCTCAAGAAACAGGCCAACATCACAGAAGCCCGCAGGAGCAGTTTTTTGCGTAAATTTCTGAATCCCCGCGTCATTATTTCCTACGGCCTCCTCTTCTCGACCCTGGTGATCAACCAGGTGGCTCTGATCCATGTACCGGTGTCCGTAATGCCCTGCATCACGGCAACCAGCTTCGTCTGGGTCTTCATCATGGGTGTCCTGATCCTTAAGGAGAAGGTGTCCCGCCGCAGAGCTCTCGGCGTCGCCATCATCATTCTGGGAGTAATTGTCTCCCGCCTGTAAACCGCTCTGCCGGTCCATAAAACAGCGCATTATAAAAGTCCTCAGAAACCTTTCGATTTCTGAGGACTTATTTTACCGATTTCCATACATCTTCTCATAATAGTTCCGGTACTCCCCGGAACGGATCGTCTCCCACCATTCCTGGTTGTCCAAGTACCAGTGGATCGTCTTCTTAATTCCGTCTTTAAACATTGTTTCCGGAAGCCATCCAAGTTCCGCGTGGATCTTGGCGGGGTCGATGGCGTAGCGCTGATCATGTCCCTTGCGGTCTGTCACATAGGTGATCAGGCTCTCCGGCTTTCCGAGTTCCGCGCAGATCAGTTTCACAATATCGATATTCCTCATCTCATTGTGGCCGCCGATATTGTAGACCTCTCCGACCCGTCCTCCCCGGAGGATCAGGTCGATCGCCTTGCAGTGATCCTCTACGTACAACCAGTCTCTGACGTTGAGGCCCTCTCCGTATACAGGCAGCGGCTGATCATGCAGCGCATTGGCGATCATCAACGGGATCAGTTTCTCCGGGAACTGGTAGGGTCCGTAGTTATTGGAGCAGCGGCTGATCGTCACCGGAAGGCCATAGGTCCTATGATATGCAAGGACAAGCAGGTCTGCGGAAGCCTTCGATGTGCTGTAAGGACTGCTGGTATGAATCGGCGTCTCCTCTGTAAAGAAAAGATCCGGTCTGTCCAAAGGAAGATCTCCATAAACCTCATCAGTTGATACCTGATGGAATCTCTCGATCCCGTATTTCCTGCAGGCATCCATCAGCACGGCTGTCCCCATAATATTCGTCTCGAGGAAAATGCCGGGATTTTCAATAGAGCGGTCAACGTGGGATTCCGCGGCAAAATTTACCACGACCTCAGGCTTTTCCTCTGCAAACAGCCGGTCTACTCCCTCTCTGTCGCGGATATCAAGCTTCACGAAGCGAAACTGAGGATTGTCCATCACGGATTCCAATGTAGAAAGGTTTCCCGCATAAGTAAGGCTGTCCACACATATGATCCTGTCCTCAGGATGTCTTTCCAGCATATAAAAAACGAAATTGGATCCGATAAAACCGGCTCCTCCTGTCACGATGATATTCAAGGTCTGTCCTCCTGTCCCGTTAATAATCTTAATGCTTTATTCATTATAACTAAAAAGCACTTTCAAGCCAATACAACAGAGAAAAAGATGGTGCTGTCCTGCAGGACAGCACCATCCAGTATTATTTCTTATTACTGATTCTGCAATCAGGAATTATAAACAACTACTCTTGTTCCAAAAGGAATGTTGTCCCAAACCCACTTAGCATTATCCAGTTCAAGTCTGATGCAGCCGTGAGAGTAGGTTGTTCCCATTTTCGGATCAAGGATATTACCGCTCTGGTTGTAAGGATTTCCTCTGGTTCCTTTATTATACAGGATCGAGTGGAAATAGTTACCTGCGGAGATATGGCATGCATATGCAGCACTTGAATAATCAAAGTCTGCCCAGCCATATCTAGCATCGCGCTTTGTAACATGATCATCGATGGTAAATACGCCGTTGGGTGTGTCTGAACCGCCGTGTGTGCATCTCCAGTCCTTGATTCGTGTCCAGTTGCCCCTGCTTCCCTGATAGACACGGACCTTAAACTTAGTCTTGTCCACAAGGATCAGGTATCTGGTGCTGCTGCTGTAGCCCTGGGCTTTATTATCCATGGCATCGCCCCATCTGCCGTATTCATCGAACTGGTATCTAATCCCATCAATCGTGAGCGTCGTATTTCTGTAGAGAGAACCATCTTCATGTGTGTAATAATAGCCATCGTTCCACTTCCAGCCCTCTCCTTTACCTAAACTTCCGGTCGAGTAGAAGAAGTAGTACTCATAGCCGCTGCCATCTCTTTTTTCAACCCTTCTGGGTGTGTTAGCCATTGCTCCGCCGTGCGTCGGATCAAGGTAATAATCCTTTCCATCATTGGTAATCCAGCCGGTTGTCATTTTGCCGTCATCGAGCAGATAGTACCAATCACTACCGACTTGCTGCCAATCAGTCAGCATATTGCCGCCGGGACCGAATAAATACCAGTAGCCGCCATCCTTTCTCCAGCCGGTTGCCATAGCACCTGAAGGATCGAAATAATACTTACGGCCGTTAATTGTCTTCCAACCGGTGACCATCTTTCCTTTATCAGCTTCGTCA